>NZ_JOCB01000004.1 GCF_000718775.1 Streptomyces sp. NRRL S-31
GCGGAAGGGGGCCTCCGTGCCGGCCGGCGGACGCCTCGGCTCCCTCCGGTCCCCGACGCCGGACCGCGCCGGCTCGGCCGTCCGGGAGCGGCTCGCGGCCGGCTCGTCGGACGCGGACCGTCCGGGCCCGCCGGTCAGGGCCACCAGCCGGTCGGCGACCTTGCGCTTGACCGGGCGCGGGGCGGCGCGCAGCGCGAGGGTGCCCATCACGGCGAGCAGCGACAGGCTGTAGAGCATCACGAAGACCGGCTTCGCCGAGCGGCCCGCGTACAGGCCGTGCAGCAGCGCCGCGCACCAGGCCGGATAGGCCAGCATGTGCATGGCACGCCAGCGCGCGGCGACCGGGGCCGGGGTGGCGAAATTGCCGCGCAGGGCCCCGGTGATCCCCACGAAGACCATCAGCAGTCCCGCCAGTGAGCCGAGTCCGATCAGGCCGCCGATTCCGGTGACGCCGAGGGAGAAGGGAACGACCGCCGCGATCAGCCGGGTGTGGTCCAGCGCGAGCTTCGTGGTGATGTGCAGCAGCAGGAACGCGATCGAGGCGACCGCGGTGGTGCGGTGCACCGCCTGGCCGACGATCCGCTGGCGGGTGTTCAGGAAGATCCGGTCCTGGGCCAGCAGGCCCCAGATCACCGAGCAGCTCAGCGAGACGAGGGACAGCACGCCCGCGCCGAAGTCCAGGAAGTCGCGGAACCGGTCGCCGCCCGCCCGCACCACCACGGGTATCAGCAGCAGGGCGACGGCGGACGCCACCCCGTAGGCCGATCGGCCCGGCGCGGGGAGCGAGCTGGTACGACGACGAGCGTTCATGGGGGCACTCCGAGCAGTTCCGGGGAAGCGGTCCCGCTGCCGCACTCTAAGTGGGGTCATACCGATCAGTACGTAGGTTCGTGTTATTGCGTTGTTGTCGACACACAATCTGATTGCCGGTGTGTCCCACGGGGGCGCTACGCGAAGTGATCGCCGACCCCCGTCCGGCTCCCGGCGGGCCTCCGGTGTCTCCCCCGGGGGTACGGAAGCGCGTGGCCGCTTGCTCAGGGGCTGCGGTACCCTAGCGCCATGCGTGCCGTACGCCTTCTGCTTAGCGGGCCGCGCTGATCAGTACCGACCCCGGTTCAGCCGTGAGGTCGGCATCGGCGCGGCGTCCCCTCCTGTGCGAGGGGATTTTTCGTTTCTTTGAGTGTCACAGCCGCAGGCAGAGACGATCGATGGAGCTTTGAGGATCATGAGCGAGACGAACCCTGCCGCCACCGCCGCGTCGGCGGAGGCCGCGCCGCACCGCTACACGGCCGCCATGGCGGCCGACATCGAGGCACGCTGGCAGGACTTCTGGGACGCCGACGGCACCTACGCGGCGCCGAACCCCAAGGGTGACCTGGCGGGCGACGCCGAGCTGGTCGCCCGGCCCAAGAAGTTCATCATGGACATGTTCCCGTACCCCTCGGGCACGGGCCTCCACGTCGGCCACCCGCTGGGTTACATCGCCACCGACGTCTACGCCCGGTTCCAGCGCATGACCGGCCACAACGTCCTGCACACCCTGGGCTTCGACGCCTTCGGCCTGCCCGCCGAGCAGCACGCCGTGCAGACCGGCGAGCACCCGCGGATCACCACCGAGGCCGCCATCGCCAACATGAAGTCCCAGCTGCGGCGGCTGGGCCTGGGCCACGACAAGCGCCGGTCGTTCGCCACGATCGACCCGGAGTACTACAAGTGGACCCAGTGGATCTTCCTCCAGATCTTCGACTCCTGGTACGACGAGGAGGCGCGCAGGGCCCGGCCGATCTCCGAGCTGATCGCCCGGTTCGAGTCCGGTGAGCGTGCCGTTCCGGGCACCACGCGCGCGTGGGGCGAGCTGAGCGCCCAGGAGCGCTCCGACGTCCTGGGCGAGTACCGCCTGGCCTACGCCTCCGAGTCGCCCGTCAACTGGTGCCCCGGCCTGGGCACCGTACTGGCCAACGAGGAGGTCACCGCCGACGGCCGCTCCGAGCGCGGCAACTTCCCCGTCTTCAAGGCCAAGCTGCGCCAGTGGAACATGCGCATCACCGCCTACGCCGACCGGCTGCTGGAGGACCTGGAGGAGCTGGACTGGCCCGAGGCCATCAAGCTCCAGCAGCGCAACTGGATCGGCCGCAGCGAGGGCGCCCGCGTCGACTTCCCGATCGACGGCGAGCGCATCACGGTCTTCACCACCCGCCCGGACACCCTGTTCGGCGCCACCTACATGGTGCTGGCGCCCGAGCACCCGCTGGTCGACAAGTTCACCCCCGCGGCCTGGCCCGAGGGCACGCACGAGGTGTGGACCGGCGGCCACGCCACCCCGGCCGAGGCCGTCGCCGCCTACCGCGCGCAGGCCGCCTCCAAGTCGGACGTGGAGCGCCAGGCCGAGGCCAAGGACAAGACCGGCGTCTTCACCGGCGCGTTCGCGACCAACCCGGTCAACGGCGAGCGGGTCCCCGTCTTCATCGCCGACTACGTCCTGATGGGCTACGGCACCGGCGCGATCATGGCCGTCCCGGGGCACGACACCCGCGACTTCGCCTTCGCGCGCGCCTTCGAGCTGCCCATCCGCTGCGTGGTCGAGCCGACCGACGGCCGTGGCACCGACCCGTCCACCTGGGACGACGCCTTCGTCTCCTACGACGCGAAGATCGTCAACTCCGACAGCGACGACGTACGGCTGAACGGCCTGGGCGTCGCCGAGGCCAAGGCCCGCGTCACCGAGTGGCTGACCGCCGCGGGCATCGGCGAGGGCACCGTCAACTTCCGGCTGCGCGACTGGCTGTTCAGCCGCCAGCGCTACTGGGGCGAGCCCTTCCCGATCGTCTACGACGAGGACGGCGTCGCCCACGCGCTGCCCGAGTCGATGCTGCCGCTGGAGCTGCCCGAGGTCGAGGACTACCGCCCGCGCACCTTCGACCCGGACGACGCCGACACCCAGCCCGAGACGCCGCTGTCGCGCAACGAGGACTGGGTCAACGTCACCCTGGACCTGGGCGACGGCCCCAAGAAGTACCGCCGCGAGACCAACACCATGCCCAACTGGGCCGGTTCCTGCTGGTACGAGTTCCGGTACCTGGACCCGCACAACGACCGCGAGCTGGTCGACCCGGAGATCGAGCGGTACTGGATGGGCCCGCGCGAGGGCCAGCCGCACGGCGGTGTCGACCTGTACGTCGGCGGTGCCGAGCACGCCGTCCTGCACCTGCTGTACGCGCGCTTCTGGTCCAAGGTCCTGTACGACCTGGGGCACGTCTCCTCCGCGGAGCCGTTCCACAAGCTGTTCAACCAGGGCATGATCCAGGCCTACGTCTACCGCGACAGCCGGGGCATCGCGGTGCCGGCCGCGGAGGTCGAGGAGCGCGACGACGCCTACTACTACCAGGGCGAGAAGGTCAGCCGCCTGCTGGGCAAGATGGGCAAGTCGCTGAAGAACGCGGTGACTCCGGACGAGATCGCCGCCGAGTACGGTGCCGACACGCTGCGCCTGTACGAGATGGCGATGGGCCCGCTGGACGTCTCCCGCCCGTGGGACACGCGCGCGGTGGTCGGCCAGTTCCGGCTGCTCCAGCGGTTGTGGCGCAACATCGTCGACGAGACGACCGGCGAGGTCACCGTCACCGAGGCGGCGCCGGACGACGAGACCCTGCGCGCCCTGCACAAGGCCGTCGACGGCGTGCGCCAGGACCTGGAGGGCCTGCGCTTCAACACCGCCATCGCCAAGGTCACCGAGCTGAACAACCACCTGACCAAGGCGGGTGCGGCGGTGCCGCGTTCGGTCGCCGAGCCGCTGGTGCTGATGGTCGCCCCGCTGGCCCCGCACATCGCCGAGGAGCTGTGGCGCAAGCTGGGCCACACCGACTCGGTCGTCCACCGGGACTTCCCGGTCGCCGACCCGGCCTACGTCGTGGACGAGACCGTGACCTGCGTGGTGCAGATCAAGGGCAAGGTCAAGGCCCGGCTGGAGGTGCCGCCCGCCATCTCCGAGGAGGAGCTGGAGAAGCTGGCGCTGGCCGACGAGAAGGTCGTCGCGGCGCTGGGCGGCGCGGGCATCCGCAAGGTGATCGTGCGGGCGCCGAAGCTGGTGAACATCGTCCCGGCGTGACCAGGTGAGCAGCTGACCGTGTGACCCGGTGACCGCGTGAGCGTGTGACCACCGGACGGGGGACGCCGACGGCGTCCGGGTAGTCCCCTACGGGCAGGTTCGGGGTTCTTCAGGAACCTCGGGCCTGCCCGTTGCGTTTACCGTGGAGAGCGCGGGAGCGTGGCGAGCGCGACCGCGCGCACCGAACCGACCGGAGGAGGAGCGCCATGGAAGTAGTGCTCACCGTGTTCGCCCTGCTCTTCCTGCTCTTCGTCGGCCTGGGAGCGTACGCCACGGTCAAGGCCGTCGGCGCCGCCAAGCGCGGTGTGGACCGGACGATCGCGCAGGCCCGCCGCACGGTCGAGGACCACACCTTGCGCGCCAAGTCCTTCGCCCAGCTCGGACCGGCCGGCGAGATCGCCCAGCTGCGGCTCGCGCTGCGCACCTCCATGCGCGCCACCCAGGACGCGCTGCACGCGGGCGTGGCCGAGGACGAGTCCCTGAAGGAGTCCCTCGGCCTCTTCGAACGCCTCAGCACGCACGGACACGAGCTGGACGCCGACCTCAAGCGCCTGGAGTCCGAGCCGGACCGCGCCGCTCTCGCCGCGCGCCTGCCCGAACTCCGCGGCCGCACCGAGCGGATCACCCAGTCCGCCGACTCCCTGCGCTGGGCCGTCCGCGACCGCGCCCGCCGCTTCTCGGAGGACGACCTGGACACCCTCAGCGCCCAGATCGACATCGAAGCGGGCGCCCTGCGCCACTGGACCCGGAGCGAGCCCGGCCAGGCACCCCCGCCCTGGCCGGACGCGTCCGCCGACGGCCCGGCCACGGGACAGGCCCGGCCGAAGGCGTCCGGTGCCCGCGCCGCCGGGGAACCCGACGCGATCGCCGCGCCGGCTTGGCGTCCCACCGCCCCCTGGCAGAGGAAACCCCGTCCCGAGAGCACCACATGAGCGAGCCGCTCCCGGGCCGCGCGACAGGGGCCGGGCTGCCGAGCGGGCACTACGCCAGGTAACCTCCAGCTCATGTCCCGCCATGTCGCGATCGTCACCGATTCAACGGCCTACCTGCCGCCCCGGGCGATGGAGCGTCACGGCATCACCGCGGTCCCGCTGACCGTGGTCCTCGGTGACCGAGCCCTCGAAGAGGGCACCGAGATCTCCACCCGCTCCCTGGCCCAGGCGCTGCAGAAGCGGCGCTCCGTCACCACCTCCCGCCCCAGCCCCCAGGTCTTCGCGGAGACCTACCGCAGGGTCGCCGAGTCGGGCGCGAGCGGCATCGTCTCCCTGCACCTCTCCGCCGAACTGTCCGGCACCCACGACGCGGCGGCCCTCGCCGCGCGCGAGGCTCCGGTGCCCGTGCGGGTCGTGGACACCGGCATGGTCGCGATGGCGCTCGGCTTCTGCGCGCTCGCCGCGGCCGAGACGGCGGAGGCCGGCGGCACGGTGGACGAGGCCGTCACGGCCGCGGAGAAACGGGCCGCGGGCACATCCGCCTACTTCTACGTCGACACCCTCGACTACCTGCGCCGCGGTGGCCGGATCGGCGCCGCGCAGGCCCTGCTGGGGTCCGCGCTCGCCGTCAAACCCCTGCTCCAGCTGGACGACGGCCGCATCGAGCTGCTCGAGAAGGTGCGCACGGCGTCGAAGGCGATCGCGCGCCTCGAGGAGCTGGCCGCGGAACGGGCGGGCAGCGCGGAGGTCGACATCGCCGTCCACCACCTCGACGCCGCCGATCGCGCCGCGGCCCTCGCCGACCGGCTACGGGCACGCGTCCCGGGCCTGGCCGACCTGCACGTCAGCGAGGTCGGCGCGGTGATCGGCGCGCACACCGGCCCCGGCCTGCTGGGCGCGGTCGTCTCACCTCGCTGACAGCCGGACTCCCCGGGCGGCCTTCCCCGGCGCGCGGAGTGCGGCCGGCTTCACCCGTGCGGGTGGCGGAGTTTTCCACAACCGGTCGGTAACGCACGGGAATTCACCAAGATCATCGCAATGCGGCGGAATGCCCCATCCTCGTCGCATGGCACTTCGATCACGCACACGCACCGCGACCCCGACCAGCGGCCCCGGCCGTGGGCCCGCCTCCGACGGGCGCGCCCGGCAGCGCGGCACCACCGGACACGGCCGTGCTCGCCGCGGCACGCCCGCGCCGACGGAGGAACTGCGCCGTCGCGCGGAACTCCTCTTCGGCGAACGAGCCGTGCAGTGGCGGGAATCGGGGAACGCCCCGCCGGTCCCGGCCCCGGCCCCGGCCCCGGCCCCGGCCCCGGCCCCAGCCTCGGCCCCAGCCTCGGCCCCGGCCTCGGCTTCGGTCCCGGCCTCGGCTGAGGCGGGCGGTGCGTCGGCGTCGATGGTGGTGCCGGTGGTCGCGGAGAGTCCGGCGGGGGCGAGGGTGGTTCCGGTGGGGGAGGGGGAGCCGCAGGGGCCGCCGGACGGGCGGGACGGACCTGCGGTTGTGGACTGGCGGGCGCGGGCCGGGATGGCGTTGCGGGAGCGGATGCCGGTCTGGTTGCAGGCACGGTACGGAGTCGAACGGCGAGGAGTCGTGGCGCTCACCGTGATCCTCGTCGCCGCCACCGTCTTCGCCGCACAGCACTTCTGGTCGGGCCGGACCCAGTCGGTGAACGCGCCCCAAGTGGTCCGTCCGCACGCGTCGTTCGCCGAGAAGGACGAGAAGGCGGCGGCGGGCACGCCCGTGGGCGCGTCGGCGACACCGGGCGCGGGCATCGTCGTGGACGTCAGCGGCAAGGTCCGTGAACCGGGGATCCGGCGGCTGCCGACCGGTGCCCGGGTGGCCGACGCGTTACGGGCCGCGGGCGGGGTCCGGCCGGGCGTGGACACGGAAGGGCTCAACCGCGCCCGCTTCCTGGTCGACGGCGAACAGGTCGTCGTCGGCACCCCCGGCGGAACCGCCGTACCGCCCGGCCCGGCGGCCGGACCGCTCCTCGGCCCCGGCGGCACCGGCCCGGCCGCGCCGGTCTCCCTCAACACCGCCACCGCGGACCAGCTGGACACCCTGCCCGGGGTCGGTCCGGTACTGGCCCGGCACATCATCGACTACCGCACCCAGCACGGCGGTTTCCGCTCGGTGGACGAACTGCGCGAGGTCAACGGCATCGGCGACCGCCGGTTCACCGATCTGCGTGAGCTGGTACGGCCGTGAACCGCGCGCTCGACGTGACCGGCCCCGGCGCGCGACCCGAGCCGGACGGGACCGCGCACACCGTCCGGAGCGGCCCCCTGGACCTGCGCCTGGTGCCGTCCGCGCTCGCGGCCTGGGGCACGGCGGCCGTCACGTTGGACACACCGGCGGCCTGGACCGCCGGAGCCGTCGCGGCCTGCCTGGTCGGCGGGATCCTGCTGCTGTCGGTACGGCGACCGGGACGCCTGCGGCGGACCGGCCGGGCCGGGTGGACGCACGCCAACCCCCGCGAGGAGGCCACCAATCCCCGCGAGGAGGCCACCAATCCCCGCGGGGAGAACGCTCATCCGCGCGGGGCGTGCGCCAAGCCGCGCTGGGCGCGCACCGCCGTCGCCGCGGTGCTGCTCTGCTCCGCGGCGGCGGCCGTCTCCGCCGGGCTGCACGGGGCCGACGTGCGGCGCGGGCCGGTGCCCGAACTGGCCCGGCGGTTCGCGACCGTCACCGCCGAGGCCGAGCTGAGCGGCGACCCCTGGCTGAGCGAGACACGGGTGCGCGGCGATCACACGGCGCCCGTGGCGGTACTGGCGCGGGCCGAGCTGCGGAGCGTGGAGACGGCCGACGGGGGGCGTGCGCGGACCCGGACGCCCGTGCTGTTGATCGTCGACCCGGACGTCCCGGCGCCCGAAGGGGACGCGGAGAGTCGCGCGAGGGAGCGAGCTGAGGAGCGCACGGACAGTCACGGTGAGGGGCGCGCGGAGGGGAACCAGGGGGCCGAGCCGCCCGTGGGCGGCACCGGACGGGCCGGGCCGGGGGGCCGGGCCGGGCCGGGAGGACGGGCCGCCTGGCTCGGGTTGCTGCCGTCCACCCGGCTCCGCGTCGGCGGACGGCTGGCACCCGCGCTCGCGGGCGGCGACCGGACAGCGGCCGTGCTGCGGGTGCGCGGCCGGCCGGCGCCCCGGATCGTGGCGGGACCGAGCGGACCGCAACGGCTGGCGGGGCGGCTCCGGGCCGGTCTGCGGGAGGCGACCGAAGACCTGCCGGCCGACGCGCGGGCGCTGCTGCCCGGCCTGGTCGTCGGGGACACCTCGCGGATCACACCCGAGCTGGACCACGCCTTCGAGGAGACGGACCTGGCGCACACCCTCGCCGTCTCCGGGAGCAACCTCACCATCCTGCTGGCACTGCTCCTCGGGCCGCCCGGACTGGCCCAACGGGCCGAGCGCCGCGGCCTGGCCCCCCGACTGGGACTCTCCCTGCGGGCGACGGCCCTGGCCGCGGGAGCGCTGACGCTGGGCTTCGTGGTCGTCTGCCGGCCCGACCCGAGTGTCCTGCGGGCCGCTGCCTGCGGCGCGGTCGCACTGCTCGCCCTCGCCACCGGACGCCGCCGCTCCCTCGTCCCGACGCTGGCCACGGCCGTCCTGCTGCTGGTGCTGTACGACCCGTGGCTGGCCCGCGGTTACGGCTTCCTGCTGTCGGTGCTGGCCACCGGCGCGCTGCTGGTGCTGGCACCGGGCTGGAGCGAGGCGTTGCGGCGGCGCCGGGTGCCGCCGCGGCTCGCCGAGGCGCTGGCGGCGGCCGCCGCGGCGCAGGTCGTGTGCGCGCCCGTCGTGGCGGTGCTGTCGGCCCGGGTCAGCCTGGTGGCGGTGCCCTGCAACCTGCTGGCCGAGGTGGCGGTGGCCCCGGCCACGGTGCTGGGGTTCGCGGCGCTCGCGACGGCACCGGTGGCGATGCCGGCGGCCGAGGCGCTGGCCTGGTGTGCGAGCTGGCCGGCCCGGTGGATCGCCGGGGTCGCCCGGTACGGGGCGGCGCTGCCCGGCGCGGGTGTGGACTGGCCGGGGAGCTGGCCGGGGGCGCTGGCACTGGCGGCGGTCACGGCGGCGGTCCTCCTGGCCGGCCGGAGACTGCTGCGGCGTCCGGTGTGGTGCGGACTGCTCGGAGTCCTGGTCGTGCTGCTCGTGACCCGACCGGCGCCGCTGACCCGGATGATCACGGGCTGGCCGCCGCAGGGCTGGCGGTTCGCGATGTGCGACGTCGGACAGGGCGACGCGACCGTGCTGGCGGCGGGCGAGGGAGCCGGGGTGGTCGTGGACGCCGGACCCGACCCGGAACTGGTCGACCACTGCCTGCGCCGGCTGGGCGTCACCCGCGTCCCGCTCCTCGTCCTCACGCACTTCCACGCCGACCACGTGGCCGGGCTGCCCGGTGTCCTGCGGGGCCGCTCGGTGGCCGCGATCGAGACGACGGGGTTCGCGGAACCCGCGGACCAGGCGGAGTTCGTCCGAAGGCAGGCCGCGGAACGGCACATCCCGGTCACGACGGCCGTCGCGGGAGACGAACGGCGTGCCGGACCGCTCACCTGGCGGGTCCTGTGGCCCCCGCCGCGGCGCGCGCGACCTGGGGCACCTTTCCCGGCGCCGGTGCCGGTGCCTCCCGCCGGGCCGGGCGCCCCCTTCGAGCCGGAGGGTCCCAACGACGCCAGTGTCGCGCTGCTGGTGCGCACGGGCGGGCTGCGGCTGCTGCTGCTCGGAGACCTCGAACCACCGGCCCAGCAGGCGTTGTCGCGGTCCCCGGCAGCGGCCGATCTGGCCGGAGTCGACGTCCTGAAGGTGGCCCACCACGGTTCGGCCTACCAGGACCCGCGGCTGATGAGCCTCGCGGCCCCCCGGGTGGCCCTCGTCTCCGTCGGCGCCGACAACCCCTACGGCCATCCGGCGCCGGTGACCACGGCGGCGCTGCGGGCCGGTGGCGCGGCGGTCCTGCGCACCGACCGGGACGGGTCGCTCGTGATCACCGGAACCGGAGGGAGCGACGGGGAGATACGGGTGACGAGAGAGCGCTGACCCGGAAACCCCGCGTGACGGACGGCGGCACGGCCCGTCGGGACCTGGGCGGCGAGGGTTCGGCCTCAAGGCGGTGCGGACCCGGCGAAGGACTCCGGCGGGCACCCAGACTGGGGCCATGACATCAGCTCGCATCGACGCCTACCTCCGCCGCCTCGGCATCGCCCGCCCGCCGCAGCCCACCAGCGAGGCGCTGCGCGAGTTGCACCTGCGCCATCTGCGGACCGTCCCCTTCGAGAACCTGTCGGTCCACCTGGGGGAGGAGATCGCGCTGGACGGGACGCGGCTGCTGGAGAAGGTCACCGAGGCCCGGCGGGGCGGCTTCTGCTACGAACTCAACGGTGCGTTCGGCATGTTGCTCACCGCCCTCGGATACCGGGTCGAGCTGCTCGCGGGACGGGTGTACGACGACGAGGGGCGGCTCGGCATCCCCTACGACCATCTGGCGCTGCGGGTGCGGACGGTGGACGGGGACACCTGGCTCGCCGACGTCGGGTTCGGGGCGCACAGCCACTACCCGCTGGCCTGTGCGGAACGCGGGGAGCAGGACGACCCCGGCGGCGTGTTCCGGGTGGTGGAGGCCGGTCCGTACGAGGCCGGGGTGCGGGGCGGTGCCGCAGCGGACGCCGGTGATCTGGACGTGCTGCGGGACGGCACGCCGCAGTACCGGCTGGAGACCCGCCCCCGGGTGCTCGGGGACTTCACCGCCGGCGCCTGGTGGCACAGCACCTCGCCGTCGTCGCACTTCACCCGGTCGCTGGTCTGCTCCCGGGTCACCGGGGACGGAGGACGGATCACGCTCAGCGGGCGGAAGCTGAAGACGACCGGGGCGGACGGCACGCGCGGGACGCGGGAGCTGGAGACGGACGAGGAGGTGCTGACGGTCTACCGGGAGCGCTTCGGCATCGAGCTGAGCCGGGTGCCGGCGGTGCGCAACCCCGACTCCGGCGACTAATTCGGTCCAGTCCCGGCGCATGGTCCGGATTCCTGTGATGTGGGTCCGTGTTGCCTCGAAAGCCGCATCAGTGATCGAATAAACCTTCGGCAACGGATGATGTCGAGGCGTACAGGGGTGTCGTAGATGTTCGGCCGCTGGCTGGGTAACCGGACGAACCGCATGCAACGGATGAGTCCCCTGGCGGCGGTCCGGACGCCGCCGGACGCGGGGGTGCTCAGCTGCCGGGTGGTCGACCCGGTCAACGAGGCGGTCATGGGCGCGGAGTTGGCGGTCAGCGATCCCATGGGCCGCCGGGTGGTGTCCGGCGGGACGGACCCCTACGGCCTGTTCGTGGCCACGGTGCCGGCGGGGGAGTACCGGCTCGCGGTGACGGCGGAGGGGTACGCGCCGTACCGGGCCACCGCGCTGGTCGGCGTGGGCTCCCTCGCCTCGCTGGGCGATGTGACCCTTCAGGTTGCCCAGCCGCCGGAGCCGCCGGCGCCGGGTGACTGGGACGTCGAACCCCTGCACTCCTCGATCGGCTTCACCGCGCGGCACATCGGACTGGCCCGGATCCACGGACGGTTCAACTCCTTCGCCGGGGTGGTGCGGATCGCCGAGCGCGTGGAGCAGTCGGCGATGCACGTCGTGATCGACGCGGCGTCCATCGACACGGGGGTCCGGATGCGCGACGACCATCTGCGGTCGTCGGACTTCCTGGACGTGGGGCGGTTCCCGACGCTGGAGTTCTACGGCGACCGGTTCGCGCACAAGGGCGGCAGCCGGTGGGCGGTCACCGGAGCGCTGTCACTGCACGGCGTGACCCGCACGGTCACCCTCGACACCGAGTACCTGGGGCTCGGCAACGGCATGGAGGGCGAGACGCGGGCCGCCTGCCGGGCCACCACCGAACTGCACCGGGACGACTTCACGGTCAGCTGGCAGTCGATGCTGGCGCGGGGCATCGCGGTGGTCGGGCCGAGCATCCGCGTCGACCTCGACGTGCAGATCGTGCCGAAGGGCTGAGGCCCCGACGGCATCCGGTCCGGCATCCGGTCCGGCGGCCGGGCCGCGGGCACCGGGCTGGGCGGGCCGGGGTCCCGGGCTTCCGCGGGGTGCCGGAGAATGAGCCCGTGAGCGATGTGAGACACGTGCTGGTGCTGCCCGACCGCGATGCCGCTCAGGAGGTGGCCGAGGCGCTCGGGGAGCGGTTCGGGATCGACGAGGAGCCCCGGCTCGTCCGGGAGGCGCTGGCCGGCGAGGACGACGCCGAGGACGCCCAGTGGCTGGTGGTCCTGCGGGACGAGCGCGAGCGGCTCGACCCCGCCGAGCTGGACGCGTTCGCGGGGCAGTGGGACGGCTGGCGCGAGGAGCCGTGACCCCGACGCGAGGAGCCGTCACCCCCGAGTCGGGACTCGGGGGCCGGTCCGGGACCGGTCGGGGTACCGGGATCGGCGCGTTGTCGGTGCCGCGTGGGATGCTGTGAGCGATGGCCAGGAAGACTGCGAATGACGACCCTCTCGCCCCGGTGACCCTTGCCGTGGGCCAGGAGGACCTCCTGCTCGACCGTGCCGTGCAGGAGGTGGTGGCCGCCGCCAAGGCTGCCGACGCCGACACGGACGTACGTGACCTGACCCCGGACCAGCTCCAGCCCGGCACGCTCGCCGAGCTGACCAGCCCGTCGCTCTTCGCCGAGCGCAAGGTCGTGGTCGTACGCAACGCGCAGGACCTGTCCGCCGACACGGTCAAGGACGTGAAGGCGTATCTCGGCTCACCCGCCGAGGAGATCACGCTCGTGCTGCTGCACGCCGGCGGTGCCAAGGGCAAGGGGCTGCTGGACGCCGCGCGCAAGGCGGGCGCGCGGGAGGTGGCCTGCCCGAAGATGACCAAGCCGGCGGACCGGCTGGCCTTCGTGCGGGGAGAGTTCCGCACGCTCGGACGGTCGGCCACCCCCGAGGCGTGCCAGGCGCTCTGCGACGCCATCGGGAGCGATCTGCGGGAGCTGGCCTCGGCGGTCTCGCAGTTGGTCGCCGACGTGGAGGGGACGATCGACGAGGCGGTCGTCGGGCGGTACTACACCGGGCGTGCCGAGGCGTCCAGCTTCACGGTCGCCGACCGGGCGGTGGAGGGGCGTACGGCGGAGGCGCTGGAAGCCCTGAGATGGTCGTTGTCGACGGGCGTGGCGCCGGTGATGATCACCAGCGCGCTGGCGCAGGGCGTCCGGGCGATCGGCAAGCTGTCCTCGGCCCGGGGCGGCCGGCCGGCCGATCTGGCGCGGGAACTGGGCATGCCGCCGTGGAAGATCGACCGGGTGCGCCAGCAGATGCGGGGCTGGACGCCGGACGGGGTCGCGGTGGCGCTCAGGGCGGTCGCCGAGGCGGACGCGGGTGTGAAGGGCGGCGGCGACGACCCCGAGTACGCGCTGGAGAAGGCGGTCGTGGTGATCGCCCGGGCCGCCCGGTCACGCGGGCGCGGATAGCGGACAGCCGTTCCCGGGTTCCGTTCCGCCTTCGGCCGGGGCGGCGCCCCGGCCCCGGTCAGGGGGTCGCCCCCGGTCCCCAGCCCCGTCGCGCCGAGTAGCCGCGCACCGTCACCCGCGCCGCACCGTCACCCGCGCCGGGAAGGCGCCTCTGTCCGACCTCCCGACATGCCGAAGACCCCGGCGCCCGCCCTGGGGAAGGGAGGAGCGCCGAGGTCTTCGGACCGAGCTTGCGGACTCGCACCCGCGTGGCGAACGCAGGCCGCGTGCGAGTCCTGGGTGCCGGGCGGGAGCGGATGAGAGAGGGCCCGCTCTGAGTCCTTCCGGCGGTCAGATCAGAAAGGAGTTCAGCCCTTGAGGGACGCGACCTTGGAAGCAAGCGCCGACTTCTTGTTGGCGGCCTGGTTCTTGTGGATGACGCCCTTCGAGACGGCCTTGTCGAGCGCACGCGCGGCAGCGCGCTGGAGCTCGGTGGCCTTCTCGGCGTCGCCGGCGGCGGCGGCCTCGCGGGCCTTGCGGATCGCGGTCTTCAGGGAGGACTTGACGGCCTTGTTGCGCAGCCGAGCCTTCTCGTTGGTCTTGATCCGCTTGATCTGGGACTTGATGTTCGCCACGAAGGAGCCTTTTCAGGTTCAGGCACGGGGCCGCGCGGGTCCCGTGCCGGTGATCCAAAATTTCCTGTCGTGCCTCGTGCTGAGAGGGCATGAGGCACAGCCATCTACAGTACCAGTGGCCCTCCGGACGGCCCAAAACGGCCCCCGGTCCCTCCCCGTGGGACCATGGAGACTACGTAACGATCCGACCCGAGGCATAAGGCGCCTCAAGAGACAGGACCCTGCGTGCCCGCGACCCCTAACCATGTGCCCGAGCCGAGCCGTACCGCCCCGGCTCTGATCCGCAATTTCTGCATCATCGCGCACATCGACCACGGCAAGTCCACGCTCGCCGACCGGATGCTCCAGCTGACCGGTGTGGTCGAGCAGCGGCAGATGCGTGCTCAGTACCTCGACCGGATGGACATCGAGCGCGAGCGCGGCATCACGATCAAGTCCCAGGCGGTGCGGCTGCCCTGGGCCCCGACCGAGGGCCCCGACCAGGGCACGACCCACATCCTCAACATGATCGACACCCCGGGGCACGTCGACTTCACCTACGAGGTCTCGCGGTCGCTGGCCGCCTGCGAGGGGACCATCCTCCTGGTCGACGCCGCCCAGGGCATCGAGGCGCAGACCCTCGCCAACCTCTACCTGGCGATGGAGAACGACCTCACGATCATCCCGGTGCTGAACAAGATCGACCTGCCGGCCGCGCAGCCGGAGAAGTTCGCCGAGGAACTGGCGAACCTGGTCGGCTGCGAGCCGGAGGACGTGCTCAAGGTCTCCGCGAAGACCGGTCTCGGCGTGGACGCGCTGCTGAACAAGGTCGTCAAGGAGATCCCGGCGCCGGTCGGGGTCGCCGACGCGCCCGCCCGCGCGATGATCTTCGACTCGGTCTACGACTCCTACCGCGGTGTCGTGACGTACGTCCGTGTCATCGACGGCCAGCTCAACAAACGCGAGCGCATCAAGATGATGTCGACCGGTGCCACCCACGAGCTGCTGGAGATCGGCGTCAGCTCGCCGGAGATGCTGCCGGCGGACGGCCTCGGCGTCGGTGAGGTGGGATACCTCATCACCGGTGTGAAGGACGTCCGGCAGTCCAAGGTCGGTGACACGGTCACCAGCCAGCAGAAGGGCGCCACCGAGGCGCTCGGCGGCTACAAGGACCCGAAGCCGATGGTCTTCTCCGGTCTGTATCCGCTGGACGGCTCGGACTACCCGGAGCTGCGCGAGGCCCTGGACAAGCTCCAGCTCAACGACGCCGCCCTGGTCTACGAGCCGGAGACCTCCGCGGCCCTCGGCTTCGGCTTCCGCGTCGGCTTCCTCGGCCTGCTGCACCTGGACGTGATCCGGGAGCGTCTGGAGCGCGAGTTCGGGCTCGACCTGATCGCCACCGCCCCCAACGTGGTCTACCGCGTGGTCATGGAGGACGGCAGCGAGCACACGGTCACCAACCCGAGCGAGTTCCCCGAAGGCAAGATCAACGACGTCTACGAGCCGGTCGTGCGGGCCACCATCCTCGCGCCCACCGAGTTCATCGGTTCGATCATGGAGCTGTGCCAGACCCGGCGCGGCACCCTGCTCGGCATGGACTACCTCTCGGAGGACCGCGTCGAGATCCGCTACACGCTGCCGCTCGCGGAGATCGTCTTCGACTTCTTCGACCAGCTGAAGTCCAAGACCCGCGGCTACGCCTCGCTGGACTACGAGCCCACGGGCGAGCAGACCAGCTCCCTGGTCAAGGTCGACATCCTGCTGCACGGCGACAAGGTGGACGCCTTCTCGGCGATCACCCACAAGGACCAGGCGTACGCGTACGGCGTGCGGCTCGTCGCCAAGCTCAAGGAGCTGATCCCGCGGCAGGCCTTCGAGGTGCCGGTGCAGGCCGCCATCGGCTCCCGGGTGATCGCCCGCGAGACCATCCGCGCCATCCGCAAGGACGTCCTCGCCAAGTGCTACGGCGGTGACATCTCCCGTAAGCGGAAGCTGCTGGAGAAGCAGAAGGAAGGCAAGAAGCGGATGAAGATGGTGGGTTCCGTGGAGGTTCCGCAGGAGGCCTTCATCGCGGTGCTGTCCAGCGATGACAGCGCGGGGTCGGGCAAGAGCAAGAAGTGACCGGGGGTAACGACCGGTTACGTCGGCAAACCGGACATGTGGGGGCCCGTCGTGCGCGAGCGCGGCGGGCCCCCGCGCGTTCGCCGGGCCGCGAAGCGTGGAAAGTGACAGGCCGAAGCCCCTTACGCAGCGGGCGGTCGCCCCTTACCCTGATCCCTGCTCGCTAGTTACTGGTGAGTTAAACAACAGCCCGAACCCCCACAGTGAGTCAATCCAGCCGCACCGAGTCAGCCGCACCGTCGCGGGCCCCGGAGGATGTCGTGAGCGACACACAGACCCTGATCGAGAACCGTCCGCCGTCCGTGGCGGCCCTCTTCCTGGAGCGCGTGGCGGCGACACCGGACGCCGAGGCCTACCGCTACCCGGTCCCGCCGGCCGCGGGCCAGGGCCCCGACGACTGGAAGTCGCTCAGCTGGGCGGAGGCGGCCGACCGGGTGTACGCCATCGCCGCCGGGCTCATCGAACTGGGCATCGAGCCCGAGCAGCGGGTGGCGCTCGCCTCCTCCACCCGTGTGGAGTGGATCCTCGCCGACCTCGGGATCATGTGCGCCGGCGGCGCCACCACCACGGTCTACCCGCAGACCAACGCCGACGAGTCCGCGTTCATCCTCGCCGACTCCGAGAGCCGCGTACTGATCGCCGAGGACGCGGCGCAGCTCGCCAAGGCCGTGGAGAAGCGCGCCGAGCTGCCCGCCCTGACCAAGGTCGTGGTGATCGACCCGGCCGGCGTGGAGACCGATGACCGGGTGACCACCCTCGCCGAGCTGGAGCGGCGCGGCGCCGCCTACCTGGAGCAGCACCCGCAGCTGATCAAGGAGAAGGTCGGCGCGATCACCGGGGAGCAGCTCGCCACCCTCATCTACACCTCGGGAACCACCGGCCGCCCCAAGGGCGTGCGCCTGCCGCACGACAACTGGGCGTACATGGCGAAGGCGATCGCCGCGACCGGCCTGGTCACCATGGAGGACGTGCAGTACCTGTGGCTGCCGCTGGCGCACGTCTTCGGCAAGGTGCTGACCTCAGGGCAGATCGAGGTCGGGCACGTCACCGCCGTGGACGGCCGCGTCGACAAGATCATCGAGAATCTGCCGGTGGTGCGGCCGACGTACATGGCGGCCGTGCCGCGCATCTTCGAGAAGGTCTACAACGGCGTGGCGGCCAAGGCCCGCGAGGGCGGCGCGGCCAAGTACAGGATCTTCCAGTGGGCCGCCGAGGTCGCCCGCGAGTACGCCAAGGTCACCCAGGACAACTTCCGCCGCACCGGCACCGCCTCGGCGCCCTTCGGGCTCGCGGCCAAGCACAAGGTCGCCGACGGCCTCGTCTACGCCAAGCTCCGCGAGGCCTTCGGCGGCCGGCTGCGCGCCTGTGTCTCCGGTGCCTCCGCGCTCTCGCCGGAGATCGGCTACTTCTTCGCCGGGGCCGGCATCCACATCCTGGAGGGCTACGGTCTCACCGAGACCTCCGCGGCCTCCTTCGTCAATCCGGGCGAGGCCTACCGCACCGGCACGGTCGGCAAGCCGCTGCCCGGCACCGAGGTCCGCATCGCCGACGACGGCGAGATCCTGCTGCGCGGCCCCGGCATCATGCAGGGCTACCACCAGCAGCCCGAGAAGACCGCCGAGGTGCTGGAGTCCGACGGCTGGTTCCACACCGGAGACATCGGCGAGCTGTCGCCCGACGGCTACCTGCGGATCACCGACCGCAAGAAGGACCTCATCAAGACCTCCGGCGGCAAGTACGTCGCCCCGGCCGAGGTCGAGGGCCAGTTCAAGGCGGTGTGCCCGTACGTGTCCAACATCCTCGTGCACGGCGCCGACCGTAACTACTGCACCGCCCTCATCGCCCTGGACGAGCCGGCGCTCCTGGAGTGGGCGAAGGAGAACGGGCTGGAGGGCAGGCCGTACGCGGAGATCGTCGCCGCGCCGCAGACCGTGGAGATGGTCGACGGGTACGTGCGGCAGCTCAACACCGGGCTCCAGCGCTGGCAGACCATCAAGAAGTTCCGGCTGCTGCCGCGGGACCTGGACGTGGAGCACGGCGAGATCACGCCGAGCCTGAAGCTGAAGCGGCCGGTGGTGGAGCGCGAGTACAGGCACCTCATCGACGAGATGTACGCCGGCACGCGGGAGGCGTAGTTCCTCGGGATTCCTCGGGATTCCTCGGAGTTCCTTGGCGCTCCCCCTCTCCCTGTTCCCCTCTCCCCGCCCCTCCCCGGGGGCGGCCGGACCGCCGGGACGCGCGCGCCGTTCCGCGCCCGCGCGTCGGACCGCGCGGATCGCACACGCCCGCGTACGCCCCCTGGGAGATTGCGCTCATCGGCGCTCGAAAGCATGCGATTTCTGCCCACTTCACTGACTCCACGCTTATGAGCGCCCCCGCTCTGTCATCGTGGCGCCATGGACACGGCGGCCATACCGACCCAGCGGGAGAGCGAGCCCGGGCCCGGCACGCGGGGGCGGGCCACGCTGCCCGGCAGCCCCCTCGCCCCGGCGTCGGCCCGCGCGCTGGTGCGGGCCGCGCTCGACGGGGGGCCCGCGGTTCCGCCACGGCTGGCCGACGACGCCCTGGCCGTGGTGAGCGAGCTGGTCACCAACGCCGTCGTGCACGCCGGCACCGAGGTGCGGGTCGACTGGCTGCTGGAGGACACCGGCGCGTTCGTGATCGAGGTGCGGGACCGGCACCCCTCCCGCGCCCCGCGCGACGCCCTGGCCGGCGAGGGGCCGTACGACACCGCGGAGTACGGGCGCGGCCTGCGCCTCGTCGCCACGCTCGCCGAGTCCTGGGGCGTCACCTACCGCGTCGGCGCCAAGACCGTCTGGGCCCGGCTGCCCCCCGGCGGCAGCGACGCCCCGGACGGACCCGCGCCGGACCCCGCCCTGGAGGTCGCCGAGGACCTCGCCCCGCAGCCGCCCCGCGCCGACGGCGACCGGGACTGGCTCGGCCGGGGCGCGCTCTCCTTCCTCGCCGAGGCATCCGACCTGCTCGCCGGACAACTCGACGAGAACCTGGTCACCGCGCTCACCGGCCAGCTGATCGTGCCCCGGCTCGCCGACTGGTGCGCGGTCTGGCTGGAGGACGAGGCGTCCGTGCGCGGCGGCGCCCGCGACGGACCCGCCCGGGTCTGGCACGCCAGCGAGGCCCGCATCGAGGAGCTGCGGTGCGCGCTCGAGAAGGAGCCCCCGGGCCCGCCGGACGGACTGCGTTCCGGCCCCGAGCCCTACCCCTGGCCCGGGCACGCGCTCGGCCCGCGGGGCGCGCACGGCACGGCGCTGTCGTACCGGCTGGTCGCCGGAGGCCGGCCGCTCGGCACGCTGGTCATCGGCCGGTGCGGCCCGGCGGGCTTCCCCGACGAGATCACCGGGCTGGTCGAGGACCTCGGCCGCCGGGTCGCGCTGGCCATCGGCGCGGCCCGCCAGTACGCCCGCCAGGCCACCATCAGCGCCGTCCTCCAGCGCGGCCTGCTGCCCGGCGCGGTCGCCGAGATCCCCGGCATGCGCAGCGCGCTCGTATACGAACCCTGCGACAAGGGCGGCCCGAGCGGCGACTTCTACGACCTGTTCCCGGCGGGCGACGGCCGCTGGTGCTTCGCCGTCGGCGACGTCCAGGGCAAGGGCCCGGAGGCGGCCGTGGTGATCGGCCTGGCCCGCCCCTGGCTGCGCCTCCTCGCCCGCGAGGGGTACGGCATCGCCGACGTCCTGGACCGCCTGAACCAGCTCCTCCTGGACGACGCCACCGAGGCCGCCGACGCCGCCGCCCGCGCCCTGGTCGCCGCCGGGGCGCACCCCCTGGCCTCCGGGGACGGCCCGCAGACCCGCTTCCTCTCCCTCCTGTACGGCGAGCTGACACCACACGACGGCGGGGTCCGCTGCACCCTCGCCTCGGCCGGCCACCCGCTGCCGCTGGTCCTCGGCCCCGACGGCACCGTGCGCACCGCCGCCCACCCGCAGACCCTGCTCGGCGTCGTGGAGGACGAGACGTACACCAGCGAGACCGTGGAGCTGCGGTCCGGCGACAGCCTGCTGTGCGTCACCGACGGGGTCACCGAGCGGCGCTCCGGCTCCCGCCAGTTCGACGACGGCGACGGGCTGGCCCGCGCCCTCGCCGGCTGTGCCGGCCTCGACGCCGAGCGGATCGCCGCGACGATCCGCCGTCTGGTGCACGACTTCGGCGGCGGCGCCCCCGAGGACGACCTCGCCCTGCTGGTGCTCCAGGCGGAGTGACACCGCCGGTGCTGGACAATGGAGGACATGCCTTCCGCACTCCCCGACGGCGAGCCCGTCCCCGCCGACGGCGCGCTGCCCGCCTCCGCGCTCGCCGGGGCCGCCGCCCGCCCGCTCGGTTTCTATCTGCACGTCCCGTACTGCGCGACCCGCTGCGGCTACTGCGACTTCAACACCTACACCGCGACCGAGCTGCGCGGCACGGGCGGGGTGCTCGCCTCCCGGGACAACTACGCGGACATCCTCGCGGACGAGATCCGGCTGGCGAGGAAGGTGCTGGGCGACGACCCGCGCGAGGTCCGCACGGTCTTCGTCGGCGGCGGCACGCCCACCCTGCTGGCGGCAGACGACCTGGCCGGGATGCTGGACGTGATCCGTACCGAGTTCGGGCTCGCCCCGGACGCGGAGGTCACCACGGAGGCGAACCCGGACTCCGTCGACCCCGCCTACCTGGCCACCCTCCGCGCGGGCGGCTTCAACCGGATCTCCTTCGGCATGCAGAGCGCGAAGCGGCACGTACTGCGGGTCCTGGAACGCACCCACACGCCCGGCCGCCCGGAGGCCTGTGTGGCGGAGGCGCGGGCCGCGGGGTTCGAGCACGTCAACCTGGACCTGATCTACGGCACGCCGGGGGAGTCGGACGACGACTGGCGGGCGTCCCTGGAGGCCGCCCTCGGGGCCGGCCCCGACCACGTCAGCGCCTACGCGCTCATCGTCGAGGAGGGCACCCGGCTGGCCCGCCGGATCCGCCGCGGCGAGATACCGATGACCGACGACGACGTGCACGCCGACCGGTACCTGATCGCCGAGGAGATGCTGGCCGCGGCGGGCTTCGACTGGTACGAGGTCTCCAACTGGGCCACCTCCGAGGCGGGCCGCTGCCTGCACAACGAGCTGTACTGGCGCGGCGCCGACTGGTGGGGCGCCGGACCCGGGGCGCACTCGCACGTGGGCGGGGTGCGCTGGTGGAACGTGAAGCACCCGGGCGCGTACGCGGCGGCCCTCGCCGCCGGCCGTTCCCCGGGCGCGGGCCGCGAGCTGCTGTCCGACGAGGACCGCCGGGTGGAGCGCGTCCTGCTGGAGCTGCGGCTGCGGGAGGGCGTCCCGCTGTCGCTGCTGCGGGAGGAGGGACTCGCCGCCTCCCGGCGGGCGCTGGCGGACGGACTGCTCCAGGAGGAGCCGTACGAGCGGGGACACGCGGTGCTCACACTGCGCGGGCGGCTGCTGGCTGACGCGGTGGTGCGGGACCTGGTGGACTGACCACCACGCGAGGGCGGACCGACGGGCGCGGGCCGGCGGGCGTGGACCGGCGCACCTGGATCGGAGGGCGTGGATCGAAGGGCGTGGATCGGCGGGCGTGGACCGGTCACCCCGGTGATGGGTGAGCGGCCCCCGGACCGCGGTCCGCTCCCCGTCCCGGCCCGCTCCGCCCCACGGACCCGTGGGGCGGGACCCCGTCGGCGGGACGGCGGACGCGGAGGGCCGCGCACGGGCGCGGGGCCCGCGCGGCGTCAGGCCCCGCCGTCCCCCGTGACGAAGTCGATCAGCTCCTCCACCCGCCCCAGCAGCTCCGGCTCCAGGTCCTTGTAGGACCGCACCCGCTTCAGGATCGCCTGCCACACCGCCCCGGTGTTCTCCGGCGGCCAGCCCAGCGCCCGGCACACCCCCGTCTTCCAGTCCTGGCCCCGCGGCACCCGCGGCCACGCCGCGATCCCCACCGACGACGGCTTCACCGCCTCCCAGATGTCGATGTACGGGTGGCCGACGACGAGCGCGTGCGCGCTGGTCACCGACTCCGCGATCCGCCACTCCTTCGACCCCGGCACCAGGTGGTCCACCAGCACGCCCAGCCGCGCGTCCGGCCCCGGGGCGAAGGACTCCACGATCGCCGGCAGGTCGTCCACGCCCTCCAGGTACTCCACGACCACGCCCTCGACGCGCAGGTCGTCGCCCCACACCTTCTCGACCAGCTCGGCGTCGTGCCGGCCCTCCACGTAGATGCGGCCGGCGCGGGCCACGCGCGCGCGTGCGCCCGGGACGGCGACCGAGCCGGACGCCGTGCGGGCCGGGCGCGCCGGGCCGCCGGACGCCGGCCGTACCAGCGTCACCACGCGGCCCTCCAGCAGGAAACCGCGCGGCACCAGCGGGAACACCCGGTGCTTGCCGAAGCGGTCCTCCAGGGTCACCGTGCCGGCCTCGCAGCCGATCACCGCCCCGCAGAACCCGGTGCCGGGCTCCTCCACCACCAGACCCGGTTCGGCCGCCACCTCGGGCACGGGCTGCTGCTTCTTCCACGGTGGGGTGAGATCGGCGGAGTACTGGCGCATTCGGATGACGATAGGAGAAGCCGTACGGCGGTGCGCACGACACGCCGGGACCGGTTGCCGGAAGGCGCTCAGATCACGCCGAACCGCGCCGCCAGCGCGTCGCGTTGACGGCGTACGAACCCCGCGTCCACCACCGCCCCGTGACCGGGCACGTACAGTGCGTCCTCGCCGCCCAGCGCCAGCAGCCGGTCGAGCGCGTCCGGCCAGCGGGACGGGATCGCGTCCGGGCCCGCCTGGGGCTCGCCGGACTCCTCCACCAGGTCGCCGCAGAAGACCACCTCCGGGTCTCCCGGCACCAGCACCGCCAGGTCGTGCGCGGTGTGGCCGGGGCCCACGTTGGCCAGCAGCGCCTGCCGGCCGTCGCCCAGGTCGAGGGTCCACTCGCCGGAGACCAGGTGGCCGGGGGAGACCAGCGCGTCCACCGCCTCGTCCGCGTCGCGCACCGGCAGACCGCCCCGCACCGCGTCCAGGCGCAGCTCCTCGCGCCCGAGCGCCAGCACCGCGTCCACGCCCACCGCCCCGTACACCTCCGCGCCGGCGAACGCGGGCGCCCCGAGGACGTGGTCGAAATGGGGGTGGGTCAGCGCGAGATGGGTCACACGGCCGCCGGCGATCCGCTGGGCCCGCGCCCGCAGCCGCGCCCCCTCCGCCAGGCTCGACCCGGCGTCCACCACCAGCGCCGTTCCCACGCCCAATACCAGGCCCGCGGTGCAGTCCCAGCCCGGCAGCCGGCACCGCCCCACCCCGGCGGCCAGCCGCTCCCACCCCAGCTCTTCCCAAGTCACGGTCATACCCGCGACGCTAGCGGTAGGACCCGGTACGGCGGCCCGACCTTGCCCAGTGCGTACCCGACAGCCGTACACTGGCGGGGAATGCTGGCACTCGGATGGGAGGAGTGCCAGGCCGACGGCCCGACGGGGCGGCGGGACCAGGGGACGAGGGACGACGTGCTGGAGGTGCGCGCGCATGCTGAGTGAACGCAGGCTTCAGGTGCTGCGCGCCATCGTCCAGGACTACGTGGGCACCGAGGAGCCGGTCGGTTCCAAGGCGCTCACCGAGCGGCACAACCTCGGTGTCTCCCCGGCCACCGTCCGCAACGACATGGCGGCCCTCGAGGACGAGGGGTACATCGCCCAGCCGCACACCAGTGCGGGGCGCATCCCCACCGACAAGGGCTACCGGCTGTTCGTCGACAAGCTCGCGGGTGTGAAGCCGATGACCGCGCCCGAGCGGCGGGCGATCCAGAACTTCCTGGAGGGCGCCGTCGACCTCGACGACGTCGTGGCGCGGACCGTGCGGCTGCTCGCGCAGCTCACGCGGCAGGTCGCCGTCGTGCAGTACCCGTCCCTGACCCGGTCCACCGTCCGGCACGTGGAGCTGCTCTCGCTCGCCCCCGCGCGCGTGATGCTCGTGCTGATCACGGACACCGGCCGGGTCGAGCAGCGGATGGTCGACTGCCCGGTGCCGTTCGGCGAGACCTCGCTGGCGGACCTGCGGGCACGGCTGAACAGCCGGGTCGCGGGCCGCCGGTTCGCCGATGTGCCGCAGCTGGTCGAGGACCTGCCGGACGGCTTCGACCCCGAGGACCGCGGTACGGTCTCCACGGTGCTCTCCACCCTGCTGGAGACACTCGTGGAGGAGAACGAGGAGCGGCTGATGATCGGCGGTACCGCCAATCTCACCCGCTTCGGACATGACTTCCCCCTCACGATTCGGCCCGTCCTGGAGGCCCTTGAGGAGCAGGTCGTGCTCCTCAAGCTCCTCGGCGAGGCCAAGGATCCGGGCGTGACCGTGCGCATCGGCCACGAGATCGCCCACGAGGGACTCAACTCAACCTCCGTCGTGTCGGTCGGTTACGGTTCGGGCGGCGAGGCGGTTGCCAAGCTCGGCGTGGTCGGACCGACCCGCATGGACTACCCGGGAACGATGGGAGCGGTACGCGCAGTGGCACGGTACGTCGGACAGATCCTGGCGGAGTCGTAAGTGGCCACGGACTATTACGCCGTTCTCGGCGTGCGCCGCGACGCGTCGCAGGATGAGATCAAGAAGGCGTTCCGCCGGCTCGCGCGCGAGCTGCACCCGGACGTCAACCCCGATCCGAAGACCCAGGAGCGGTTCAAGGAGATCAACGCCGCTTACGAGGTGCTGTCGGACCCGCAGAAGAAGCAGGTCTACGACCTCGGCGGCGACCCGCTCTCCGCGTCGGGCGGCGCGGGCGCGGGCGGCTTCGGCGCGGGCGGCTTCGGCAACTTCTCGGACATCATGGACGCGTTCTTCGGCACGGCGTCGCAGCGCGGGCCGCGCTCGCGCACCCGCCGCGGCCAGGACGCGATGATCCGGATCGAGATCGAGCTGGACGAGGCGGCCTTCGGGACGACCAAGGACATCCAGGTCGACACCGCGGTCGTCTGCAGCACCTGCAACGGCGAGGGCGCGGCCCCGGGCACCTCCGCCCAGACGTGTGACATGTGCCGCGGCCGGGGCGAGGTCTCGCAGGTCACCCGGTCCTTCCTGGGCCAGGTCATGACCTCGCGGCCGTGTCCCCAGTGCCAGGGCTTCGGCACGGTCGTGCCGACGCCGTGCCCGGAGTGCGCCGGCGACGGCCGGGTCCGCTCCCGGCGCACGCTCACCGTCAAGATCCCGGCCGGTGTCGACAACGGCACCCGCATCCAGCTCGCCGGCGAGGGCGAGGTCGGCCCCGGCGGCGGACCGGCCGGCGACCTGTACGTCGAGATCCACGAGCTGCCGCACCCGACCTTCCAGCGGCGCGGCGACGACCTGCACTGCACGGTCACCCTCCCGATGACCGCGGCGGCCCTCGGCACCAAGGTGCCGCTGGAGACCCTGGACGGCATGGAGGAGGTCGACATCCGGCCCGGTACCCAGTCCGGCCAGTCGATCCCGCTGCACGGCCGGGGCGTCACGCATCTGCGCGGCGGCGGCCGGGGCGACCTGATCGTGCATGTCGAGGTCATCACCCCGAACAAGCTCGACCCCGAGCAGGAGCGGCTGCTGCGCGAGCTGGCCAAGCTCAGGGGCGAGGAGCGGCCGCAGGGGCAGTTCCAGCCGGGCCAGCAGGGCCTGTTCTCCCGGCTGAAGGACGCCTTCAACGGGCGCTGACGCGGGTCGCGATGCCGGTCCGGGGGCCGGGGGTCCGGCCCCCGGACCGGGCTCGGTCCGCCGCCCCGGCGGGGCGCTCCCGCCCGGCCGGCGGACACCCGCGACGGGCGTCGGAGCGTGCGGCCGCCCCGGTATGTGCCGGGGGACGCCCCGATTCGGACTTGTCCGAAGGACGTGACAACATGCGGTCATGTCCTCCGCGCTGACCGGTCTCTCGCCCCTTCCGATCGTGCAGGCCCCCATGGCGGGCGGTGTCTCCCTCCCGCGGCTCGCCGCCGCCGTCTCCGAGGCCGGCGGCCTCGGGTTCCTCGCCGCCGGGTACAAGACCGCCGACGGGATGTACCAGGAGATCAAGCAGCTGAGGGCGCTCACGGACCGCCCGTTCGGGGTGAACGTGTTCGTGCCGCAGCCGGAGCAGGCCGAGTCCGGCGCCGTCGAGCTCTACGCCCACCAGCTGGCCGGCGAGGCCGCCTGGTACGGGACCGAGCTGGGCGACCCGGACGGCGGCCGGGACGACAACTACGACGCCAAGCTCGCCGTCCTGCTCGACGACCCGGTGCCGGTGGTCTCCTTCCACTTCGGCGTGCCGAGCCGGGAGGTGCTCGACCGGCTGCGCCGGGCCGGGACCCTCACCCTGGTCACCGCCACCACCGCGGAGGAGGCCCGCGCGGTCGAGCGGGCCGGGGCGGACGCGGTGATCGCGCAGGGCCTGGAGGCCGGCGGCCACCAGGGCACCCACCGGGACCTGCCGGAGAACGACGGCACCGGCGTCGGCCTGCTGTCGCTGGTCACGCAGATCCGGGAGGCCGTGCGCCTGCCCGTCGTGGCCGCCGGCGGCATCATGTGCGGCGCCCAGATCGCCGCCGTCCTCGCGGCGGGCGCGAGCGCGGCCCAGCTGGGCACCGCCTTCCTCGCCACCCCCGAGTCCGGCGCGCCCGACCTGCACAAACGGGCGCTGACCGACCCTCTGTTCGCCCGCACCGAACTGACCCGCGCCTTCTCCGGCCGTCCGGCCCGCGGACTGGTCAACCGCTTCCTGCGCGAGCACGGCCCGTACGCCCCCGCCGCCTACCCGGAGGTCCACCACCTCACCTCGCCGCTGCGCAAGGCCGCCGCCCAGGCCGGTGACGCGCAGGGCATGGCGCTGTGGGCGGGCCAGGGCCACCGGATGGCCCGGGACCTGCCGGCCGACCGCCTGGTGGAGGCGCTGGCCGCCGAACTCGCCGACGCCGGGACAGCGTTGTCGGAGCTGACGCGGACCGGAGGTGACCCGCGATGACCGCGCCCGTCTTCGTCGTCGACCGACTCGACCCGGCCGGGCCGGAGTTCGTGCTCGACGGCCCCGAGGGACGGCACGCCGTGTCCGTGAAGCGGCTGCGGCCGGGCGAGGACGTGGTCCTCACCGACGGCCGCGGACGCTGGGCGGAGGGCGTCGTCAAGGCGGCCGAGGGCAAGGACCGGCTGGTCGTCACGGACCTGGAGCCGGTGCGCGAGGAGGAGCCGGCCAGCCCGCGCATCACCGTCGTGCAGGCCCTGCCCAAGGGCGACCGGGGGGAACTCGCCGTCGAGACCATGACCGAGGTCGGCGTCGACACGATCGTGCCCTGGCAGGCGTCCCGCTGCGTCACCCAGTGGAGGGGCGAGCGCGGGCTGAAGGCCCTCGGCAAGTGGCGGGCCACCGCCCGCGAGGCGGGCAAGCAGTCCCGCCGGGTCCGCTTCCCCGAGGTGGCGGACGCGGCGACGACCAGGCAGGTGGGCGCGCTGCTCGCCGGCGCGGACTTCGCCGCCGTACTGCACGAGAGCGGCGAGACGCGCCTCGCCACCGCCGAACTCCCCACCGCGGGCGAGATCGTGCTGGTCGTCGGCCCCGAGGGCGGTGTCTCCCCCGAGGAGCTGGCGCTCTTCGCGGAGGCGGGCGCCCGGCCCTACGTCCTCGGGCCCACCGTGCTGCGGACGTCCACCGCCGGCACCGCCGCCGCGGCCCTGCTGCTGGGCCGTACCGGCCGCTGGTCCTGACCGGCCGGGGGACACCGTGGAACTCGCCCAGGTCCGGCTGCTGGTCACCGACTTCGCCGCCTGCTACCGCTTCTACGCCGACGTCCTCGGCCTCCGGCCGCAGTCCGGCGCGAGCGAGGGCCCGTACGAGAAGTTCGGCCTCCACGCCGGCTCCGCCGGGATCGCCCTCCAGGACCGGACGATGATGGCCGGGGTCCTGGCCGAGCTGGGCGACACCGCCACCGGCCACCGGTCCCTGGTCGTGCTGCGCGTCGACGACCTCGACGCCTACTGCGCGCGGATCATCGAGCGGGGCGCGGACCTGCTGCACGGCCCGGCCCCCATGACCGACCGGATGCGCGTGGCCCACCTCAAGGACCCGGAGGGCAACCTCGTCGAACTCCAGGAGTGGCTGCTGCTGCGCGGCTGACCCGCGCGGCCCCGGCCGCGTCCGTACGGCCCGTCCGGGGCGCGTGCGGGCAAAGGGGAGCGGCGCGCACCGGTCGCTGCGTAGAGTGACGGGGTGACTCAGGGCGCTTCGACGGGAACCACGGAAACCTCCGGCTATCTCCGATACCCCCATGTGCACGGCGACTTGGTGACCTTCGTCGCCGAGGACGACGTGTGGCTCGCCCCGCTCGACGGCGGCCGGGCCTGGCGGGTCAGCGCCGACAACAGGCCGGTGACCCAGCCCCGCGTATCACCGGACGGCCGGCACCTGGCCTGGACCTCCACCCGGGACGGCGCCCCCGAGGTGCACGTCGCCCCGGTCGACGGCGGCCCCGCCGAGCGGCTGACGTACTGGGGCAACCGCCGTACGGAGGTGCGCGGCTGGACCCCGGACGGGCGGGTGCTCGCGCTCGGCGCGCACGGCCGGCACAGCTTCCGGCACACCTGGGCGCACGCCGTCCCGCTGGACGGCGGACCGGCCGAGACCCTGCCGTACGGCCCGGTCGGCGCGGTGGCCCACGGCCCCGCCACCGTGCTGCTGTCCGCGCCGATGGGCCGCGAGGCCGCCTACTGGAAGCGCTACCGGGGCGGTACGGCGGGCAAGCTGTGGATCGACCGCGCCGCCGAAGGGGAGGCGGGCGCCGGGGAGTTCGTACGGCTGCACGAGGACGTCGACGGGAACATCGAGTGCCCGGTGTGGGCCGGCGACCGGATCGCGTTCCTCTCCGACCACGAGGGCACCGGCGCCCTGTACTCCTCCCTCGCCGACGGCTCCGACCTGCGCCGGCACACCCCCCTCGACGGCTTCTACGCCCGGCACGCGGCCGGTGACGGCACCCGGGTCGTCTACAGCTCGGGCGGCGAACTCTGGCTGCTGGACGACCTGGAGGGCGCCGAACCGCGCCGGCTGGACGTACGGCTCGGCGGCCCCCGCGCCGATCTGCGGCCGTACCCCGTCAACGCCTCCCACTGGTTCGGCGAGGCGTCCCCCGACCACACCGCGCGCGGCAGCGCCGTCTGTGTGCGCGGCGGAGTCCACTGGGTCACCCACCGCTCCGGCCCCGCCCGCGCCCTGGCCGCCACCCCGGGCGTCCGGGCCCGGATGCCGCGCGCCTTCCGCGCCGAGGGCGAGGAGTGGGCGGTGTGGGTGACGGACGCCGAGGGCGAGGACGCCCTGGAGTTCGCCCCCGCGACCGGCACCGTGCCCGGCGCGCCCCCGCGCCGGCTGGCCGCCGGACAGCTCGGCCGGGTGCTGGAGCTGGCCGTGGCCCCCGACGGCAGCCGGGCCGCGGTCGCCGCGCACGACGGCCGGCTGCTGCTCGTGGAGCGGGAGACCGGCGAGGTCCGCGAGGTCGACCGCAGCGACGACGGCGAGGTCTCCGGGCTCGTCTTCTCACCCGACTCCGCCTGGCTCGCCTGGGCCCACCCCGGCCCCCGCCCGCTCTCGCAGCTGCGCCTCGCCCACACCACCGACCTGTCGGTCATCGAGGCGACCCCGCTGCGCTTCCAGGACTACGCGCCCGCCTTCACCCTCGACGGCAGACACCTCGCGTTCCTCTCCAACCGCGCCTTCGACCCGGTCTACGACGAGCACGTCTTCGACCTGGCGTTCGTGGTCGGGTCCCGGCCGCACCTGATCACCCTGGCCGCCACCACCCCCTCGCCCTTCGGCCCGCAGCGCCACGGCCGCCCCTTCGAGGCCCAGGACAAGGACGAGACACCCGACAGCGAGGGCACCCCCGTCACCCGCATCGACCCCGAGGGGCTCGCCGACCGGATCGTGCCCTTCCCGGTCGAGGCCGGCCGCTACTCCACCCTGCGCGCCGCCAAGGACGGCGTGCTCTGGCTGCGCCACCCCGTGCGGGGCGTCCTCGGCGCCTCCCGCGCCCACCCCCAGGACCCCGGCCCGCACACCGAGCTGGAGCGGTACGACCTCGCCCGGCGCCGCCTGGACCCCCTCGCCTCCGGCGCCGACCACTTCGAGGTCAGCGGCGACGGCACGCGCCTGCTGCTGTGGACCGACGACCGGCTCCGGGTGGTGCCCGCCGACCGGCGCACCGGCACCGACGAGGACGGCGACACCGGCGTCACCGTCGACCTCGCCCGGGTCCGGCAGACCGTCGACCCGGCCGCCGAGTGGCGGCAGATGTACGACGAGACCGGCCGGCTCATGCGCGACCACTTCTGGCGGCCCGACCTCGGCGGCGTCGACTGGGACGGCGTCCTGCGCCGCTACCGTCCGCTGCTGCGCCGGCTGGCCACCCACAGCGACCTGGTCGACCTGCTCTGGGAGGTGCACGGCGAGCTGGGCACCTCCCACGCCTACGTCACCCCGCCCGGCGGCGCCGGCCGGGCCCGGCACGGCCTGCTCGGCGCCGACATCTCCCGGCACGCGGACGGCAGCTGGCGCATCGACCGCATCCTCCCGTCGGAGACCTCCGACCCGGACGCCCGCTCCCCGCTCGCCGCGCCCGGGGTCGCGATCCGCCCCGGTGACGCGGTCATCGCGGTCGCCGGCCATTCCGTGGACCCGGTGACGGGCCCCGGCCCGCTCCTCGTGGGCACCGCCGGCCACCCGGTGGAGCTGACCGTCTCCCCGGCGGGCGGCGGCGAGCCCCGGCACACCGTCGTCGTCCCGATCGCCGACGAGGAACCCCTGCGCTACCACGCGTGGGTCGCCGACCGCCGCGCCCACGTCCACGCGGCCTCCGGCGGCCGGCTCGGCTACCTGCACGTCCCCGACATGCAGGCCCCCGGCTGGGCCCAGATCCACCGCGACCTGCGGGTGGAGGTCGCCCGCGAGGGCCTCGTGGTCGACGTCCGGGAGAACCGCGGCGGCCACACCTCCCAGCTCGTGGTGGAGAAGCTCGCCCGCCGGATCGTCGGCTGGGACCTGCCCCGCGGCATGCGCCCCACCAGCTACCCGCTGGACGCGCCCCGCGGCCCGGTCGTCGCCGTGGCCAACGAGTTCTCCGGCTCCGACGGCGACATCGTCAACGCGGCCGTCAAGGCCCTCGGCATCGGCCCGGTCGTCGGCACCCGCACCTGGGGCGGCATCATCGGCATCGACAGCCGCTACCACCTGGTCGACGGCACGCTGGTGACCCAGCCGAAGTACGCGATGTGGCTGGAGGGGGTCGGCTGGGACCTGGAGAACCACGGGGTGGACCCGGACGTGGAGGTCGTCCAGCGCCCGCAGGACTGGGTGGCGGGCCGGGACACCCAGCTGGACGCGGCGGTCGCGCTGGCGCTGGAGGCCCTGGAGAGCAGCCCCGCGAAGACACCGCCGGAGATGCCCCGCTGAGGATCCGGGCCCGGGGCCCGGCGGATTCCGCCCGGCCCCGGACGCCACGCGCCCGACCGACTACCATGCCACCGTATTGATCACCGGCGAAGAGGAGCGCACGCGCATGGCCGGAGAGCCGCAGGACGACTGCCTGTTCTGCAAGATCGTCGCGGGCGGGATCCCGGCGACGATCGTCCGCGAGACCGAGACGACCGTGGCCTTCCGGGACATAAACCCCCAGGCCCCCACGCACGTCCTGGTGATCCCCAAGGCCCACTACGAGAACGCGGCCGAACTCGCCGCGAGCGCCCCGCAACTGGCCGCCGACGTCCTCGCCGAGACCAAGGCCGTCGCCGACGAGGAGAAGCTCGACAGCTACCGCCTCGTCTTCAACACCGGCTCCGGCGCCGGCCAGACCGTCTGGCACGCCCACGCCCACGTCCTCGGCGGCCGTGGCCTGACGTGGCCGCCCGGGTAACTCGGCATGTCCGTCCGTGAACTGGTGGTCCTCGGTACCGCCAGCCAGGTCCCGACCCGGCACCGCAACCACAACGGCTATCTGCTCCGGTGGGACGGCGAGGGCATCCTGTTCGACCCCGGCGAGGGCACACAGCGGCAGATGCTGCGCGCCGGGGTCGCCGCCCACGACCTGAACCGGATCTGCGTCACGCACTTCCACGGCGACCACAGCCTGGGCCTCGCCGGGGTCATCCAGCGGATCAACCTGGACCGGGTGCCGCACGGGATCAGCGCGCACTACCCGCTCTCCGGTCAGCGGTTCTTCGACCGCCTGCGCTACGCGACCGCCTACCGGGAGACGGTCCGCCTCACAGAGGCCCCGGTCGCCGCCGACGGCCCCCTCGCGGTGACCCCGTCGTACACGCTTCAGGCCCGCCGGCTCTCCCACCCCGTCGAGTCCTACGGCTACCGGCTGGTCGAACCCGACGGCCGGCGCATGCTCCCCGACCGGCTCGCCGCGCACGGCGTCCGGGGTCCGGACGTCGGCGTGCTCCAGCGCGAGGGACGGCTCGGGAAGGTGACGCTGGAGGACGTCAGCGAGGTGCGGCGCGGACAGCGGTTCGCGTTCGTCATGGACACCCGGCTCTGCGAGGGCGTGCACGCCCTCGCGGAGGGCTGCGACCTGCTCGTCATCGAGTCCACGTTCCTGGACGAGGACGCGGGGCTGGCCGAGGAGCACGGACACCTGACGGCCGGGCAGGCCGCCGCCGTGGCCCGGGACGCCGGCGTGCGGCACCTCGTGCTCACCCACTTCAGCCAGCGCTACACCGATCCCGGGGAGTTCGAGCGGCAGGCGCGGGCGGCCGGGTTCGCGGGGGAGCTGACGGTGGCGTACGACCTGCTGCGGGTGCCGCTTCCGAAACGGCGGTAAAACACCCGTACCATGCTTTGATGCCCCTCCCGAAAGCAGAACTGCACCTCCATATCGAAGGCACCCTGGAGCCTGAGCTGGCGTTCGAGCTGGCCGCCCGCAACAGGGTGACCCTCCCGTACGCCGACACCGACGCGCTCCGCGAGGCGTACCGCTTCGAGGATCTCCAGTCCTTCCTGGACCTGTACTACGAGCTGATGACCGTGCTGCGCACCGAGCAGGACTTCGCCGACCTGGCGAACGCCTACCTCGCCCGGGCCGCCGCGCAGGGCGTACGGCACGCGGAGATCTTCTTCGACCCGCAGGCCCACCTGGCCCGGGGCGTGTCCATGGGCACGGTGGTGGAGGGGCTGTGGCGGGCGCTGGGCGGCAGCGAGGCGGCCCACGGCGTCTCCACCAAGCTGATCATGTGCTTCCTGCGGGACGAGTCCGCCGAGTCGGCGCTCGCCACCCTGGAGGCGGCCGAGCCGTACCTGGACCGGATCACCGGGGTCGGCCTCGACTCCGCCGAGGTCGGGCACCCGCCGGCGAAGTTCCGGGAGGTCTACGAGGCCGCCGCCGCGCTCGGGCTGCGCCGGGTCGCGCACGCCGGTGAGGAGGGCCCGCCGGAGTACATCACCGAGGCGCTGGACGTGCTCGGCGTGGAGCGCGTCGACCACGGTCTGCGCTGCCTGGAGGACTCGGCGCTGGTCGAGCGGCTGGTCCGGGACCGCGTGCCGCTCACCCTGTGCCCGCTGTCCAACGTCCGGCTGCGCGCCGTGGACAGCCTGGCCGGCCACCCGCTGCCGGCCATGCTCGACGCGGGGCTGCTGTGCACGGTCAACTCCGACGACCCGGCGTACTTCGGCGGGTACGCGGGCGACAACTTCGACGCGCTGCGCTCGGCGCTGGGCCTGGACGAGGAGCGGCTGCGCGAACTGGCCCGCAACTCCTTCCTCGCCTCCTTCCTGGAGGACGACGAGGAGCGCCGCGCGCGCTATCTGGCCGAGGTGGCGGCGTACCGGTTCTAGACGGTCCTGGACGGTCCTGGACGGTTCTCGTCCGGCTCGGCCCGGGTCCGCCCCGGACCGGTTCCGTCCCGAGGGCGCCTGGCCGCCGCGTCCGTCGGGGACTCTCGGTGGCGACCGTGCCGGTCAGCGGACTCGGTGACGGCCGTGCCGGTCAGGGAGCCTGGATAGCGGCCGCGGTGTCGTAGGCGCCCCGGGCGGGGACGGCCGGGCTGTCCACCGGGATCTCCACCACCGCCGGAGTCCCGCGGCCGGCCCGCAGCGCGACCGCGGTCACCGGTGCCGCGATCAGCAGCAGCCCGGCCGCGAGGACCGCGCCCATGACCGGGAAGCCCGCCCACGCGGCCAGCAGGCTGCCGGTCAGCGGCCCGGCCGCCGTGCCCAGCGACGAGGCGGAGCCCACGAGCACCGCCCAGCGGCCGTGCGGGTCCAGCGAGGCGGCGAGGCCGATGAGGTACGACAGCACGACCGGGTAGAGCAGGTTCCAGGCGATCTCGCCCGCGGCGAAGGACGCGAGGCCGGTCGCGGACGCGCTCAGCGCGACACAGCCGGCGATCAGGGCCGTACCGGCGCCGATGGGCAGCGCCCGGCCGAACCTCGGGCCGAGCGCCCCCGCGCCCGTCACCCCCAGCAGCCCCGCCCCGAGCGCGACGGCGAAGACCGCCCCCACCGTGGACTCCGACAGGTGGGCCTGGACCAGGCCGATGCGCCCGCTCACCCCCCACAGCGCGTTCTGGGCCAGCGACCAGCAGGGCATCGTGGCGGCGAGGACCAGCCCGCGGCGCAGGTGCGGCGGACGGGCGGCGGACCGCCGGCGGCGACCGCCCGGGGCGGGTGCCGGGCGGTCGCCGGTCGCGTGCCCGGGCAGGCGTCCGGGCAGGCGTCCGGTGAGCGGCCACACGGCGAGCGCGGTGAGCGCGAGCGCCGCCAGCGGCTGGGCGTGCCCCGGCCCGAGGTGCGGCACCGCCAGACAGAGCGCGCCCGCGAGCGCGGACACCCCGAGGAGCCCCAGCGTGGTCACCCGGTGCGGGTCGCGCTGGGCCGCGATGCCGCTCACGGCCACCGCGGTGACCGTGCCGGACCCGGCTCCGCCGAGCACGGCGCCCGCGACCACGGCCGGCACGGCGTCGGTGAGGGCGGCCCCGCCGTATCCGAGGACGGCGAGCGCGAGGCCGACGCGGGCCGCGCGCCGCGCCCCCGCCCGGTCGACCCGGGAGGCCAGGAGGAACCCGGCGCTCGCCGAGCCCAGCAGCAGGGCGCTGCCGACGGCACCGGCCTGAGTGGCCGTCAGCGGCAGTCCCGCCGCCAGGCGTCCGACCGTCGTCGGCAGGAGATACGGGGCGAGGTACCCGGCCGTGAACAGGGCGGCGAGGGGCCAGGGCGGGGTGCGGCGGGCGGACACGGGCGTTCCCAGGGGAGGCGAAAGGAGCGGCGCGGAAAGGGAGATGAAGGGGGAGCGGGCGACGGCCGTCGACGGACGGGAACGCGCGAGCAAGTTGTATCAAGCACGCGGTAACGGAAGAAGGCCGATGGGTGTGATCTGGACCACGGTCGCGTTTGGTGCTGGTGGGGGAGGGTAGAAGCGTCTAGCCTTCGTTCTCATATGTAGACACTATTCACAAGGGGAGATGGTCCGGTGAGCGGTGACCCGGCTCCGCAGGACGTGGCGCGGCGACTGCGGGAGGGGATGGCGCGCGGCGTGCTCTCCTTCCCGCTCACCGCCTTCCACGGCGACGGCGCCCTCGATCCCGACGGCTTCCGCGCCCATGTGGCCGGCCGGCTCGCGGCCGGACCCGGCGCCCTCTTCCCGGCCTGCGGCACCGGCGAGTTCTTCTCGCTGGACGAGGACGAGTACCGCCAGGTCGTCAGCGCCGCCGTCGAGGAGACGGCCGGCCGGGTGCCCGTGGTGGCCGGCACCGGGTACGGCTGGGCGCAGGCCGCCCGGTTCGCGCGGATCGCCGAGGAGGCGGGCGCCGACGCCCTGCTCGTGCTGCCGCACTACCTGACCGACGCGCCACAGGACGGCCTCGCCGCCCAGCTGGAGCGGCTCGCCGCCCGCACCCGGCTGCCGCTCATCGCCTACCAGCGCGGCCAAGTCGCCTACACCGCCGACTCGTTGCGCCGCATCGCCCGGATTCCGAACGTCATCGGCCTCAAGGACGGCCACAGCGACCTCGACCGCCTCCAGCGCCTCACCCTCGCCGCCCCCGACGGCTTCCTCTTCTTCAACGGCGCCGCCACGGCCGAGATCCAGGCCCGCGCCTACGCCACCGTCGGCGTCCCCGCCTACTCCTCCGCCGTGCACGCCTTCGCCCCCGAGATCGCCGGCGCCTTCTTCACCGCGCTGCGCGAGGCGGACCACGGCGCCGTCGACAAGCTGCTGCGCGCCTTCTACGTCCCGTTCGTCGAACTGCGCGACCGCACGCCCGGATACGCCGTGTCCCTGGTGAAGGCGGCGGCCCGGCTGCGCGGGCAGCCCGTCGGGCCGGTGCGCGCCCCGCTCGCCGACCCCTCGCCCGCCGACCTCGCCGACCTCAGGGCGCTGCTCACCGCCGGCCTGGACCTCGTAGGAGCCTCCCTGTGACCCGTGACCTGACCATCGCCGAGGTGCGGCTGACGCCGGTCCTGGTCGCCGACGCGCCGCTGCTCAACACCCAGGGCGTGCACCAGCCGTACACCCCCCGGCTGATCGTGGAGGTCGTCACGGCCGGGGGGGTCACCGGCATCGGCGAGACCTACGGCGACACCAAGTACCTGGAACTGGCCCGGGCGCTGGCCGGACGGCTCGTCGGGCGATCGGTCATGGATGTGAACGGGCTCGAGGGGATCGACGTCGCCGTGGACGCCTCCCGGGTGGAGGGCCAGACGGACGCCGGCGGGCTGCGCGGGGTGCAGACCGCCGGCAAACTGCGGCTGTCCGTGCTGTCCGCCTTCGAGGTCGCCTGCCTCGACGCCCAGGGCAGGGCGTTCGGCCTGCCCGTGCACGCGCTGCTCGGCGGCAGGGTGCGCGACGCGGTCGAGTACAGCGCCTACCTCTTCTACAAGTGGGACGGGCACCCGGCGGGCGTCCCGGCCGAGCCGGACGAGTGGGGTGCCGCGCTCGACCCGGCGGGCGTGGTGGCGCAGGCACGCCGGTTCCAGGAGCGGTACGGCTTCGGCTCGTTCAAGCTCAAGGGCGGGGTCTTCCCGCCCGAGGAGGAGATCGCCGCCGTCCGCGCCCTCGCCGACGCTTTCCCCGGACATCCGCTGCGGCTCGACCCCAACGGCGCCTGGTCGGTCGGTACCTCGCTGGCGGTCGCGCGCGAACTCGGCGACGTCCTGGAGTACCTGGAGGACCCGGCACTGGGCACGCCCGCCATGGCGGAGGTCGCCGCGCGGACCGGCACCCCGCTGGCCACCAACATGTGCGTGACCACCTTCGAGGAGATCAAGGAGGCGTTCACCAGGGGCGCCGTGCAGGTCGTGCTCTCGGACCACCACTACTGGGGCGGGCTGCGCAACACCCAGCGGCTCGCGGCGATCTGCGCCGCCTTCGGCGTCGGGGTGTCCATGCACTCCAACACCCATCTCGGCATCAGCCTGGCAGCGATGACCCAGGTGGCGGCCACGGTCCCCGGCCTCCACCACGCCTGCGACTCGCACTACCCCTGGCAGTCCGAGGACGTCCTCACCGAACGGCTCTCCTTCACCGGCGGCCGGGTCGCGGTGTCCGACGCGCCCGGCCTCGGCGTCGAACTGGACCGGGACGAACTCGCCCGGCTGCACCGGCGCTGGGCCGACGACGACGGCACGTTCCGGGACCGCGACGACGCGGCGGCGATGCGCGCGGCCCGGCCGGGCTGGCGGACCCCGGTGATGCCCCGCTGGTGACCGGCGCGCCCGTCCCGGTGCGTGACCTGGTGCACACTGGCCAGAACCGCACCACGCCAGGGAGCGCACCGTGACGCCGTCGCACATTCTCACCGGAGAGGAACCGGAACACCTCACCCAGGCAGCGCGCCGCCAGGCCCGGGTCGACCCGCTCGCCGCGCTGCGCGCCCCCGGGGACCCGCCCTGGGACGTCTACCTCACCGGCACCGTCTTCCTCGACATCATCTTCACCGGCCTGGACACGGCGCCGGTACGCGGCACCGAGTCCTGGGCCCGGGGCATGGGTTCCAGCCCCGGCGGGGTCGCCAACATGGCCGCCGCCCTGGCCCGGCTCGGCCTGCGCACGGCCCTGGCCGCCGCCTTCGGCGACGACCACTACGGCGAGTACTGCTGGGACGCGCTGGAACAGGGCGAGGGCATCGACCTCGCCGCCTCGCGCACCGTGCCCGGCTGGCACTCGCCGGTCACCGTCTCCATGGCCTACGAGGGCGAGCGGACCATGGTCTCGCACGGGCACGAGCCGCCGCCCGAGGCCGTCTTCGGCCAGGACGGGGCCCCGGCCCGGCCGCCCCGCGCGCGGGCCGCCGTCGCCTCCCTCACCCCGGGCCGCAGCGCCCCGTGGATCGCCGACGCCGCCCGCGCGGGCACCCGCATCTTCGCCGACGTCGGCTGGGACGAGACGGGCGCGTGGGACCTGTCCGGCCTCGCCGACCTGGAGCACTGCGAGGCGTTCCTGCCCAACGCGGAGGAGGCGAAGCGGTACACCGGCGCCGACTGCCCGCGCCAGGCCGCGCACGCCCTGGCCGAACACGTGCCGGTGGCCGTGGTGACGCTGGGCTCCGACGGGGCGTACGCGGTGGACCGGCGGACGGGGGAGACGGCGGAGGTGCCGGCGATCGCGGTGGAGGCGCTGGACCCGACCGGCGCGGGCGACGTGTTCGTCGCCGGGTTCGTGACGGGCACGCTGGCCGGCTGGCCGCTGGCGGACCGGCTGGCCTTCGCGGGGCTGACGGCCGCGCTGTCGGTCCAGGAGTTCGGGGGCTCGCTGTCGGCGCCGGGCTGGTCGGAGATCGGCGCCTGGTGGCGGCGCGTGCAGTCCGTGCCGGGCCAGGAGCCGGCGGCCCTGAGCCGGTACGCCTTCCTGGAGGGCCTGGTCCCCGAGGAACTGGACCGCCCCTGGCCGCTGCGCCGGGCGGTCCCCACGATCGGCTTCCGGCGCTCGCTGTGACGGTCAGCAGACAGAAGCAGACAGAAGCAGACAGAAGCAGACAGAAGCGGACCGGAGCGGACCGGAGCGGACCGGAGCAGGACCGCGGCGGGTCCGGGCGGACCGGGCGTTCGAAAAGCCCTACGGGCTTGTCGGTGCCCCGTCGTACCCTGGACAGTGCGAGGCCGCCCTCAGCTACGCGGCCGTGACGAGGAGGAAGCGCAGGCCTTCAGCGCCGGCCCATGACACAGACACCCACAGCTCACACCCCCGCGCAGGAGCAGGCGAGAGCGCAGTTCACCGTCCCCGCCCAGCACCCCATGGTGACCGTGCTGGGTTCCGGTGACTCCCTCCTGCGCGTGATCGAGAGGGCCTTCCCGGCGGCCGACATCCACGTCCGGGGAAATGAGATCAGCGCGGTCGGCGACCCCGTCGACGTGGCCCTGATCTCGCGCGTGTTCGACGAGATGATGCTGGTGCTCCGCACCGGACAGCCGATGACGGAGGACGCAGTGGAACGCTCGATCGCCATGCTCAAGGCGAGCGAGAACGGAACGAGCGACGGACCGGAGACCCCGGCCCAGGTGCTGACCCAGAACATCCTGTCCTCGCGCGGACGCACGATCCGCCCGAAGACCCTCAACCAGAAGCGCTACGTCGACGCGATCGACAAGCACACGATCGTCTTCGGCATCGGCCCCGCCGGCACCGGCAAGACCTACCTGGCCATGGCCAAGGCCGTGCAGGCCCTCCAGTCCAAGCAGGTCAACCGGATCATCCTCACCCGCCCCGCGGTCGAGGCCGGTGAGCGGCTGGGCTTCCTGCCCGGCACGCTCTACGAGAAGATCGACCCGTACCTGCGCCCGCTGTACGACGCGCTGCACGACATGCTCGACCCCGACTCCATCCCGAGGCTGATGGCCGCCGGGACCATCGAGGTCGCGCCGCTCGCCTACATGCGCGGCCGCACGCTCAACGACGCCTTCATCATCCTGGACGAGGCCCAGAACACGAGCCCCGAACAGATGAAGATGTTCCTCACCCGCCTCGGCTTCGACTCCAAGATCGTGATCACGGGCGATGTGACGCAGGTGGACCTGCCGGGCGGGCAGAAGTCCGGTCTGCGCCAGGTGCAGGAGATCCTCGAAGGCGTGGAGGACGTGCACTTCTCCCGGCTGTCGTCCCACGATGTCGTACGGCACAAGCTGGTGGGCCGTATCGTCGACGCGTACGAGTTGTACGACAGCCAGCACGGCACCGAGAACGGCACCCACAAGGGCGGCCGGGGCAAGACCGGCGCCAAGGGCACCAAGGGGAAGTAGACCAGCACGACCATGTCGATCGACGTCAACAACGAGTCCGGCACCGAGGTAGACGAGCAGGCGGTCCTCGACATCGCCCGCTACGCGCTCGCGCGGATGCGCATCCACCCGCTCTCCGAACTCTCGGTGATCGTCGTGGACGCCGACGCCATGGAGCAGCTGCACATCCAGTGGATGGACCTGCCGGGTCCGACCGATGTCATGTCGTTCCCGATGGACGAGCTCCGGCCGCCGTCCAAGGACGACGACGAGCCGCCGCAGGGGCTGCTCGGCGACATCGTGCTCTGCCCGGAGGTCGCCGCCAAGCAGGGCGCCGAGGCACCCACCCGGCACTCCATGGACGAGGAGTTGCAGCTGCTCACCGTCCACGGAGTGCTGCACCTGCTCGGGTACGACCACGAGGAGCCGGACGAGAAGGCCGAGATGTTCGGCCTCCAGGCCGCCATCGTGGACGGCTGGCGGGCCGAGCGCGGCCTGACCGGCCCGTCCCCGGCGCCGACCGTCTCGTAAGCGGGCAGCATGTCTCCGCAGATCGTGGTCGGCGCGATCGCGCTGGTCGTCGTCGCCTGGCTCGCCGCCTGCGCGGAGGCGGGCCTCGCGCGCGTCTCCAGCTTCCGCGCCGAGGAGGCCGTCAAGTCCGGCCGGCGCGGCAGCGCCCGGCTCGCCCAGGTCGCCGCCGACCCCACCCGCTACCTCAACCTGGCCCTGCTGGTCCGCGTGGCCTGCGAGATGGCCGCCGCGGCGCTGGTGACGTACGCCTGCCTCCAGGAGTTCGCCGCCACCTGGCAGGCGCTGCTGGTCGCCATCGGCGTGATGGTGCTCGTGTCGTACGTCGCCGTCGGCGTCTCCCCGCGCACCATCGGCCGCCAGCACCCCCTCAACACGGCGACCGTGGCGGCGTACGTGCTGCTGCCGCTGGCCCGCGTGATGGGACCCGTCCCCTCGCTGCTGATCCTGATCGGCAACGCGCTCACCCCCGGCAAGGGCTTCCGGCGCGGCCCGTTCGCCTCCGAGGCGGAGCTGCGCGCGCTGGTCGACCTCGCCGAGAAGGAGTCGCTGATCGAGGACGAGGAGCGCCGGATGGTGCACTCGGTCTTCGAGCTGGGCGACACCCTGGTCCGCGAGGTGATGGTGCCGCGCACCGACCTGGTCACCATCGAGCGCTTCAAGACCATCCGGCAGGCCCTCACCCTCGCGCTCCGCTCGGGTTTCTCCCGCATCCCGGTGACCGGCGAGAACGAGGACGACATCGTCGGGATCGTGTACCTGAAGGACCTGGTCCGCAAGACGCACATCAGCCGGGAGGCGGAGGGCGACCTGGTGTCCACGGCGATGCGCCCGGCCGTCTTCGTGCCCGACACCAAGAACGCCGGCGACCTGCTGCGCGAGATGCAGAAGGAACGCAACCACGTCGCCGTCGTCATCGACGAGTACGGCGGCACCGCCGGCATCGTCACCATCGAGGACATCCTGGAGGAGATCGTCGGCGAGATCACCGACGAGTACGACCGGGAGATCCCGCCCGTGGAGGGCCTCGGCGACGACCGCTTCCGGGTCACCGCCCGCCTGGACATCACCGACCTCGGCGAGCTGTACGGGCTGGAGGAGTACGACGACGAGGACGTGGAGACCGTCGGCGGACTGCTCGCCAAGGCCCTCGGCCGGGTGCCCATCGCGGGCGCGTCCGCCGGGGTCGAGCTGCCCGACGGACGCTGTCTGCGGCTGACGGCGGAGGCCGCGGCCGGCCGCCGCAACAAGATCGTCACGGTCCTGGTCGAGCCGGTCCCGGTGCCCGTCGCCCAGGAGGGGACACCCGAGTGACCCCCCGGGAGCTGCGCGCCCTGTGCCTGTCGTTCAACGCGGCCGTCGAGGACTTCCCGTTCAACCCGGAGACCTCGGTCTTCAAGGTGCTGGGGAAGATGTTCGCCCTGACGGCCCTGGACGCGCGGCCCCTGACGGTCAACCTCAAGTGCGACCCGGAGGACGCGCTCCGGCTGCGCGCCGCGCACGCCGGGCTGATCGCGCCCGGCTGGCACATGAACAAACGGCACTGGAACACCGTGACGGTGGACGGCGGACTCCCGGACCGGCTGGTCCGGGAGCTGGTCGAGGACTCCTACGACCTGGTCGTCGCCGGGCTGCCGCGCGCCGAGCGGCTACGGCTGGACCGCCCGTGACCCGGAGGCCCGGGCCCCCGCGGGGCACCGGGGCGCCGGGGACCCCGTGACGGGGCGGAGCCGCCGGGGCTTCGTATGCTCGGGGCATGACCGAGAGCAACGGGCTTGACCCCGAGGACCGCAAGATCGTCACCCTGGCCCGTTCCGCGCGGGCCCGCAACGGTGTGCCCGAGGGAGCGGCCGTACGGGACGAGACCGGGCGCACGTACGTCGCCGGGTCGGTGCGGCTCGCCTCGCTGCGGCTGAGCGCCCTGCGCACGGCCGTCGCCATGGCGGTGGCCTCGGGTGCCACGTCCCTGGAGGCGGCCGCGGTGGTGACGGAGGAGGAGTCCGTGGTGGCCGAGGACCTGGCCGCGGTGGCCGATCTCGGGGGCGCGGGGACGCCGGTGCTGCTGGCCTCGCCGGACGGCACCGTCCGGCGCACCGTGTCCGCCGGCTGACGTACCGGGGCCGTGCCCCGGGCCCCACGCGCCCGGGGCGGGCCGCACGGAAGGTCTTGCTCGGCGAGACCTGGAGCGGGGCGCCCCGGTTCGGCCGGGCCGAGGTGACGCTCACCGCGAGCGCCCGGGACACCCGGGAGTCGGCGAGCGCCGCCTTCCCCGCCGTGCCCTGGCCGCTGGCGGCGCTGGTCTGCGCCGCCGCGCCGACCGGGACGCTGCTGGTCACGGTGCGCCGGGCCCGCGCCCGCCGGTCCGCGCCGGGACGGCCGTCCCGGACGTAGCCGGCCGCCTGCCGGACCGCCGTGCCGGGGCCGGTGGACCGGGGCGGTACGGTCCAGCCCCGTGGATCAGGGACAATGAACGCCATGAGCGTGCGTACCCCGTCATCCGAGCAGCCGGCCGAGGCCGTCCACCGCGCCGGCTTCGCCTGCTTCGTGGGCCGCCCCAACGCGGGCAAGTCCACCCTCACGAACGCTCTGGTCGGGCAGAAGGTGGCGATCACCTCCAACCGCCCGCAGACCACCCGGCACACGGTGCGGGGCATCGTGCACCGGCCGGACGCGCAGCTGATCCTGGTGGACACGCCGGGGCTGCACAAGCCGCGCACCCTGCTGGGCGAGCGCCTGAACGACGTGGTGCGCACCACGTGGGCCGAGGTCGACGTGATCGGCTTCTGCCTGCCGGCGGACCAGAAGATCGGCCCCGGCGACCGCTTCATCGCCAAGGAGCTGGCCGGGATCAGGAAGACCCCGAAGGTCGCGATCGTCACCAAGACCGACCTGGTCGACTCCAAGGCCCTCGCCGAGCAGCTGATCGCCATCGACCAGCTGGGCAAGGAGCTGGGCATCGAGTGGGCGGAGATCGTCCCGGTGTCGGCGACCGGGGCCAAGCAAGTGGACCTCCTGGCCGACCTGCTGATCCCGCTGCTGCCCGAGGGGCCGGCCCTCTACCCCGAGGGCGACCTGACGGACGAGCCCGAGCAGGTGATGGTGGCGGAGCTGATCCGCGAGGCCGCGCTGGAGGGCGTCCGCGACGAGCTGCCGCACTCCATCGCCGTGGTCGTGGAGGAGATGCTCCCGCGCGAGGACCGCCCCGCCGACCGCCCCCTCCTCGACATCCACGCCAACGTCTACATCGAGCGCCCCAGCCAGAAGGGCATCATCATCGGCCCCAAGGGCAAGCGCCTGAAGGAGGTCGGCATCAAGTCCCGCAAGCAGATCGAGGCGCTGCTGGGCACCCCCGTCTTCCTCGACCTGCACGTCAAGGTCGCCAAGGACTGGCAGCGCGACCCGAAGCAGTTGCGCCGGCTGGGTTTCTAGCCGTTCCACCGCCGCCGGACCGGGGTCAGCGCTGCGCGCGCAGCAGTTCCCGGTACCAGTGGTAGGACGCCTTGGGGGTGCGCTCCTGCGTGCCGTGGTCGACGTGCACGAGGCCGAACCGGCGGGCGTAGCCCTCGGCCCACTCGAAGTTGTCCATCAGCGTCCACACGAAGTAGCCGCGCACGTCGGCCCCGGCCTCGATCGCCCGGTGCAGGGCCCGGATGTGGGCGTCGAGGTAGCCGATCCGCTCCTGGTCGTCGACGCCGTCGTAGGAGCAGCCGTTCTCGGTGATGACGACGGGCGGGAGCCGGTCGCCGTAGCGCGCGCGGAAGCCGGCGAGGAGTTCGGTCAGCCCCTCCGGTACGACCGGCCAGCCGAAGTCGGTCACCGGGCGCCCCTCGATCCGCCGCACCGAGAAGGGGAGTTCGGCCGGGAGCGCGAGTCCGCCGTACTCGGAGCCGCCGTCGCCGGGCGCCCCGACCAGACTCGGCGCGTAGTAGTTGACGCCGTAGAAGTCGACGGGCCCGGCGATCACCTCCAGGTCCGCCCCGGCGTCGCCGGGCATCAGCTCGGCCATGCCCTCCGGGTAGGCGCCGAGGAGGACCGGATCGGCGAACAGCCGGTTGAGCAGGGCGTCGTGGAAGTCCGCCGCCGCCACGTCGGCCGGTGCCGCGGAGGCCGGCCAGGTGGGGCCGTGGGAGTTGGCGATGCCGATGTCCGTGGCGCCGGCCGCGCGCAGCGCCCGTACCGCGAGGCCGTGCGCGAGGAGCTGGTGGTGGGCGACCGGGAGGGCGTCGAACAGGAGTCGCTTGCCGGGGGCGTGGGCGCCGATCGCATGGCCCAGCAGGGTGTGCTCGGCGGGTTCGTTCAGCGTGATCCAGGTGCCGATCCGGTCGCCGAGCCGTTCGGCGACGAGGGCCGCGTAGTCGGCGAACCGGTGTGCCGTGTCCCGTTCCAGCCAGTCCAGCGAGGCCGGCAGGTCCCAGTGGAAGAGGGTGGGGACGGGCCGTACCCCGGCCGCGCACACCTCGTCCACCAGGCGGTCGTAGAAGTCCAGGCCCCCGGGTGAGTTCACCCGGGGCCAGGAGATCGAGAAGCGGTACGCGTCCACGCCGAGCCCGGCGAGGAGGGCCACGTCCTCGGGGTAGCGGTGGTAGTGGTCGCAGGCCACCGCCGCCGTCGAGCCGTCCCTCACCCGCCCGGGCCCGGCCGTGAACACGTCCCAGACGGACGGCTCCCGCTCCCCGGCCGCGCCCTCGATCTGATGGGCCGAGGTCGACACGCCCCACAGGAAGCCGGCCGGGAACCGGGGGACCTCGGTGCCTGCGTCAGTCGCCATGGGCGGATCATCCGCACCCCCGGCGACGGAAGTCAACGCCCCCGGGGGAACCGCCGCTCACGCCCCCTCCTTCAGTACCCTCGACACCAACTCCCGCTGATCGTCGGTGAGTCGGGGGTCGGCCGCGTACACCGTGCGGCCGTCCACCGTGATCTCGTAGCTGAAGCCGTCCGGGACCCCCGTCGGGGGCGTGCCCGGACCGGACGCGAGGACGCGTCCCGCCAGGGCCTGCCACTCCAGGGCGTCGGGCCGGTCCGAGGTGTCCACCTCGGCCCGGCGCTCGATGCCCGCGAAACCGCCCGTGCGCCGCACTCGAATACGCATGGGTCCGTGTCTAGTACGGATCTACAGCGTCCGCACCCCCACCTGTCCCCATGCCTTCTGCACGGCCTGGAGTTCGTCCCCGGCGCCGAACCGCTCGCGCGCCGCCTTCACCGTGAGCGTGGCGAAGTCGGCGAAGAGGGCGTCCTCCTTCAGGTCGCCGCCGGTGAGCACGTCGTACCAGATCTGCCCGGCCTTCTCCCAGGAGTGGCCGCCGAGCGCCGTGGCGGCCAGGTAGAAGGCGTGGTTGGGGATGCCGGAGTTGATGTGCACGCCGCCGTTGTCGCGGCCGGTGCGGACGTAGTCCTCCATCCGCGCCGGCTGCGGGTCCTTGCCGAGGACGTCGTCGTCGTACGCCGTGCCCGGGGCCTTCATCGAGCGCAGGGCCACCCCGGTGACGCGCGGGGCGAGCAGGCCCGCGCCGATCAGCCAGTCGGCCTCGGCGGCGGTCTGGCCGAGGGTGTACTGCTTGATCAGCGAGCCGAAGACGTCGGAGACCGACTCGTTCAGGGCGCCGGACTGGCCGTAGTACTCCAGGTTCGCGGTGTGCTGGGTGACGCCGTGGGTCAGCTCGTGGCCGATGACGTCGACCGGGATGGTGAAGTCGAGGAAGACCTCGTTGTCCCCGTCGCCGAAGACCATCTGCTCGCCGTTCCAGAAGGCGTTGTCGTAGCCCTCGCCGAAGTGCACGGTGGCGTCCAGCGGCAGCCCGTTGCCGTCGATGGAGTGCCGGCCGTACGCCTTCAGGTACAGCTCGAAGGTGGCGCCGAGGCCCGCGTAGGCGCGGTTGACCGTGGCGTCCGAGCCGGGCTCGGAGCCCTCCTCGCGGACCTTGGTGCCCGGCAGGTCCTGGCCGTGCTCGGCGTCGTAGATGGTGCGGTGCGGCCGGTCGGCGGCGGCGCCCGCGGGCGGGGTGACGGCGGTCGCGCCGATCACCGTGGTGAGGCGGCGCTTGGTGCGCTGGTAGGAGTCGTGCTCCAGGGAGCGGCGGGCCGGGCCGGAGAGCGCGGGGTCCTCCTGGCGTGCGAGTCGGTCGAGGACGTGCGGCGGCACGATCGTGCAGAAGACGGGCTCGAAGCCTCCGTGGGTCGTCATCTCAGCACCATTGCACTGTGTGACGTTCGTGTCACTACCTGCCACCATGATTGGTGAAATACCGGGACAGGCGACGCGACACTGCGTGACGATGTGGTACGGCGATGTGGGGCAGCGCACTTTTTGTCCCGTTATGCCGTGCGGTCCCGCATACTGGGACAGGCCCGCGCGCCCGGAACGGCTCGGCTAGGCTGCGGAGCATCATGCGTAACTGGCTGCTTCTCCTTAGCTGCCGCGGTGAGGGCCTGTAGTCGAGGCCGACCCCCTCCCCGCGGAGCTCGGCGTTGCGTCGTCGGCCGTCCACTCGGACATCCGGACACCCAGAGGAGCCCCCGCAGTCATGGCCAACCGCCAGCAGCCCAGCCCCATGCCGATCCACAAGTACGGCCGGTACGACCAGGTCGACATCCCGGATCGCACCTGGCCCGACCAGCGGATCACGATCGCCCCCCGCTGGCTCTCCACCGACCTGCGCGACGGCAACCAGTCCCTGATCGACCCGATGTCGCCCGAGCGCAAGCGGCGGATGTTCGACCAGCTGGTCAAGCTGGGCTACAAGGAGATCGAGGTCGGCTTCCCGGCCTCCGGCCAGACCGACTTCGACTTCGTGCGCTCCATCATCGAGGAAGAGGGCGCGATCCCGGACGACGTCACGATCTCCGTACTGACCCAGGCCCGCGAGGACCTGATCGAGCGGACCGTGGAGTCCCTGAAGGGCGCCCGGCGCGCCACCGTCCACCTGTACAACGCCACCGCCCCCGTCTTCCGTCGGGTCGTCTTCCGCGGCTCCAAGGACGACATCAAGCAGATCGCCGTCGACGGCACCCGCCTGGTGATGGAGTACGCCGAGAAGCTGCTGGGCCCGGAAACCGAGTTCGGCTACCAGTACTCGCCGGAGATCTTCACCGACACCGAGCTGGACTTCGCGCTGGAGGTCTGCGAGGCGGTGATGGACGTCTACCAGCCGGGCCCGGGCCGCGAGATCATCCTCAACCTGCCGGCCACCGTGGAGCGTTCGACCCCGTCGACGCACGCGGACCGCTTCGAGTGGATGCACCGCAACCTCTCCCGCCGCGAGTACGTCTGCCTGTCCGCCCACCCGCACAACGACCGCGGTACGGCCGTGGCCGCCGCCGAGCTGGCGGTGATGGCCGGCGCCGACCGCGTCGAGGGCTGCCTGTTCGGACAGGGCGAGCGCACCGGCAACGTCGACCTGGTCACCCTGGGCATGAACCTGTTCTCGCAGGGCGTCGACCCGCAGATCGACTTCTCCGACATCGACGAGATCCGTCGTACGTGGGAGTACTGCAACCAGATGGAGGTCCACCCGCGCCACCCGTACGTGGGCGACCTGGTCTACACGTCCTTCTCCGGCTCCCACCAGGACGCCATCAAGAAGGGCTTCGACGCCATGGAGGCCGACGCGCGGGCCAAGGGCGTCACGGTCGACGAGATCGAGTGGGCGGTGCCGTACCTGCCGATCGACCCCAAGGACGTCGGCCGCTCCTACGAGGCCGTCATCCGCGTCAACTCGCAGTCCGGCAAGGGCGGCATCTCCTACGTCCTGAAGAACGACCACAAGCTGGACCTGCCCCGCCGCATGCAGATCGAGTTCTCCCGGATCATCCAGGCGAAGACCGACGCCGAGGGCGGCGAGATCACGCCGAAGGAGATCTGGGAGGTCTTCCAGGACGAGTACCTGCCGAACCCCGAGAACCCGTGGGGGCGCATCCAGGTCAGGACCGGCCAGTCCACGACGGACACCGACGGCGTGGACACCCTCACCGTCGAGGCCACCGTGGACGGCGCGGACACCGTCCTGACCGGCTCCGGCAACGGTCCGATCTCGGCCTTCTTCGACGCCCTGCACGCCCTGGACTTCGACGTACGCCTGCTGGACTACCAGGAGCACACGATGAGCGAGGGCGCCTCCGCGCAGGCCGCCTCCTACATCGAATGCGCGATCGACGGCAAGGTCCTGTGGGGTATCGGCATCGACGCCAACACGACCCGCGCGTCGCTGAAGGCGGTCGTCTCGGCCGTCAACCGCGCGGCCCGCTGAACCCCGCCACACCGGGCCTCTCCGGCGCCCCGACCGCCCCGTACGGCGGCCGGGGCGCCGTCATGTATCGGCCAACACGCCCCACAGGTCACGGAAAGGTCTCTCCCGGGGTACTGACTCCGCCTCGCCGATGTGGCTAACATCACGCCAGCGCGGCGATGTTGCCGCGCCGTTACGGAGGTGCGACGTGCTGCCAGTACGGGGACGAGACGACCGCGCCGCCAGGGCTGCGCGCATCCTGGGCACCCGCACCGCGTGGACACCCGTCGGGGACGGCGAGTTCTTCTGCCCCGGCTGCGGCGGCGACCGCAACTACCAGCGGCTCACCGGCCGCCGCCGGCTCACCCTGCTCGGCGTGCCCGTGCTGCCGCGCGGCGCGACCGGACCGGTGGTGGAGTGCGCGGCCTGCGGACACCACTTCGGCACCGAGGTGCTGGACCACCCCACCACCCGCCGCTTCTCCGCGATGCTCCGCGACGCCGTGCACACCGTCGCCCTCGCGGTGCTCGCCGCGGGCGGCACCTGCTCCCGCACGGTGCTGGAGACGGCCGCCGCCACGGTCCGCGCGGCCGGCTTCGCCGACTGCACCGAGGACCGGCTCGCCGCCCTGGTCGAGGCCCTCGCCGCCGACACCGGACGCTACTTCGAGCAGCCGTGCGGGGCCGGGCTGACCATAGAGCTGCACGAGTCGCTGGACCCGCTCGCCCCGCACCTGTCCCCGGCCGGCCGCGAGTCCCTGCTCCTCCAGGCCGCCCGCATCGCCCTCGCCGACGGCCCCTACACCCCCGCCGAACGCGACGCCCTGGCGACGGTGGGAGCGGCCCTGACGATCCCCGCGGACGACGTGACCCGGCTGCTGGCGGCGGCGCGGACCCCGTCCTGACCGCCCCCGGGCCCCCGCCGGACCCGCCCGCGGCACCGGGCGGCGCGGCCTCCTTCCCCCCGATGTTCCCCCGGATGTTCCCCCGGATGGAGTAAGGCCGGCCCGGTGATTGCGGGGAGCATCAGGGCGTGATGCCGCGCAGTCGTTCCCTCCTGGCCCCGCTGGTGCTCCTCGCCTCGCTGACCGTCGCCCTGCCCGCGCACGCGGCGCCGCACGCGGCGCCCGGCGGCTGCGGCTCCTCCGTGCCGTACGTGTCCGGGCGGGACGGCTACGCCGTCTACCGCATCCCGGCCGTGGTGCGGACCCGGCACGGCACGCTCCTCGCGTTCGCCGAGGGCCGGCGCGGCGGCGCCGGCGACACCGGCGACATCGACGTCGTCCTGCGCCGCTCCACCGACGACGGCTGCACCTGGGGCCCGCTCACCGTGGTGACCGCCGGACACGGGGACACCCGGGGCAACCCGGCGCCCGTCGTCGACCCGCGCACCGGCGCCGTCGTCCTGGTGACCTGCGGCAACCCCGGGACCGTGACGGAGGCGCAGATCATGCGCGGCGAGGTGGCGCCGGGGCGGGGCCGCCGGGTGTTCGTGCAGCGCAGCCGGGACGACGGCGTCAGCTTCGGCGCGCCCCGGGACATCACGGCCCAGGTGACCCGGCCGGGCTGGCGCTGGTACGCCACCGGACCCGGCCACGCGGTCGCGCTCACCCGGGGCCCGTACTCCGGGCGTCTGCTGATCCCCGCCAACCACTCCGCGGCCCCGCCCGCCGGCTCCCGCGACACCGGGCGGGAGTCCCGGTACTACGGCGGCCACGCCCTCTACAGCGACGACGGCGGCCTCGGCTGGCACCTCGGCTTCGTGGACGCCGGGTACGACGGCGTGACCAACGCCAACGAGACCAGCGCCGCCCAGCTCCCCGACGGCCGCGTCTACTTCGGCGCCCGGGACCAGAACGGCACCGCCCCCGGCAACCGGCTCGACAGCTACTCCGGCGACGGCGGCCGCACCCTGGACCGCCCCTACGCCGTCCAGCCGTCCCTCGACGCCGTCCCGGTGGTCCAGGGCAGCGTCCTCCAGCCCCCGGACCCGGACGCGCCCCTGCTGTTCTCCGCGCCCTCCGTGCCGACCGCCCGCCGCGCCCTGGCCCTGTGGACCAGCACGGACGCCGGCCGCACCTTCACCCGGGCCCGCACCCTCACCGACCGCCCGGCCGCCTACTCCGACCTGGTCCGGCTCGCCCGTGACCGGATCGGCGTCCTCTACGAGACCGGCGCCCGGGGGCCGTACGAGGCCCTGGTCTTCCGGCGTGTCGACCTGCGCTAGCGAAGACGCCGGGACGTCACCGCCGGTCCTCGCCGGGGCCGAGCAGTCCGGCCGCCGCCAGGAACTTGCCGACCCGCTCGACCTCCTCGCCGGACAGCGGCACCTGCGGCTCGGCGGTCACCGGGCAGTCGATGACGCCGCGCAGGTGCAGCGCCGCCTTGAACGCGCCCAGCGCCGAGGAGCTGCCGCCCATCCGCGCCGGATGCCCCGCCCCGACCATCCCGAACAGGGCGCACAGCCGGTCCTGCTCGGCCCGCGCACCCTCCAGGTCGCCCGCCCGGCACTGCCGGTACAGGCGCACGTACCCGTGCGGGTCGACGTTGGCCAGGCCCGGCACGGCCCCGTCGGCGCCCAGCGCCAGCGCCGCGTCGGCGATCAGCTCCGAGCCGGTCAGCGCGCTGAACCCGGGATGGGCGCGGGCGCCCGTGACGACCTCCCGGAAGGCCGCCAGGTCCCCGCTGGAGTCCTTGATCCCGGCCAGCACCCCGTCCCCGGCGAGCCCCAGCACCAGATCCGCCGGGAGTTTGGTGTGCACGGCGACGGGGATGTCGTAGGCGATCACCGGGACGGGACTGGCGGCGGCGATCCGGCGGTAGTGGTGGACGATCTCCGACGGGTGGGTGCGGGCGTAGAAGGGCGCGGTGACGACGACGGCCCCGGCGCCGGCCGCGGTGACCGCCGCGACGTGCTCCAGGACGCGCGGGGTGGTCATGTCGATGGCGCCCGCCAGCACGGGCAGCTGTCCGCCCACGTGCGCGGTGACGGCCTCCACCACCTGCCGGCGCTGCCGGTCCGTCAGGAAGGCCGCCTCCGAGGTCGAGCCGAGCAGGAACAGCCCGTGCACCCCGGCCTCCGTCAGGAACTCCACCAGGCGCAGCAGCGAGGCCACGTCCACCTCGCGGTCCGGTGTCAGGGGCGTGCAGACGGGCGGGACGACACCGGTGAGCGGGGCGGGGAAGGTCATTCAGGGCTCCTGGCGCGCTAGGTCTCGGGTCGAGGCGTCCTCCTCCACAGGATGGTGGCACCGGAAGCGGTGTCCGGGCCGCGACGCGGCCGAGAAGTCCGGCATCACCTCGGCGCACACCCCGTCCGCCTTCCAGCAGCGGGTGCGGAACGGGCAGCCGCTCGGCGGCCGGGTCGCCGAGGGCACCGGCCCGGTCAGCGGGATCGGGTCGACGGGGTCCAGCAGCCCCGGGGTGGCCGAGAACAGGGCACGGGTGTACGGGTGCCGGGCGGCGTCGGTGACCCGGTCGGCCGGGGTCTCCTCCACGATCCGGCCGAGGTACATGGTGATCACCCGGTCGCTCATCCGCCGCACCGTCTGGATGTCGTGGGAGACGAAGACCAGGGCGAGCCCGAGGCGTTCGCGCAGGTCCAGCAGCAGGTTGAGGATCTGCGCGCGGACCGAGACGTCCAGCGCGCTGGTCGGCTCGTCGGCGACGACCAGGGCCGGTTCCAGGGCGAGCGCGCGGGCGATGGCGACGCGCTGCCGCTGCCCGCCGGAGAGCTGCGCGGGCAGCGCGTCGGCGAGCGCCAGGGGGAGCCCGACCAGGGCCATCAGCTCCCGCACCCGCTCCTCCCGTCCGGCCCGGGTGCCGCGCCGGTGGACGTCCAGCGGGTCGCGCAGGATGCGGCGGACCGTCAGCCGGCGGTTCAGCGCGGTCGACGGGTCCTGGAAGACCATCCCGGTGCCCGCGCCGACCGTGGCCCGGCGCTCGGCGGGCGGCATCGTCCACAGGTCCCGGCCGCCGAACGCCACCGTCCCCGCCACCGGCCGTTCGACGCCCACCAGCACCTTCGCCAGCGTCGACTTCCCGCACCCCGACTCGCCGACCACACCGACCGTCTCACCGGCCGCGACGGTGAGATCGGCGCCGGTCAGCGCGTACACCCGGTCCCGCCGGAACAGGCCGCCGCCGCGCGCCCTGTGCACGACGTGCGCGTCCCGCACCTCGACGACAGCGGTCACCGGAGGGCCTCCTCGCTCTCCGTGGACGACAGTTCCACCGCCGGGCGGTGGCAGGCGGCCGTGTGCGCGGCGGTGCCCGCGAGGACCGGGGCGCTGCGGTGGCACACCTCGGCGGCCAGCGGGCAGCGGTCGGCGAACCGGCAGCCCGCCGGGAAGTCGGCGGGGGCCGGGACCACCCCCTTGATCTGCGTCATCCGCTGCTCGGCGGACTCCAGCGAGAGCACGCTGCCGAGCAGCCCGCGCGTGTAGTGGTGGGCCGGAGCCGCCACCAGGTCGGCGGTCACCCCGGTCTCCACGATCTGCCCGCCGTACATCACCACCACCCGGTCCGTGACGTCGGCGACCAGCGCCAGGTCGTGCGAGACCAGGACCAGCGCGAACCCGAGTTCCGCGCGCAGCCGCAGCAGCAGCTCCATGACCTGCGCCTGCACGGTGACGTCCAGCGCGGTGGTCGGCTCGTCGGCGATGATCAGCTTCGGGTCCCGGGAGAGCGCCATCGCGATGAGCACCCGCTGGCGCTGCCCGCCGGACAGCTCGTGCGGATAGCTGCGCAGGGTGCGCTCCGGGTCGAGCCCGACCAGCGACAGCAGCTCCCGGGGGCCGCGCCGGCCCCCGCGCCGGACCAGCTGCCCGAGCTGGGCGCGGACGGTCATGGCCGGGTTCAGCGAGGACAGGGCGTCCTGGTACACCATCGCCATCTCATGGCCGAGCAGCCGCCGCCGGGCCCGGGCCGGCTCGGTGAGCAGGTCCCGCTGCCGGAACCGCACCCGGCCGCCGATCCGGGCCCCCTTCGGCGCCAGGCCCATGACGGTGAGCGCGGTCAGCGACTTGCCGCAGCCCGACTCGCCCACCAGCCCGAGCACTTCCCCGGGGTGCACCTCGAAGCCGACCCCGGCCACGACGTCCACGCCCCGGTGCCGGTCCGGGAAGCCGATGGTCAGGTCCTCCACGGCGAGCACCGGCGGTCCGCCCCGGTCCGGCAGCGGCCGGGCGCGGGAGCGCAGCCGGCGGGCGGCCCCGGCGAGTCCGGGCAGCGCGAGCACCTCGCCGGTGCCGGGCTCGGGGGTCTCCAGCCGGTCCCCGGGCGCCGGCACCTCGCGCGGCGCGGGCGCCGCCCACGCGTCCGAGACGCCCTCGGAGAGGATGTTCAGCGACAGCACGGTCAGCAGGATGAGCAGCCCGGGGAAGACGGTCGCCCACCAGCCGCCGGTCAGCACCATGTTCCTGCCGTCGGCGATGACGCTGCCCCAGGACGGGTCCGGGGGCCGGACACCGGCGCCGATGAAGGACAGCGACGCCTCGAAGACGATGGCCTCGGCGACCTGGACCGTGCAGAACACCAGCACCGGGGCGGCACAGTTGACGGCCACGTGCCGCAGCACGATGTACGGGGTGCGGGCACCGATGACCCGCTCGGCGGTGACGTAGTCCTCCCCGTACTGGTCCAGCACGTTGGCCCGCACCACCCGGGCCACCGGCGGGGTGAACAGGAACGCGATCGCGCAGATCAGCACCCCGATCCCGCCGCCGAACACGGCCACCAGCACGGCCGCCAGCGCGATGCCGGGGAACGCCATCACCACGTCCAGGCAGCGCATCAGCGTCTCGTCCACCGCCTTGCGGGAGGTGGCGGCGAGCGCCCCGAGGACCGCGCCGGCGAGCAGCGCCAGCGCGGTCGCGCCCAGCCCGATCGCCAGCGACCACCGGGCGCCGTACATCAGCCGGCTCAGCACGTCCCGGCCGAGGCTGTCCTGCCCCATCCAGTGCGCGACGGACGGCGCCCCGGTCCCGCCGGCCGGGTCCCGCTGGTCGAGCGGATCGTCCGGCGCCAGCACCGGGGCGAGGACGGCGACCAGCACGACCACGGCCAGGAAGCAGAGCGCGGCCTTCGACGGCGGCGGCAGCCGACGCCATCCCCGCAGCCGGACGCCGGGCCGGGACAGCCGCTCGGCGATGTGCGCGCGCGTGACCATCAGCCCGTCCTCAGTCGTGGGTTGACCAGCAGGTACAGGATGTCGATGACCAGGTTGACGACGACGAACCCGGTGGCGGTGGTGAGCACGACGCCCTGCACCACCGCCGGATCGCCGTTCTGCACGGCGTCGATCATCAGCTTCCCCATGCCGGGCAGCGAGAAGATCGTCTCGATGACGACCGCGCCGCCGAGCAGATAGCCGACCCGCAGTCCGAGCACGGTCAGCGGGTTGACCAGGGCGTTGCGCAGGACGTTCCGGCCGACGACGACCCGGGGCGGCAGCCCGCTCCCGATCGCCGTACGGACGTAGTCCTTGTCCAGCTCCTCCACCACCGAGGTGCGCACGATCCTGGTCAGCTGGGCGGCGACCGGCAGGGACAGGGCGAGGGCGGGCAGCGCCATGGTCTTCAGCCAGCCGGTGACGGAGTCGGCCGGGTTGACGTAGCCGCCGGTCGGGAACCAGCCCCGGTCCACCGCCAGGTACTGGATCATCAGCAGCGCCAGCCAGAACCCCGGGGCGGCCACCCCGACCAGCGAGACCACCCGGATGACCTGGTCCGGCAGCCGGTCGCGGTACACGGCCGCCGTCACCCCGCCCGCCAGCGCCAGCACGACCGCGAGGGCGAGGCCGAGGAAGGTCAGCTGGAGGGTGAGCGGCAGGGCGGTGGTGACCTGCTCGGCCACCGGGGCGCGGGTCAGGGCACTGGTGCCGAGATCGCCGTGGAGCAGGGCGCCGACGAAGCGGACGTACCGCACGGGCAGCGGGTCCAGCAGGCCGGCGCGCTCCCGGAAGTCGTGCAGCTGCTCCGGCGTCGGATTGGCGCCCTGGAAGAACGCGGACGCCGGGTCGGCGTCCGAGAAGCGCATCACCAGGAACACGAACAGCACGATGCCGAGGAGCAGCGGCACGAGCAGGGCGACCCGGCGCAGCAGGATCCGTACGACGGTCGTCACCGGTCAGATCCACTTGGCCTGGAGGAGGTTGACGCCGGGGTACGGCTGGGCCCTTATCCCGCTCAGCTCCCGCGCGTCCCAGGCGGTCATCAGCTCGTTGTGGACGACCGGGTAGAGCACGGCCTGTTCCGCGACGACGTCGATGTAGTCCTGGATCATCGCCTTCTTCCGCGCGGGGTCCGGCTCCCGGGTGGCCCGGTCCATGTCCTGGAAGAGCCGCTTGGCGACCGGGTCGTCGGCCCAGCGGGTGTAGCGCATCCACAGGTTCCCGGGCCCGTGGTTGTAGTGCATGATCAGGTCGGCGTCGAGGCCGAACTGGTTCGGGTTGGAGGCCGCCGCCACCACCTGGTAGTCCCGGTTCTGGTCCATCTTGGTGAAGACGGCCGTGGTCTCCTGCGGCGACAGCGTGGTCCGCACCCCGATCGCGTCCCACGAGGACTTGATGGTGGGCAGGCAGTCGGCGATCCAGCTGACGTTGACCGCGAGGAGGTCGACCTCCAGCCTGGTGACCCCGGCGGCCTTCAGCAGCGCCTTCGCCTTCTCCGGGTCGTGGTCGTAGACGGTCCGGGCCCTTCGGTAGCCGGGATTTCCCTCGTCGAGGAAGGAGGACGCCGGCTTCCCGTGCCCCTTCAGCGCGACGCGCACCATCTTCTCGGTGTCGATGGCGTAGTGCAGGGCCTGCCGCACCCGGATGTCGTCGAAGGGCTTGTGCCGGGTGTTGAACATCAGGAAGAGGTTGTTCATCCCGGCGCCCCCGGCCACCTTCAGCCCGCCCTGTTCCAGCCGCGCGATGTTGGCGTAGGGGATGTTGTCGGCGATCTGCGCTCCGGCGCCGGTGCCGGAGATCTTCGCGACGCGCGGCGCCGCGTCCACGATCGTCAGCCAGTTCATGCGCCGGAAGGCCGGTTTGCGGGGCCCGTTGTAGCCGGCGAACGCCTCGAAGGTGGTGTTCGACTTCGGGTGGTGCGCGGTCTGCCGGTACGGCCCCGAGCCCACGGCCAGCCCCTTGATCGCATCGTCCCAGGCCCCGGGCTTCGCATAGACGTGCCGGGGCATGATCTTGGCCAGGGTGAGCCGGGACAGCCCGTCCGGGAAGGGGAACCGCAGCCGCAGTTCGACGCCGCGCGGGCCGGTCTTCACGACGCTGCCCAGCCAGCCGGCGAAGAACCCCTTGGCCAGGGTCTGCGTCCCGGGGTCCAGGATGCGGTCGAAGACGAACACGACGTCGTCGGCGGTGACGGGCTTGCCGTCGTGGAAGGTGGCGCCCGGGCGGAGCGTGAACCGCCAGGTGGTGGCGCCCGGGTCCTTCGGCACCTCGGTGCCGAGCGCCGGATAGGGCAGCCGGGTGATCGGATCGGTGTCCAGCAGCCCCTCGTAGATGTGGTTGTTGGCGGCCATCGCGAACGCCGACGCCGTCTGCGTCGGGTCCCAGCTGCCGTCGTTGCCGTAACCGATGACGGCGGTCAGCGTCCGGTCCTTGCCGCCGCCCCCGCCGCCGGTGTCGTTGGTCGACTCCGGGCCGGCGGAACAGCCCGCCAGCAGCGCGCCCGCAACCAGCGCCCCGGCGCCCGTCAGGAACGACCGGCGGCGCGGTGCCGGTCCGTCGGGGATCACGTCGTCGCGCACGGGTCCTCCAGCAAGTCGAAGAGGGGAGGGGTGGCAGGGGGTGGGAGATACGACGTCCTACGTCCTACGTCCGATCGGTAGCGCGACCATAGGAGGGGCCGTGGGGGCGGTCAAGACGGCGCACACGAATGGCCCAGCCCCCGGCGGCGGGCCGGACCGCTCACCCCATGGGCGAGAATGGGGACATGAGTCTGTTCCGCGACGACGGCATCGTGCTGCGCACCCAGAAGCTGGGCGAGGCGGACCGGATCATCACCCTGCTCACGCGCGGTCACGGGCGGGTGCGCGCCGTGGCCCGGGGGGTGCGGCGGACCAAGTCCAAGTTCGGGGCCCGGCTGGAGCCCTTCTCCCACGTGGACGTGCAGTTCTTCGCGCGGGGGAGCGAACTGGTCGGGCGCGGGCTGCCGCTGTGCACGCAGAGCGAGACGATCGCTCCCTACGGCGGCGGGATCGTCACCGACTACGCCCGGTACACCGCCGGGACCGCCATGCTGGAGACCGCCGAGCGGTTCACCGACCACGAGGGGGAGCCCGCCGTCCAGCAGTACCTGCTGCTGGTGGGCGCGCTGCGGACGCTCGCCCGGGGCGAGCACGCGCCGCACCTGGTGCTGGACGCCTTTCTGCTGCGGTCCCTCGCCGTGAACGGGTACGCGCCCAGCTTCGGCGACTGCGCGAGGTGCGGGATGCCCGGACCGAACCGGTTCTTCTCGGTCGCCTCCGGCGGCTCCGTCTGCGTCGACTGCAGGGTCCCCGGCAGCGTCGTGCCGTCCCCGCAGACCCTGGTGCTGCTGGGGGCGCTGCTTACGGGAGACTGGGAGACGGCGGACGCGTGCGAGGCGCGCCACGTCCGCGAGGGGAGCGGGCTGGTCTCCGCATATCTGCACTGGCACCTGGAGCGCGGGCTGCGCTCCCTGCGGTACGTAGAGAAGTAGTTCACGGGTCGAGGAGACGAGAAGGACATGGTCGTACGCGGGATCCTGGGGCGCCGGCGGCGCGAGTACAAGGCACCGGAACCGCACCCCTCCGGTGCCCGCGCACCCAAGCTTCCCGGTGAGCTGGTGCCGGACCACGTCGCGATCGTCATGGACGGCAACGGACGGTGGGCCAAGGAGCGGGGGCTGCCGCGCACGGAGGGGCACAAGGTCGGCGCCGAGCGGGTGCTGGACGTGCTCCAGGGCTCGATCGAGATCGGCGTGCGCAACATCTCCCTGTACGCCTTCTCCACCGAGAACTGGAAGCGGTCCCCCGAAGAGGTCCGCTTCCTGATGAACTTCAACCGGGACTTCATCCGCAAGACCCGCGACGAGCTGGACGCCCTGGGCATCCGGGTGCGCTGGGTGGGCCGGATGCCCAAGCTGTGGAAGTCGGTCGCCCAGGAGCTTCAGGTCGCCCAGGAGCAGACCAAGGACAACGACCTGCTCACCCTGTACTTCTGCATGAACTACGGCGGGCGCGCGGAGATCGCCGACGCGGCGCGGGCGCTCGCGGAGGACGTACGGGCGGGCCGGCTCGACCCGTCCAAGGTCACCGAGAAGACCATCCAGAAGTACCTGTACTACCCGGACATGCCGGACGTCGACCTGTTCCTGCGCCCCAGCGGCGAGCAGCGCACCTCCAACTACCTGCTGTGGCAGAGCGCGTACGCCGAGATGGTCTTCCAGGACGTGCTCTGGCCCGACTTCGACCGGCGTGACCTGTGGCGGGCCTGCCTGGAGTTCGCCTCCCGGGACCGGCGCTTCGGCGGAGCCGTGCCGAACGAGGACCTGATCGCCATGGAGGCCGCGATGAAGGGCGATTCCACCTCCTAGCCACCGGGTATGCACACGGGCCGCCGAGGACGCGGGACTCATGAGACGTCTCACCCCCGCCCCCGCCCTCGGCGCCCTGCTGATCGCCGCGCTGCCCGCGCACGCCGCGGTGGGCGGCCCCGCCCACCGCGAGAGCTACGGCACCAAGGCCCCCTACGCCGCCGTCCGGCAGGACCCGCACGGCTACCGGAAGGCCCCGGCCGGTTTCGTGCCGGTCTTCACCGAGAACGTGTCCCGGCTGGAGCGCTGCTTCGGGCGGAGCCGAGCCGTGCCTACGGCGTCCGGCCGGCGGCGCAGTCCGCGCAGGTGCCGAAGATCTCCACCGTGTGGGCCACGTTGACGTACCCGTGCTCCGCGGCGATCGCCTCCGCCCACTTCTCCACCGCCGGGCCCTCCACCTCCACCGCCTTGCCGCAGGCACGGCAGACCAGGTGGTGGTGGTGCTCGCCGCTCGAGCAGCGGCGGTACACCGACTCGCCGTCGGAGGTCCGCAGCACGTCGACCTCGCCGGCCTCGGCGAGGGACTGGAGGGTGCGGTAGACCGTGGTCAGACCGACCGAGTCGCCCTTGTGCTTGAGCATGTCGTGCAGTTCCTGAGCGCTGCGGAACTCGTCGACCTCGCCCAGGGCCGCCGCCACGGCTGCCCGCTGGCGGGTCGAGCGGCCCCTCACGGGCGGTCCAGCGGTCGTCACCGTCATGCCTCCTTCGATGCCTCGCCTCTGCCCGGGCCATTGTGCCAGCCCGGGCCGTCGGCGGTCAGACGCCGATCTCGTCCCCGGCGTCCCGCGAGGCCGGAATCACGCAGTCCGCCGGGTCTCCGGCGGGGTGTGCGGCGGCCGCCGCACGGGCGCGCCGCCGGGCCAGCGGGGTGGCCAGCGCGGTGAGCGCGACGAACGCGGCGATGGTCAGCAGGACGATCGTCGCGCCGGGCGGCACGTCCTGGTAGTACGACGTCACCGTGCCGCTGACCGTCACGGCCACACCGATCGCGACGGCGAGCGCGAAGGTGACGGTGAAGCTGCGGGTGAGCTGCTGCGCCGCCGCCACGGGCACCACCATCAGCGCGGACACCAGCAGCAGTCCGACGACCCGCATGGCGACCGTCACGGTCACGGCCGCGGTGACCGCCGTCAGCAGGTTCAGGGCGCGCACCGGCAGGCCCGTGACCCGGGCGAACTCCTCGTCCTGGCTGACCGCGAACAACTGCCGGCGCAGGCCCAGCGTGACCAGCAGGACGAAGGCGGCCAGCACGCAGATCGCGGTCACGTCGGAGGAGGAGACCGTCGACAACGAGCCGAACAGGTACGACGTCAGGTTGGCGTTGGAGCCGCCCGGCGCGAGGTTGATCAGCATCACGCCGCCGGCCATGCCGCCGTAGAACAGCATGGCGAGGGCGATGTCGCCGCGCGTCCTGCCGTACCAGCGGATCAGCTCCATCAGGACGGCGCCGAGCACCGAGACGGCGGTCGCCATCCACACGGGGGACGTGGACAGCAGGAAGCCGAGGCCGACGCCCGTCATGGCGACGTGTCCGATGCCGTCGCCCATCAGGGCCTGGCGGCGCTGCACCAGGTAGATGCCGACCGCGGGCGCGGTGATGCCGACCAGCACGGCGGCCAGCAGCGCGCGCTGCATGAAGGCGTAGTCCAGGAATTCCATCAGCTCAGCAGTCCCGTGCGGATCGGTTCGGCGCCCGCGGGTGCGTGCGGGTGCACGTGGTCATGGCCGGGCAGGGCGTGCTGGCCGACCGCCCGCGGGGGCGGGCCGTCGTGCTGGACGCAGCCGTCGCGCAGGACGACCGCCCGGTCGATCAGGGGCTCCAGCGGGCCCAGTTCGTGCAGCACCAGCAGGACCGTCGTGCCGGCCTCGACCTGCTGCCGCAGCGTCCGGGCCAGCACCTCCTGGCTGGCCAGGTCGACGCCCGCCATCGGCTCGTCCATGATCAGCAGTTCGGGCCGGGCGACCAGCGCGCGGGCGATCAGCACCCGCTGGTGCTGGCCGCCGGAGAGGGCGGTCACCGAGTCCTTGGCGCGGTCCGCCATGCCGACCAGTTCCAGGGCGTGGCGGACGGCCTCCCGGTCGGTCCGGCGGAAGACGCCGAAGCGGGTGCGGGACAGCCGGCCGGAGGAGACGATCTCGGCGACCGTCGCCGGGACGCCGCCCGCGGCCGTGGTGCGCTGCGGTACGTAGCCCACGCGCGCCCAGTCGCGGAAGGACCGGCGCGGGACGCCGAACAGGTCGACCGTGCCGCCGCTGACCGGCACCTGGCCGACGATCGCGCGGATCGCCGTGGACTTCCCGGAGCCGTTGGCGCCGAGCAGCGCGACGACCTCGCCGCGGCCGACGGTGAGGTCGATGCCGCGCAGCACGGGCCGCGCGCCGAGTTCGGCGGTGACGCCGCGCAGGGCTATGACGGGCTCGTTGCTCATCTCGTCTCCCGTGCCGGTCACTTGGCCCCCAGCGCTCGCTGGAGGGCCTTGAGGTTGGCCCGCTGGACGGCGAAGTAGTCCGTGCCGCGGGACCGGTCCGTGATGCCCTCGATCGGGTCGAGGACGTCGGTCTTCAGGCCGGCGTCGGCCGCGATGGTCTTCGCGGTCTTGTCGCTGACCAGGGTCTCGTAGAAGACGGTGGTGACGCCGTCGGCCGCGGCCATCGACTCCAGGTCCCTGACCCGGGCGGCGCTCGGCTCCGACTCGGGGTCGAGGCCGCTCACGGCCTCCTCGGTCAGGCCGTAGCGCTCGGCGAGGTAGCCGAAGGCGGCGTGCGTGGTGATGAAGACCTTGCCCCGCGTGTGCGCGAGGCCCTGCCGGAACTCGTGGCCGAGGGCGTCCAGCCGCCCGACCAGGTCCGCGGTGTTCTCGCGGTAGTCGGCCGCGTGCGCGGGGTCGGCCTTCTCGAACGCCTTGCCGACACCCTCGGCGACCTGGGCGTACCGCACCGGGTCGAGCCAGATGTGGGGGTCCTTGCCGGCCTTCTCCCCGTGGTCCTCGTCGTCGTGCTCGGCCGCGTGGCCGCCGACCTCGGTGCCGTGGTCCTCCAGCGTGGTGAGGGCGGCGGCGTCGATCTTGGTCTTGACCGGGGACTGGGCCACCGCGTCGTCGACCGAGGGCTGGAGGCCCTTCAGGTACAGGACCGCGTCGGACTCCTCCAGCGAGGCGATCTGCCGGGGGCTGATCTCCAGGTCGTGCGGCTCCTGGCCGGGGGAGGTGAGCGTGGTGACGTGGACGTGCTCCCCGCCGATCCGCTCGGCGAGGAAGGCCATCGGGTAGAACGACGCGACGACGTCGAACTTGTCGGTGCCCGCTGCGACGGTCGTGCCGTCGGAGCAGCCGGACAGGGTGCCGATCCCGAGCGCGGTGACCGCGGCGACCGCGGCGGCGGATATGAGGCGGGGCGCGCCGGGCCGGGTGCGTCGTCGTACGTTCATGACAGTCATTTTCAACAAACATGGAAACCGTTGTCAACAACGCTCGTCAGGCGGTCTGAACAGGGGCCGATTTGGCCGAGGGGGAGCCTGCGCCGGTAACCTGAATCATTCGCTGGAAGCATCTCGCTTCAACGCCCGTCGTCGTAATGAAGAGAGCACCGTGGCCGCCGACAAGATCGACACCATCGTCAGCCTGAGCAAGCGCCGTGGCTTCGTTTTCCCGTGCAGTGAGATCTACGGCGGACAGCGTGCCGCCTGGGACTACGGACCCCTGGGTGTCGAGCTCAAGGAGAACATCAAGCGTCAGTGGTGGCGCTACATGGTGACGTCGCGCGAGGACGTCGTCGGTATCGACTCGTCCGTCATCCTGGCCCCCGAGGTCTGGGTGGCCTCCGGCCACGTCGCCACCTTCACGGACCCGCTGACCGAGTGCACCGCGTGTCACAAGCGGTTCCGCGCGGACCACCTGGAAGAGGCCTACGAGGAGAAGAAGGGGCACGCCCCGGCCAACGGCCTCGCGGACATCAACTGCCCGAACTGCGGCAACAAGGGCCAGTTCACCGAGCCCAAGCAGTTCTCGGGCCTCCTCTCCACCCACCTCGGCCCGACCCAGGACTCCGGCTCCGTCGCCTACCTGCGCCCCGAGACCGCCCAGGGCATCTTCACCAACTTCGCCCAGGTGCAGACCACCTCGCGCCGCAAGCCGCCGTTCGGCATCGCCCAGATGGGCAAGTCGTTCCGCAACGAGATCACGCCGGGCAACTTCATCTTCCGCACCCGCGAGTTCGAGCAGATGGAGATGGAGTTCTTCGTCAAGCCGGGCGAGGACGAGCAGTGGCAGGAGTACTGGATGGAGCAGCGCTGGGCCTGGTACACGGGCCTGGGTCTCCGTGAGGAGAACATGCGCTGGTACGAGCACCCGAAGGAGAAGCTCTCCCACTACTCCAAGCGCACCGCCGACATCGAGTACCGCTTCCGGTTCGGCGGCAGCGAGTGGGGCGAGCTGGAGGGTGTCGCCAACCGCACCGACTACGACCTCGGCGCCCACTCCAAGGCCTCCGGCCAGGACCTCTCCTACTTCGACCAGGAGGCCGGGGAGCGCTGGACGCCGTACGTCATCGAGCCGGCGGCGGGTGTCGGCCGCACCATGCTGGCCTTCCTGCTCGACGCCTACGTCGAGGACGAGGCGCCGAACGCCAAGGGCAAGATGGAGAAGCGCACCGTGCTGCGCCTCGACCACCGCCTGGCCCCGGTGAAGGTGGCGGTGCTCCCGCTGTCCCGCAACCCGGAGCTGTCCCCGAAGGCCAAGGGTCTCGCGCAGGCGCTGCGGCAGAACTGGAACATCGAGTTCGACGACGCCGGCGCCATCGGCCGCCGCTACCGCCGTCAGGACGAGATCGGTACGCCGTACTGCGTGACCGTCGACTTCGACACCCTCGAGGACAACGCCGTCACCGTGCGCGAGCGTGACTCGATGAAGCAGGAGCGGGTGTCGCTCGACCAGATCGAGGGCTACCTGGCCCAGCGCCTCCTGGGCGCCTAGCCGTCACGCCGGATGCCGGGCGGTCCCCCGCGGGACCGCCCGGCATCCGTGTGTCCGGGGGCGCTCAGCGGCCCTGGAGCGCCTTGACGTTGTCGCCGAACGTCCAGTTCTTCGAGCCGTCCCAGTTGACGGACCAGGTCATCAGGCCCTTGAGCGACGTGCCGTAGTGGCTCCACGCCTGCGAGACCTGGGACGGGGACAGGTAGCCGCCGCCCGCTCCGGGCTGGGCCGGCAGACCCGGGACCTGCTTGTCGTAGGGCACCTTCACGGTCGTGCCCTGCACCACCAGCCCCTTGTTCAGGCAGTCGGTCTGCGCGGTGAAGCCCTGCACGGTCCCGGCCGAGTAGGAGTCGCCGGAGCAGCCGTACATGCTGCCGTTGTAGTACTGCATGTTCAGCCACCACAGACGGCCGTTGTCGGCGTACTTCTTGATGATCGGCAGATAGGCGCCCCAGATCGAGCCGTAGGTGACGCTGCCGCCGGTCACGTACGCGGTCTCCGGGGCCATCGTCAGTCCGAAGCCCGCCGGCATCTGGGCGAGGACGCCGTCGATGATGCGGATCAGGTTGGCCTGCGACGTGGACAGCTGGTTGATGTTCCCACTGCCGACCAGGCCGGTCTCGATGTCGATGTCGATGCCGTCGAAGTTGTACTTCTTCAGGATCGGCACGATCGTCGCCACGAACCGGTCGGCGACGGCCGTCGAGGACAGGTCGATACCGGCCGCCGCGCCCCCGATGGAGAGCAGGATCGTCTGCCCGGACGCCTTGGCCTGACACATCTCGGCGGGTGTGGACACCTTCACGCCGGCGTCCATGCCGTCCTCCCACAGCGCCGTGCCGTCGGAGCGGATGACCGGGAAGGCCGCGTTGATCACGTTGTAACCGTGGGCGGCGATACGGGAGTCGGTGATGGGGGTCCAGCCGAAGGGCGGGTGGACGCCGTTGGCGTTGCCGTCCCAGTTCTCCCAGTAGCCCTGGAGCACCTTGCCCGCCGGACGTGACTTCACCGCGCAGGTGTCGGCGGCGGAGGCGGCGGGCGCGGTGGCGATCACCAGCGGGGCGAGGACGGCGCCGGTGAGGGCGGCGGTGAGCAGGCGCAGCGTGCGACGGAGCATGGGGCCTCCCGGTGGGGGACCGGCGCGGTGCCGGGTGGGTGCCGTGGGATGTCGTAGGCATGACAGTGCTCTGGTCCAGACCTCTCGTCAATAGGTCTGGACCAATCCGGCCGCGTGCTCAACAAAAATGGAATGACAGATATTGAAATCTGTCAGCTGTCATGTCAAGGTGAGGGCATGACGACGCGAACCCGAAACCTCGGCACCACCGGCCCCCGGGTCTTCGCCCTCGGCCTCGGCTGCATGGGCATGTCCGGCATGTACGGCGACGCGGACCGCTCCGAGTCGATCGCCACCGTCCACGCGGCCCTCGAGGCCGGCGTGACGCTGCTCGACACCGGCGACTTCTACGGCATGGGCCACAACGAACTGCTGGTCGGCGAGGCGCTGCGCACCGCCCCGCCCGCCCTGCGCGAGAACGCGGTGGTCAGCGTGAAGTTCGGCGCCCTGCGCGACCCCGACGGCGGCTGGTCCGGCTTCGACGGCCGCCCGGCCGCGGTGAAGAACTTCGCCGCGTACTCCCTCCAGCGCCTCGGCGTCGACCACATCGACGTCTACCGGCCCTCCCGCCTCGACCCGGACGTGCCGATCGAGGAGACCGTCGGCGCGATCGCCGAGCTGGTGGAGAAGGGGTACGTCCGGCACATCGGGCTGAGCGAGGTCGGCGTGGACACCATCCGGCGGGCCGCCGCCACCGCCCCGATCGCCGACCTCCAGATCGAGTACGCGCTCATCTCCCGCGGCCCCGAGCGGGAGATCCTGCCCACCCTGCGCGAACTCGGCATCGCCGTCACCGCCTACGGCGTGCTCTCGCGCGGACTGATCTCCGGCCACCTCACCGCCGACCAGGAGTTCGCCGCGACCGACTTCCGCGCCTTCTCGCCCCGCTTCCAGGGCGAGAACCTCCGGCACAACCTCACGCTCGTCGACTCGCTGCGCGAGATCGCCGGACGGAAGGGCGTCACGGTCGCCCAGCTCGCCATCGCCTGGGTGCTCTCCCGCGGCGAGGACATCGTGCCGCTGGTCGGCTCCCGCACCCGGGAACGGCTCGGCGAGGCCCTGGGCGCCCTGGACGTGACCCTGGACGCGGCCGACCTCGCGGCCATCGAGGCCGCCGTGCCGGCGGACGCGGCGGCCGGCGAGCGGTACGCCCCCGCCCAGATGGCCATGCTCGACAGCGAGAGCTGATCCCGGTGCCGGGTACCGTCTAGGCATGCCACCGAGCAGCGAGACCCTGACCGCCGAGCGCATCCTCGAAGCCACCGAGGAGGTGCTGCGCCGCCACGGTCCGGCCAAGGCCACCGTGGTCGACGTGGCCCGCGCGCTCGGCGTCAGCCACGGCAGCGTCTACCGGCACTTCCGCACCAAGGCGGCGCTGCGCGAGGCGGTCACCAAACGCTGGCTGGACCGGACCTCGCAGCGGCTCGCCGGGATCGTCGCCGAGGACCGCGACCCGGCGCAGCGGCTGCGGGACTGGCTCGCCGCCCTCTTCGCCGCCAAGCGGCACAAGGCGGGCGACGACCCCGAGCTGTTCGCGACCTACACCGTGCTCGTCGACGAGCTGGGGGATGTGGTCCGCGAGCACATAGCCGATCTCACCGGCCAGCTGACCGGGATCATCGCGGCGGGGGCCGGGTCGGGCACCTTCCAGGTGTCCGACCCGGCCCTGGCCGCACGGGCCGTCTTCCAGGCCACCGGCCGCTTCCACGACCCCTGCTACGCCCGGGACTGGGTGCTTCCCGGCATCGAGGAGGAGTTCACGGCCGTCGTGGACCTACTGGTGCGCGGGCTCAGTGCACCGTGACGGTGACGGTGGGCGAATAGACCTTCCCGGACTTGGTCACGCTCGCGACCCGCAGGTGCTCGGTGCCCTTGGTGTCCAACTTGGCCAGCAGGGCGTAGGAGTTGCCCGTCTTGACCTTGGCGGTCGCCTTGAGCGCCTTCCACTTGCCGTCCTTCTCGTGCTGGAGCACCAGCGGACTGCCCACCTTCAGGCCCTTGGTGCGTCCGGTGAACTTCACCGTCTCACCGGCCTTCACCGTGGACTTGTCGGCGTGGACGCTGATCGAGTGCATGCCCGAGGGGCTCGGGCTCGGGCTCATGCTCGTGTTCTTGTCCGTGGGGCTGGGGCTGGGGCTCGCGTCTGCCGCGAAGGCTCCGGCCGTCCCGCCGCAGAGCAGCGCCGCGCAGAGGGCGCCGGTACCGAGAGCACGGCCGTGGCGATGGCGGAGTACGGAGGTCATGTTTCGCTCCTGTCGCTCGATGGACGTCTCCCAGGCTGACCCGGGTCCGCCGGGGCGGCCACTCGAGACGGGCCGGAACTCCGTCTCCGCCCCGGCGAAATGGCAGGTCACAGCGGTTTTCCGGCGATTTCGAACCCGGCCCCGGGACCCCTGGCGGGACCCCGTGACCCACCGGAGACCCCGCCCCGGCGGCGCGGACCGGCCGTCGCCCGGGCGGACGGAGCACCACCGCGCCGGTGCCGTCGACCCGCCCGCGCCGACCGCAACGCCCCGACCCTGGTCCGGCGGAAGGAGGGGGCGTCCGATCTCCCGTCGGCCGGCAGCGAACTGACTGACTGTCACCTGACGCACCGGATACGGCGAGGGGGTACGGCGAGGTCACCCGACGGTCGGTCGGCGCGCTGTCGGGCGGTGGTGTCGGAAGGGTGGTGACCGGCGCGTCGCGCTCGGCCGGGTGCGCCTCGGGGGGCGGGTGCGGGGCGTCGGCGTCCGGGGCGGTGGTGCGGGGGGTGTGCGGGGCGCTCGCGTGCCGGGCGCGGGTGCCGTCCGCCGTTCGCCTCGCCGTCGGCGGCTGTCCCCGGGGCGCGTTCCGCGTCCGGCCGTCGGTCGGTGTGGTGTCGGGCGGGGGGTGACCGGCGGGCTGTGCATGGCCGGGTGCGGGGCGTCGGCGTCCGGGGCGGTGGTGCGGGGCCGTCTGCCGGATGCCGTGCCGGGCGCGGGTGCCGGCCGGCGGCGGTCCGGGCCCGGGGGTGTTCAGGCGCGTTCGGAGACGGGTTCGACGGCCTGCCGCGCCTCGGCCGCCGCCAGGCTCTCGGCGGTCCGCGCGGCCGTGCGGCGGGCCCAGTGACCGCTGGAGAGCAGGCCCAGGACCAGGACGGCCAGGCCGCAGCCGGTGAGGATCCACCAGCCGGGGCGGGCCGCCGAGACGAACGTCTGCCGGTACGGCGACGAGCCGATGCCGGAGGCCAGGACGGCCCCGACCACCGCGACACCGAGCGTCTGGCCCAGCTGCCGGCTGGTGGAGGCGACGGCGGCGGCGACGCCCGCCTGGGCGCGGGGCATGCCCGACACCGCCGTGTTGGTGATCGGCGCGTTCACGAAGCCGAAGCCGATGCCGAACAGGACGTAGCCGATGACGAGGGTGGCGTTCGCCGTCTCCGCCTCGAACACGGCGAACAGCACACCGCTCGCGGTCATCGCCGCACCGGCCACCAGCAGCGGGAGCCGGGGACCGCGGCTGCCGACCAGGCGGCCGGACAGCGGCGCGCACAGGAAGGTCGGCACGGCCATCGGGAGCATCCACAGGCCCGCGTGCAGGGCGTCGAGCCCGCGCACGTTCTGGAGGTACAGCGTGGACAGGAACAGGAAGCCGCCGAGGGCCGCGAACGCGCTGATCGCGATCACGGTCGCCCCGCTGAACGGGGCTGAGCGGAAGAAACGCAGGTCGATCAGGGGCTCCGCGCGCCGGGGCTCGTACCACAGCAGGGCCAGCAGGGCGGCCACCGCGAGCACGGCGAACGGCACCACCGGAGAGGCGCCCGACTCCGGCGCCTCGATGATCGCGTACGTCAGCGAGCCGAACAGGGCGATCACCAGCAGCTGGCCGACCGGGTCGGGACGGCGGGCCCTGGGCGCGCGGGACTCGGGGACGAAACGGAAGGTGAGCAGGAGGGCGGCGAGCCCGACCGGGAGGTTGACCCAGAAGATCGCGCGCCAGCTCACCGACTGCACCAGCAACCCGCCGACCAGCGGGCCGGCCGCCATGGAGATGCCGACCACCGCGCCCCACACACCGATCGCGCGGGCGCGTTCCCGGGCGTCGGTGAAGGTGTTGGTGATGATCGACATGGCGACCGGGTTGAGCATCGAGCCGCCGACCGCCTGGACCATCCGGAACACGATCAGCAGTTCCAGGCTGGGGGCGAGGGAGCAGAGCACGGAGCCGGCGGTGAAGATGACCAGGCCCGTCAAGAAGACGCGCTTGCGCCCGATCCGGTCGGCGGTGGAGCCCGCGAGCATCAAGAGCGAGGCCAGCACGAGCGTGTAGGCGTCGATCGTCCATTGCAGGCCGGAGGTGGTGGCGTGCAGGTCGCGCTGCATGGAGGGCAGCGCCACGTTCAGCGCGGTGTTGTCGAGGCTCACGATCAGCAGGCTCATGCAGCAGATCGCGAGCACGAGCACGCGTCGGCGAGGGCTCAGCTCTGGCATGCCTCCCATCGTACGCCGATATCAATAGTGCGGTTAACTAATGACTCATACACGATCCATGGGACGGGCACCGCCCCACCCGCACGGCCGCCGCCCGGGCCGCCGCGCGGGTGAGGGACAATGGTTGCTCGCCCGTGTCCTGTGCCGTCCATCCGCTCCGGAGCCCTGACGATGACCCACCCGCTCTCCATCGGCCCGCACGCCGTGACGCCGCCCGTCGTGCTCGCACCCATGGCGGGGATCACCAACGCGCCCTTCCGCACCCTGTGCCGGGAGTTCAGCGGCGGCAAGGGACTGTTCGTCAGCGAGATGATCACGACCCGGGCGCTGGTCGAGCGCAACGAGAAGACCATGCAGCTGATCAAGTTCGACGCGAGCGAGCGCCCGCGCTCGATCCAGCTGTACGGCGTCGACCCGGCGACCGTCGGCAAGGCCGTCCGCATGATCGCGGAGGAGGGGCTGGCCGACCACATCGACCTGAACTTCGGCTGCCCGGTGCCGAAGGTGACGCGCAAGGGCGGCGGGTCCGCCCTGCCGTACAAGCGGAACCTGCTGCGGGCGATCCTGCGCGAGGCGGTCTCCGGCGCCGGTGACCTGCCGGTGACCATGAAGATGCGCAAGGGCATCGACGACGACCACATCACCTTCCTCGACGCCGGCCGCATCGCCGTCGAGGAGGGCGTCACGGCCATCGCGCTGCACGGCCGCACCGCCGCCCAGCACTACGGCGGCACCGCCGACTGGGACGCCATCGCCCGGCTGAAGGAGCACGTCCCGGAGATCCCCGTGCTCGGCAACGGCGACATCTGGTCGGCCGGGGACGCGCTGCGGATGGTGCGGGAGACCGGCTGCGACGGCGTGGTCGTGGGCCGTGGCTGCCTCGGGCGGCCGTGGCTGTTCGCGGACCTGGTGGCGGCCTTCGAGGGGCGGGCGCAGGACATCGCGCGGCCCTCGCTGCGCCAGGTGGCCGACGTCATGGTCCGGCACGCCACCCTGCTCGGGGAGTGGATCGGCGACGAGTCCAAGGGCGTCGTCGACTTCCGCAAGCACGTCGCCTGGTACCTGAAGGGCTTCGCGGTCGGCTCCGAGATGCGCAAGCGGCTCGCGATCACCTCCTCCCTCCAGGAGCTGCGGGCCGGCCTGGACGAGCTGGACCTGGACCAGCCGTGGCCGGCCGGCGCGGAGGGCCCGCGCGGCCGTACGTCCGGCAACAACCGGGTGGTGCTGCCGGACGGCTGGCTGAAGGACCCGTACGACTGCGCGGGCGTCGGCGAGGACGCGGAGCTGGACACCTCCGGCGGCTGATCAGCCCTTCCTGGGGTGCGGGGTCGAGCCGTACGCCGTCAGGAAGCGGTCCCGGAAGGAACTCATCTTCCACACCGGCGCGTCGTGGGCGGGGCGCAGTCCGTCCGTCCAGCCCCAGTCGGCGATCCTGTCGAGGACCTCGGGGTCCCTGGCGACGACCGACACCGGCACGTCACGGCTGGCGTGGTCGCCGCTGACCCGGGCGATCGGCTGGTGGTCGCCGAGGAAGACCAGCACGGTGTCCTTGCCGCCGTAGCGCTCCAGCCACTGGGTCAGCGCGGTCACCGAGTACTGGATCGACTTGCCGTACTCCTCGCGGGACCTGGTGGTGTCGGCGATGACGTCGGCCGGCTTGTCGCCCGCCGCCTCCATGTCCTTGAAGACCGAGCCGTCACCGAGCCGGTCCCAGTCCACCATCCTCGGGACGGGTGCCCAGGGCTGGTGGCTGGAGGTCAGGATGAGCAGCGACATCCGCGACCTGCCGTCGGCCGGCCGCTTGCCGTGCACCCGCTCCTGGTACTGCTGGAGCGCGTACTGGTCGGGCATGGTGGACCAGCTGAACCTGGGCCCCCGGTAGCCGAGCCGGAAGGCGTCGTAGACCGTGTCGAGGCCGTACCACTTCTGCTCCGGCCACTCCTTCCGCACGCCCGGCATGACCCCGACCGTGTCGAACGCGCCGGTCTTCTCGAACGCGTCCGTCAGGCTCATGTGGTCGCTCGCCATGACGGTGCGGTAGCGCTGCTGGTTGCTGATCCACAGGCCGGACATGGTGGTGGAGTGGCCGAGCCAGCTGCTGCCGCCGTAGGTCGCCGAGGTCAGCCAGCCGCTCCTGGCGTGGAAACCGGCCTCGGCCAGCGCCTTGGTGCGGGCGTCGAGCGTCCGGTCCACGCCCGGCGCCGTGATCGGCTCCTCGATCGCGCTGCGGCCGTAGCTCTCGATGAACGTGAAGACCACGTCCTTGCCGCGCAGATCGGGCACCAGCTGTCCGGCCGGGGTGTTCCCGAACGCGTCGACCCGGGCCACCTCCCGGAACTCCGCCTCGTCCTTGAGGGTGTCCGAGACCCGGCGGGCCTGGTCCTCCAGCGCGGTCGCGGTGCTGTCGGAGGCGAGCGGCAGGCCCCCCGCCCGGAGGCCGAGGGAGGCACAGGTGATCCAGACGACCCCGGCCACCAGAGTGCCGCGGGCCGCGGTGCCGGGGTGCCGGGCGAGCAGGTCGCTCAGCCGGACCACGGCCAGCGCCGGCAGCACGAGGAGCAGCAGGACCGCGGCGAGCACCCCGGCGACGGCGGCGAGGGTGGCCGTACGGCCGAGGGAGTCCTCCAGATACGACTCCGCGTCGCCGAGCAGACCCCAGTCGAGGACCACGTCGAACTCGCGGCCGAGGTACTGGCCGAAGCCCATGTCGAGCGCGTTCAGCACCGCCACGGCCCCGAGCAGCACCCCGGACACCGCCGCCACCGCCACCCGCGGGCGCCGCGCCAGGGCGGGCAGCACCGCGGCCCCGACGACGGCCTCCGCGGGGATGCGCAGAAACGCCGCGGGGCCGAGGTGTTCGACGGAGTCGGGCATCACGAGCGCCGCGACGACGAGCGCGGCGGCGAGCACGGTGACGGCGGCGGACAGCGCCCGGGCGGCGGCGGGGTGCCGCTCCCCGAGGCGCCGCCGCCACGCCCGCCGGACGGCCCGGGGCCGCCGCGGGGAGCGGGGAAGGGGGGTGGCGGTCTTGTCGGGGGCTGTTGCTTCGTCGGCCGGCCGGAGCGCGCTCATGCCCTCCGGTACGGCTCGGCGGCGGGCGGTGTTCACCCGCCTCGGCAAACACCCGGTCGACACGGCCGGCGGCACGCCGCACGGGGCCGCCGGGTGACGCGCCCCTCAGGCGCCCCCGACGGCCGTCAGCAGGGCGAGCGGCGCCGCGGCGGACCGGGCCAGCCGGCCGCCGGCGTGCGGACAGGGCACCGGCGCGGTGTCCGGAGCGCGCCGGTACCCGGCCAGCACCTCCGGCAGGCGCCGCCCGGTCGGCGCCGCCGCGTCGATCAGCGCGTGCGCCACCGTGCGCGCCTCGTCGTGCAGCCCGTACCGGGCGAGCCCCAGCGCGATCAGCGCGTTGTCGTGCGGCCAGACCGAACCGCGGTGGTAGGAGAGCGGGTGGTACGCGGGCTGCCCGGAGGCCACCGTGCGGACGCCCCAGCCGGAGAAGAAGTCCGGCTCCAGCAGCCGCCGGCCCACCGCCTCGCCGTACTCCTTGTCCAGCAGCCCCGACCACAGCAGATGCCCGGCGTCGGACGCCAGCGCGTCTATCTGGCGGCCCTGACCGTCCAGCGCCAGCGCGGGGAAGGACCGTTCCCGCATCCAGAAGTCCCGCTGGAACCGGTCGCGGAGATCGGCCGCGGCCTGTTCCAGCAGCGCGGCGTACGTCTCGTCGGCCCACACCGCGCGGGCCACCCCCGCCGTGCGGCGCAGCGCGTCGTACGCGTAGCCCTGGGCGCCCGCCGCCATCACCGCGCCGGTGGGCCGGGTGCCGTCGGCGCAGCAGATCGCGCCGGGGGAGTCCTTCCAGTTCTGGTTGGCGAGGCCGCCCTCGTCGGCGCGGTAGACGAGGTAGCCGCGCGAGGTCAGCCCGCCGTGGTCGAGCATCCAGCCGACGGCGGCGCGGGCGTGCGGCTCCAGACGGCGGGCGAGGGCCGTGTCCCCGGTCTGCTCGACGTACGCGCCGAGCAGGACCAGGAAGAGCGGGGTGGCGTCGACCGAGCCGTAGTAGCGGCGGAACGGCACCTGGCCGAAGTGGGCCAGCTCCCCGTGCCGCACCTCGTGCACGATCTTGCCGGGCTGGGCGACCCGGGAGACGCCGGTGCCGGTCGCCTGGGCGGCGGCCAGCGCGAGGAGCGTGGCGGCGGCCGGCCGGGGGCGGTAGGGCAGGGTGAACAGCGAGGTCAGAAGCGCGTCGCGGCCCAACAGGGTGAGGAACCAGGGGGCGCCGGCCGCCGGGACGCGCAGCTCCTCGCCGTCCGGCCCGGAGGCCGGCACCTGGAGCGCCGCCAGGTCGGACAGGCCCCGCACGCAGGTCGCGGCCAGCTCCGGCCAGCCGGTCGGGAAGGCGACCGACTCCGTGAACTCCTCCTCGCGTATCCGCAGTTGCCGGTGGACGGCGGCCGGGTCGCGGGGCACGCGCAGGGTGCGCCGGTCGCCGTGCGGGCGGGCGATCACCCGCAGCAGCAGTTCGGTCGTGCCGTACGGCTCCAGGTCGAGGGTCCACACCAGGCGGCGGGCGCCGGTGCCCGTCTCCTCCACGGCGTCCGGCGCCGGGTCGGCCGTGACCGTCGTGCAGGACCGCCACTCGGCCCGCCGGTAGACGAACTCGATGCCGTCGGAGAGCACGTGGCGGGAGCGTACGGCGCCGGCCTTGACATAGGTGCGGTGGTCGGAGCGGAGCTCGAACTGGTCGGTGAAGTCGGCGTCGACGGTGAGCGCCAGCCGGATGGTGCTGGGCTCCGGGCGGTTGCCGGTCACCCGCACCGACTCCACGAACGAGCTGTCCCCGACGGCCTGTTCACGGAAGACGGTGTGGGCCGGGGGGTCCTGCCGGCCGCCGCGCGGGACCAGCACGCAGCGGGCCGCGTCCCCGTCCGCGACCGGGGTGAGCACCTCGGGCACCGCGCCGTCGACGGTGAGCTGCCAGCGGCTGAGGTGCCGGGCGTCCCGGACGAACAATCCGTCCGGGGAGCCGCCGCGCACCCCGCTGATGTCGCCGCGGTCGCCGACGGCGGCGAAGGTGGCGCCGTGCACGAGCAGATGATGCCGGTCCGTCATCCCCGGTCCCCTCCTTTGTCACTCTGGTCGAACGTGCCGGTGCTCAGGGCGGACACGCCCTCGCGCGGGCTCTTGTCCAGCTTTTGACGTTCGGGCGGCGCGGGCCGCCGGTGGCAGAGGTCGAGCGCGAGCGCCGCCGTCCAGCCGAAGCCGCTCGCGCCGCACGGCTCGCCGGTGTACGGGTCGACGTACTCGGCGAAGTCCGTGGCGTCGGCCAGCTCCACGACGGCCGCGCGCAGGGCGTCGGCCATGGCCGTCTCGCCGTGCGCCCGCAGCCCGCGCTCCAGCAGCCAGTTCGTGTTGAACCAGGCCGGGCCGCGCCAGTACCGGTGCGGGTCGAAGGACTCCGCGAGCAGGTCGTGGCTGGGCACCAGCCGGGTGCGGTCGCCGAGCGAGAAGTGCGGCCCGGTGACCGTCCGGACGAGCGCGGCGGCGATGGGGCGCGGGAGCCCGGGCAGCAGCAGCGGCACCAGCCCCGAGACACCGCGCTCGGGGACGAGGGTGTCGCCGCCCCGCAGGTCCCGGCAGAGGAACAGGCCGGCCGCCGGGTCCCACAGCCGCTCCACCAGGGCCGCCGTCAGCCGCGCGGCCCGGTCCCGGCGGGCGGCGCCGGGCGCGCCCAGCTCCTCGGCGATCCGCGCGAGGGCGTGCTCGGAGGCGATGAGCAGGGCGTTGAACGCCGGGTCCTCCACGGCGAACTCCCCGCCCCCGTCGGCGTACCCGCGCTCGCGGTAGTCGGCGGCCAGCCGCACGTACCGCCCGTAGTCCAGGTCCGTCGGCCGGTCCCCGGGGGCGCCGTGGTCGAGGTCGGCGCGGCGGAAGGAGCGGGCCGGCGCCGGGGTGATCCGGGCCAGCGGGGCGTCCCAGCAGGGGCTGTTGTCCATGCCCTGCTCCCACGGGTGGACCACGGAGACCAGGCCGCCGCCGCCCAGGTCGCGCCGGTGCAGCAGATAACGGTGCCAGGCGGCGAGCCGCGGGTACACCCGGGCCAGGAAGCCGCGCCCCCGGGACAGCGCCGGGTCGGCGCGGTGCACCAGCCAGGCCGCCAGCGCGTGCACCGGTGGCTGCACGATGCCGGAGGTCTGTACGGTGCGCGGGGCGCCCGCCGCGCGCCCCGCGGTGGTGGAGCGCCAGAAGTCGGGGCTCGGGAAGTACGCGTCGAGCGGTACGGAGGGGTTGAAGACGATGTGCGGGACGCGTCCGTCGGCCCACTGGGCGGCGAACAGCGTCTCCAGCTCCGTCTGGGCGCGCGCCGGTGAGACGTGCCGCAGCCCGATGGCGATGAACGCGGAGTCCCAGGACCACTGGTGCGGATACAGGTTCCGGGAGGGGACCGTCGAGGCGCCCGTCCAGTTCGCCGCCAGTACCCGGGCCGCCCTGAGGTGCGGGGACGGCGGTCCGGCCGGTGGACGGTCCGCGCTCCGGTGGGCGGGGTGACGGTAGTTGAGCTGGACGGTGCGATCCACTCGGGGCTCCCCGGAGACGTCCGGCCGCCCGGGTTCGGCTGCGGCCACCGTAGAGTTACGTCTATTTAACACGCAGAACTCAATATGTAAGGCGAGTTCGGGAAACACAAGAGGGTGGGCATGACCGGACGTCCGGCAAGGACCGGCAGGAGCGGGAGCCAGGCGGGCGCCGGCGATCTGCTCGAACTCGTGCGCCACGGACGGGCCGTGACCCGGGGCGCGCTCCAGCAGGCGACCGGACTGTCCCGGGCCACCGTGGGCCAGCGCCTGGACCGGCTGTTCCGGGCGGGCTGGCTGCGCGAGGGAGCCGGCGGCCCGGTCGACTCGCCGCTCGGCGGACGCCCGTCCATCACCCTGGAGTTCGACGACTCCCACGCGGTGGTCCTCGCCGCCGACCTGGACACCCGGCACGCCCGCGCGGCCGTCCTCTCACTGACCGGCGAGATCCTCGCCGAGCGCGCCGGCACCCTGGTGGTGGAGGACGGTCCGGACGCCGTGCTCGGCGAACTGGGCCGCTGGTTGGCCGAGTTGCCGGCCGAGGCCGGGCACCGGGCGGAGGAGGTCTGCGGGATCGGGCTCGCGGTGCCGGGCCCGGTGGACAGCGAGACCGGCCGGGTGGTCCAGCCGCCGATCATGCCGGGCTGGGACGGCTACGACATCCGGGGCCGGCTGTCCCGCGCCTTCACCGAGCACACCGGCGCCCCCGCGGTGCCGGTCCTGGTCGACAACGACGCCAATCTGATGGCCTACGGCGAGCAGCGCTCGGGACATCCCGGCTGCCCGGCGTTCGTCCTGGTCAAGGTCTCCACCGGCATAGGCGCCGGAGTGGTCGTCGACGGCTCGATCTACCGGGGCGCCGACGGCGGCGCGGGCGACATCGGGCACATCCGGGTCGACGCCGACGCGCTGTGCCGGTGCGGCTCGTACGGCTGTCTCGCGGCGGTCGCCAGCGGTGGTGCCGTGGCCCGGCGACTGGCCGCGTCCGGGGTGCCGGCCGCCTCCGGCTCGGATGTGCGGGACCTGCTGGCCGCCGGGCACCCGGAGGCCGCCGCGCTGGCCCGGGAGGCCGGGCGCCGGGTCGGGGACGTGCTGGCGACGGTGGTGACCCTGCTCAACCCGGGCGTGCTGATGATCGCGGGCGACCTGGCCGGGACGGCCTTCCTGACCGGTGTGCGCGAGCTGCTCTACCAGCGGGCGCTGCCCCGCTCCACGGCCCATCTGGACGTCGTCACCTCCCGGCTCGGGGAGCGCGCCGGGCTGATCGGGGCCGGGGCGCTGGTGGTGGAGCACCTGTACGCGCCGGAGCGGGTGGAGGAGCGGCTCGCGGCGCTGGGCGTGTGAGGCGGGGGCGTGTGAGGCGCGGGCGCGGGAGATGCGGGGCCTCTGAGGCGTGAGGCGCGCAAGGGGCCGGCGTGGGCTGCCGGGCGCCTGGGGCGGAGGTGCGTGACAGGCGTGTTTCCGGGCCGGGACGCGTCCACGGGCGGGTCCGCATGGTGAAACGGAGCGGTCTGTGACAGCGTGATTCTCGCCACCCTTGATAAGGGTTGCGCTCAGATGAGCGTATTAGACGACACTGCACTTCTCCAAGGGGTGGCACCGAGTGCCACCCCTTGATCGTTCATCGATCGAAATCAATCGTGTTCAGGTTCGCTCAGATGAGCGTTGAAACCGCCCCTATGCACAGCGCCGCATTCAAGAAGTGAAAACATAACGGTCCGCGCGCTTGCCAAGCCTTGACTTTCGATCCGCTGGCGGACGGGTGGTTACAGGCGCATGACGCGCAAGTGGACGTACCCAGGGACCTTCGATCTGGGTATGTTCCTGGCCGTCAGGGCAGCCACCGTGGCCTCAAGGAGTCGAGACCCGTGTCGGAAAACAAAGAACCCCATGTAGCGAAGTTCGTTTACGACTTCACCGAGGGCAACAAGGACCTCAAGGACCTCCTCGGCGGCAAGGGTGCCAATCTCGCCGAGATGACCAACCTGGGTCTGCCGGTCCCTCCCGGCTTCACCATCACCACGGAGGCCTGCAAGGTCTACCTGGAGAGCGGTGCGGAGCCCGCGGCACTGCGTGACGAGGTGAGCGCGCACCTCGACGCCCTCGAGGCGAAGATGGGCAAGAAGCTCGGCCAGGCCGACGACCCGCTGCTCGTCTCCGTCCGCTCCGGCGCCAAGTTCTCCATGCCCGGCATGATGGACACCGTCCTGAACATCGGCCTGTCGGACAAGTCCGTGCAGGGTCTGGCCCAGCAGGCCGGCGACGAGCGGTTCGCCTGGGACTCCTACCGCCGCCTCATCCAGATGTTCGGCAAGACCGTCCTCGGCGTCGACGGCGACCTCTTCGAGGAGGCCCTCGACAAGGCCAAGGAGGCCAAGAAGGTCGCGGTCGACACCGAGCTGGACGCGGCCGACCTGAAGAAGCTGGTCGCGAGGTTCAAGAAGATCGTCAAGGCGGAGGCCGGCCGGGACTTCCCGCAGGACCCGCGCGAGCAGATGGACCTCGCCATCAAGGCGGTCTTCGACTCCTGGAACGGCGACCGGGCCAAGCTCTACCGCCGCCAGGAGCGCATCCCGCACGACCTGGGCACGGCCGTCAACGTCTGCTCGATGGTCTTCGGCAACCTGGGTCCCGACTCGGGCACCGGCGTGGCGTTCACCCGCGACCCCGCCAGCGGCCACCAGGGCGTCTACGGCGACTACCTCCAGAATGCGCAGGGCGAGGACGTGGTGGCGGGCATCCGCAACACCGTCCCGCTCGCGGAGCTGGAGCAGATCGACAAGAAGTCGTACGACCAGCTGATGCAGATCATGGAGACGCTGGAGAACCACTACAAGGACCTGTGCGACATCGAGTTCACGATCGAGCGCGGCCAGCTGTGGATGCTCCAGACCCGGGTCGGCAAGCGCACGGCGGGCGCCGCCTTCCGCATCGCGACCCAGCTGGTCGACCAGGGCCTCATCGACGAGACCGAGGCGCTGCAACGGGTCACCGGCGCCCAGCTGGCCCAGCTGATGTTCCCGCGCTTCGACGACGAGGCCAAGGTCGAGCAGGTCGCCCGGGGCATCGCGGCCTCGCCGGGCGCGGCGGTCGGCAAGGCGGTCTTCGACTCGTACACCGCGGTGAAGTGGTCCCGCTCCGGCGAGAAGGTCATCCTGGTCCGCCGGGAGACGAACCCGGACGACCTGGACGGCATGATCGCGGCGGAGGGCATCCTGACCAGCCGCGGCGGCAAGACGTCCCACGCGGCCGTCGTCGCCCGCGGCATGGGCAAGACCTGTGTCTGCGGCGCGGAGGAGCTGGAGGTCGACACCAAGCGCCGCCGTATGACGGTCCCCGGCGGACACGTCGTCGAGGAAGGCGACCTGATCTCCATCGACGGCTCCACGGGCAAGGTCTACCTGGGCGAGGTCCCGGTGGTCCCGTCCCCGGTCGTGGAGTACTTCGAGGGCCGGATGCACCCGGGCGCCGACGACGCCGACGAGCTGGTCGAGGCGGTCCACCGGATGATGGCCTTCGCCGACCGCAAGCGCCGTCTGCGCGTCCGGGCCAACGCCGACAACGCCGAGGACGCCCTGCGGGCCCGCCGCTTCGGCGCCCAGGGCATCGGCCTGTGCCGCACCGAGCACATGTTCCTCGGCGAGCGTCGCGAGATGGTCGAGAAGCTGATCCTCGCCGACACCGAGGAGGAGCGCGAGGCGGCCCTGCGCGAGCTGCTGCCGCTCCAGAAGAAGGACTTCGTCGAGCTGTTCGAGGCGATGGACGGCCTGCCGGTCACCATCCGCCTCCTCGACCCGCCGCTGCACGAGTTCCTGCCCGACATCACGGAACTCTCGGTCCGCGTGGCGCTGGCGGAGTCCCGTCAGGAGCCGCACGAGAACGAGCTGCGCCTGCTCCAGGCGGTGCACCGGCTGCACGAGCAGAACCCGATGCTGGGCCTGCGCGGCGTGCGCCTCGGCCTGGTCATCCCCGGCCTGTTCACCATGCAGGTCCGCGCGATCGCCGAGGCGGCGGCCGAGCGCAAGTCGGCCAAGGGCGACCCGCGCGCCGAGATCATGATCCCGCTGGTCGGCACGGTCCAGGAGCTGGAGATCGTCCGCGAGGAGGCCGACCAGGTCATCGCGGAGGTCGAGGCGGCCACCGGTACGCGGCTCAAGCTGGCCATCGGCACGATGATCGAGCTGCCGCGCGCCGCCCTCACGGCCGGGCAGATCGCCGAGGCGGCGGAGTTCTTCTCCTTCGGCACGAACGACCTGACCCAGACCGTCTGGGGCTTCAGCCGCGACGACGTGGAGGCCTCGTTCTTCACGGCGTACCTGGAGAAGGGGATCTTCGGCGTGTCGCCCTTCGAGACGATCGACAAGGACGGCGTCGGCTCCCTGGTGAAGGCGGCGGCGGAAGCCGGCCGGCGCACCCGCCCCGACCTGAAGCTGGGCGTCTGCGGCGAGCACGGCGGTGACCCGGAGTCGGTCCACTTCTTCCACGAGGTCGGCCTGGACTACGTCTCCTGCTCCCCGTTCCGCATCCCGGTCGCCCGCCTGGAGGCCGGCCGCGCGGCGACCCAGTCGGCGGGCAGCGACCACCGCTGACCCCCCGTCCCCGGAGCCGCCGCAGGTCCCCGACCCTCACCGATCGGCGGCGGCCCCGGTGCACGAGAGGGGCGGCATCCCTGTGCGGGGGGTGCCGCCCCTTCGTCGTGCCGGTGTGCCGCTGCCGCCGCACGCGCGGCCGGCCGTGGTCCGGCGCGTGGTCGTTCAGAGGGCGCCCTGGGTGTTCACCGGGCCGACCTGGAAGGTGTTCGAGCAGGTCTTCCAGGGAGCCGGGACCAGGGCGGCGGTGCGGGAGGCCGGGGGATAGACCCGGAGGTAGGAGCCGGTGCGCAGGCAGGGGCCGCCCACCGGGCCGTTGGTGGTGCGCAGGACCGCCGAGGCGGAGTGGGCGGGGGCCAGGGTGACGCTGGTGTAGCTCCGGCCGCTGCGGGTGGCGGCGGCACCGATCCGGTGGTGGCCGCCGTCCAGGACGCTGACACCGGGGTAGCCGCGCAGGGCACAGCCGGTCGTACTGGTGTTGGTGAACCGGACCGGCCAGTACAGCGACCCGGCGGCACCCTCCTTGGTGCCCATGGACAGGTACAGGTCGCTCACCGCGCAGGTCCGTATGGCGGCCGGGGTGCGGGCCGCCGCCGGGGTCGCGCTCCACGCGGCCGAGGTGGCCGTCGCGCCGACGACGGCCGCGGCCAGCACGGCCGCCGGACCGCGCCCGCGGACGGTGCGGAGGAACGTCGGGGCATTCGGATTCGGAGACATGGCACATCCCCCTCCATCGGGCGAATGGGTGGATGAAGGTCACTGGGTTGGATGCGTCGCGGAGCGGAAAAGTTGTGCGCCTCCGCCCGGGACTTCGCAACCGGCCGGGTTCCCGGGAAAGCCCGGTGTACGACCGCCGTTTCCGACACACGGCCGCAACGCCCCTTTCGTAATCGCCGCGCATGGTTGATCGTTGGGCCGTGCATCGGTGACGGACGTCAGGGGGCACATGATGGGCAGTCTCAGTCGCAGGACGCTGCTGGCGGCGGGCGCGGGGTCACTCACCGCCTGCGGATCGAACACCGGGCGCGGCGGCGGGAGTTCCGGACCACGGCTGTCGCACTGGTACCACCAGTACGGCGAGGCCGGCACCGAGCGGGCCGTCCAGCGGTACGCCGCCGCCTTCGGCAAGGCGCACGTCACGGTCCAGTGGCGGCCGGGCAACTACGACCAGCAGACCGCCGCCGCGCTGCTCACCGACTCCGGACCCGATGTCTTCGAGGTCAACGGGCCCACCCTGGACCAGATCCAGGGCGGTCAGGTCGCCGACCTCACCGGTCTGCTGGCGGGCGTGCGGGACGACTTCAACCCGGCCGTGCTCGCGCCGAAGACGCACGACGGGCGGGTCTGGGCCATCCCGCAGGTCATCGACACGCAACTGCTCTACTACCGCAAGAGCCTGCTGGCGGACGCGGGTGTCGAGCCGCCCACCACCCTCGACGCCCTGGTCGACGCCGCGCGCGCACTGACCGACAGCCGGACCAAGGGGCTCTTCCTCGGCAACGACGGGGGAGCGGGCGTACTCGGCGGGACCCCCCTGTACGCGGCGGGGCTCCGGCTCGTCACCGACGACGGCGAGGTGGGCTTCGACGACCCCGAGGCCGCCCGCACCCTCGGCAAGCTGCACCGGCTGTACGCCGACAAGTCCCTGCTGCTCGGCGCGCCCGCCGACTGGTCGGACCCGTCCGCCTTCCTCCAGGGGCTGACCGCGATGCAGTGGTCCGGGCTGTGGGCGCTGCCCCGGGTGACGGAGGAACTCGGCGACGACTTCGGGGTGCTGCCGTTCCCGCGCGACGGCGGCCACGGCCGGCCCTCCGTGCCCGTCGGCGCCTACGGTGCCGCCGTCAGCACCCGCAGCGCGCACCGGGCGGTGGCCGAGGAGTACGTGAAGTGGCTGTGGGTCGAACACACCGACTACCAGCAGGACTTCGCGCTGTCCTACGGCTTCCACATCCCCGCCCGGCGCTCCCTCGCCGAGAAGGCGGCCCGGCTGCGGAAGGGACCGGCCGCCGACGTCGTCCGGTTCACCACCGACCATGGCTACGCCCAGCCGCTGCTGTGGACCCCGGCCGCGCAGACCGCCTACCAGGACGCGCTCAGCCGGATCATCAGGCACGGCGCGAGCCCGGAGGGCGAACTGCGGTCCGTCGTACGGAAGGTGTCGGCCGAACTCGCCCGCGTGCGGAACGCGGGGAAACCGAAGAAGACGTCGTGAGGCGGCACGGGACCCTGTGGTTCTGGGTGTTCGTCGGGCCGTTCGCGCTCGGGCTGGCGCTGTTCACCCTCGTCCCGCTGGGGTGGAGCGTGGCGCTCAGCTTCTTCGACGCGCACAACACCGTCACCCCCACGGACTTCGTGGGGCTGGACAACTACACCGCGATGCTGCGCGACGACGCCTTCGTGGACAGCCTGCGGACCTTCCTGCTCTTCACCGCCTTCATCGTGCCGGCCACCTATGTGTTCGCCCTCTCCCTCGCCCTGATGGTCAACCGGGTCCGCCGGGCCCGGGCCTTCTTCCGGTCCGTGTTCTTCCTGCCGGCCGCGTGCAGCTATGTGGTGGCCGCGCTCATCTGGAAGATGTCGGTGTTCAGCGGGGTCCGGTTCGGGCTGGCGAACACGGTGCTGGGCTGGTTCGGCGCCGACCCCGTCGCCTGGCTGTCCACGCCCGACCCGCCCTGGTACTGGCTGGTCATCGTGACCGTACGACTGTGGCTCCAGGCCGGGTTCTACATGATCCTGTTCCTCGCCGGGCTGCAACGGATCGACCCGGCGCTGTACGAGGCGGCGGCCGTGGACGGGGCCCGGCCCGGCTGGACGGTGCTGCGGCACATCACCCTGCCCCAGCTGCGGGGCACCTCGGTGGCGGTGCTGCTGCTGCTCGTCGTGGGCGCCTTCCAGGCCTTCGACGAGTTCTACAACCTGCTGTCCGACGCCCGGGGCTACCCGCCGTACGCCCGGCCGCCGCTGGTCTATCTCTACTACACCGCGCTCGGACAGGGGCAGAACCTGGGACTCGGCAGCGCGGGGGCGGTGATCCTCGCGCTGGTCGTCACGGTCGTCACGGTGGGACAGGCGCGCTGGCTGCGGCTGGGAAGGACGGACGGCGATGGATGACGCCCTGGTGCGGGCCGGACGGGCGCTGCGGCTGGTGCTGCTGGTCGCGCTGGCCCTGCTCTTCCTGATCCCCTTCTACCTGCTCGTACGCAACGGGCTCGCCAGTGAGCGGGACATCACCTCGCCCGAGTGGACCTTCTTCCCCGGCGAGGTGCGGTGGGGGAACGTCCGGGAGGTGTTCGAGGACCCGGCCGTGCCGTTCGCCCGCTCCCTGCTCAACTCCGCGCTGATCGCCGTCGTGACCACGCTGGGCACCCTGGTCCTGGCCTCCCTCGCCGGGTACGGCCTGGCCCGCATCCCCTACCGGCACGCGAACAAGGTCTTCTACGGCATCCTGGGCACCCTGCTGGTCCCGGCGGCCGTCACCTTCGTCCCGAGCTTCGTGCTGGTGTCGTCGCTCGGCTGGGTCTCCACGCTGCGCGGCCTGATCGTCCCGACCCTGTTCCCGGCGTTCGCCTGCTTCGTCTTCCGGCAGTACTTCCTCGGCTTCCCGCGGGAGCTGGAGGACGCGGCTCAGGTGGACGGGCTCGGGTACTGGCGGACGTACTGGCTGGTCGTCGTACCGGGCGCCCGGCCGGTGTTCGCGGCCGTGGGCACGATCGTGTTCCTCGGCGCGTGGAACTCCTTCCTGTGGCCGCTGGTGATCGGACAGGACCAGGGCGCCTGGACGGTGCAGGTGGCCCTGTCCTCCTTCACCACCGCCCAGGTCGTGCGGCTGCACGAGCTGTTCGTCGCGGCGGCCGTGTCGATCCTGCCGCTGCTGCTGGTGTTCCTGTGCTTCCAGCGGTGGATCGTGGCCGGGGTGGAGCGGTCCGGTATCGACTGACCCGGCGCGGAGCCGGACCGGTCCGTGGCGCCGGTGCCGGGTGCGGTCCGGGAATACGGCCGGTCAGCAGACTGGGAGGGTGCGCACCTCGTACACCGCGATCCGCACCGACGGGTCGTCCAGGCACCGCCCGTCCGCCAGGTCGAAGCGCTGCTTCAGCAGCGGGGACGCCACGAACGGGCGGCCCCCGTGGGTGCCGGTCAGCCCCCGGGAGAGGACGGCGGCGCCGGTGAACGGGTCCCGGTTGTCGACGGCGTACAGCCGGCCCGCGCGGTCGCGGAAGAGGGCCGCCTGCCGGCCGTCGGGCAGCAGGGCGGCCACCCCGCGGCCCGGGACGAGTGCGCTCGGGTCGCACACCGTGAACCAGCCGTCCGCCAGCCTGAGCTGGATCACCGTGTGGGTCGTCGTGACTGCCGTGGTCATCACCGGGCACTTCCTTCCAGAACGTCGTCGGCGGGCCGCAGGCCGATGCCCAGCAGCGGCAGGTCGGGCTTGATCTGATCGCGCTCGGGGACGAAGGAGACCACCGGGTCCGGGGTGTCCGGGGCGTTCACGAAGGAGACGAACCGGGCCAGCCTCTCGGGGTCCCCGACGGTCTCCGCCCACTCGTCGCGGTAGTGGGCGACATGCGCCCGCATCAGCTCCTCCAGCTCGTCGCAGATGCCGAGCGAGTCGTGCACCACCACGTCCCGCACGTGCTCCAGCCCGCCGGGGACGCGCTCCAGCCAGGCGCTGGTGCGCTCCAGACGGTCGGCCGTACGGATGTAGAACATCAGGAACCGGTCGATCAGCCGGACCAGTTCGGCGTCGGAGAGGTCCTGGGCCAGCAGGTCGGCGTGGCGCGGGGCGGCACCGCCGTTGCCGCCGACGTACAGGTTCCAGCCGTTCGCGGTGGCGATCACCCCGAAGTCCTTCGACCGGGCCTCCGCGCACTCGCGCTGGCAGCCGGAGACCGCCGACTTCAGCTTGTGCGGGGACCTCAGGCCCCGGTAGCGCAGCTCCAGGTCGATCGCCATCCGGACCGAGTCCTGCACGCCGTAGCGGCACCAGGTGGAGCCGACGCAGGACTTCACCGTGCGCAGCGCCTTGCCGTAGGCGTGGCCCGATTCGAAACCGGCGTCCACCAGGCGGGTCCAGATCAACGGCAGCTGCTCCACCCGGGCGCCGAACAGGTCGATCCGCTGACCGCCGGTGATCTTCGTGTAGAGGCCGAAGTCCCGGGCGATCTCCCCGATCACGATCAGCTTCTCGGGCGTGATCTCCCCGCCGGGGATGCGCGGCACCACCGAGTACGAGCCGTTCCGCTGGAGGTTGGCGAGGAAGTGGTCGTTGGTGTCCTGGAGCGCGGCCTGCTCGCCGTCCAGGACGTAGCCGCTCGCGCCGATCGAGGGGGCGAGCGAGGCGATGACGGAGCCGACGGCCGGCTTGCACACCTCGCAGCCGTCACCGCCCCGGGCGTCCGGGCGGCCGTAGCGGTCCAGCAGCTCCCGGTACGACGTGAGGCGCAGGGCCCGGACGATCTCGTACAGCTCCTCGCGGGTCTGCGCGAAGCAGCCGCACAGGCCCTTGTCGACCTCGACGCCGGACGCCTCCAGCTCGGCGCCGACCAACTGGCCCAGCACCTTCACGCAACTGCCGCAGCCGGTCCCGGCCCTGGTGCACTTCCTCACCTCGGGCACGGTCACGCAGGCGTGCTCGGTGACCGCGGCGCGGATCGTGCCCTTGGTGACGTTGTGGCAGGAGCAGACCACCGCGTCGTCCGGCAGCGCGGCCGGGCCGAGCCGGTCCCCGGCGCCGGCCGCGGCGGGCAGGACGAGCGATTCCGGGGCGATCGGGGGCACCGAGCCGGTGAGCGCGCGCAGAGTGCCGTACGCCTCCGCGTCCCCGACCAGGATGCCGCCGAGCAGCGTGCCGTCCCGGCCGATGACCAGCTTCTTGTACAGGCCGGCCCGGGAGTCGGCGTAGACGACGTCCAGGCAGTCCTCCGTGGTGCCGTGGGCGTCGCCGAAGGAGGCGACGTCCACGCCGAGCAGCTTCAGCTTGGTGGACAGGTCCGCGCCGGTGAAGGACGCCTCGTCGGCCGCGATGGTCGCGGCGGCCGTCGCGGCCTGCTCGTAACCCGGCGCCACCAGTCCGTACACCCGGCCGTCGGCCGCCAGCGCGCACTCGCCGATCGCGAACACGCGCGGGTCGCAGACGCTCCGGCACTGCTCGTCGACCGCGATGCCGCCGCGCTCGCCGACCGTGAGGCCCGCGTCGCGGGCCAGCTGGTCGCGGGGGCGGACACCGGCGCTGAACACCACCAGATCGGTGACGAGTTCGGAGCCGTCGGACAGCCTCATGCCGGTGACGGCGCCGGCGGCGTCCGTCAGGATCTCCTGGGTGCCCACACCGGTGTGGACCGTCAGGCCCATCCCCTCCACGGTCCGCAGCAGGGCCGCGCCGCCGCCCTCGTCCACCTGCACCGGCATCAGACGCGGCGCGAACTCCACAATGTGGGAGACGAGTCCGAGCCCCTTCAGCGCGCCCGCCGCCTCCAGGCCGAGCAGCCCGCCGCCGACGACGGCGCCGGTGGTGGCCCGCGTCCTCGCGTACTCCTCGATCGCCAGCAGGTCCTCGATGGTCCGGTAGACGAAGCAGCCGGTGGCGTCCTTGTTCGGCACCGGCGGCACGAACGGCGCCGAGCCGGTGGCCAGGACGAGGACGTCGTAGTCCACGGCCAGGCCCGAGCGGGCGGTCACCCGCCGCGCCGCGCGGTCGATCGTCTCCGCCGGGTCGCCGAGGTGCAGCTCGATGCCGTGGTCCGCGAGGAACCGGGCGTCGGTCAGGGAGAGGTCCTCGGGCGTCCGGCCGGAGAAGTACGAGGTGAGCTGCACCCGGTCGTAGGCCGGGCGGGGCTCCTCGCACAGCACGACCACGCGGTGCGTGGCGGTCAGGCCGCGCTCGGCGAGCGCCTCGAGGAAGCGCTGGCCGACCATGCCATGGCCGACGAGCACGATCGTGGGGGTGGCCCCCGGGGTGGCGGTCATACAGGGCCTCCATCGTGGGTGAGCAGGTGGAGCAGGGGGCCGTCGCCGGGGAGCGGCTCCGCCTGCTCCCAGGCGCGGGCCAGCGCGCCGACGGTGCCGAGCGCGCCGACGAGGACCCCGCCCACCAGGCGGTCGTCGCGGACGACGGCCTTGCGGTAGGTGCCCCGGGTGGCGTCGGCGAGCCGCACGACGTCGTCACCGGGGCGGGGCTCGGTCTCGCCGAACGCGGCGAGGTCGAAGGGGGAGCCGGGACCGGTGAGGGTCAGCCGGGTCAGGGAACGGGTGCCGCGGTAGCGGGCGCCGGTGTCGCCGGCGAGCAGCTCGGCGAGCGTGTCGGCCTGGTCGAGGGCGGGTGCGGCCAGCCCGTAGACGGTGCCGTCGTGCCGGGCGCAGTCGCCGACGGCGTGGATGTGCGGGTCCGAGGTGCGCAGTTCGTCGTCGACGAGGACGCCCCGGCGGACGGCGAGGCCCGCCCGCTCGGCCAGCCCGGTGCGCGGCCGCACCCCGCAGGCGAGGACCACGAGGTCGGCGTCGAGGACGTAGCCGTCGGCCAGCTCCACCGCGCGGACCGTGTCACCGGCGCGGCGCACGTCCCGCACCCGGCACTCGGTGTGCACCTCGACGCCCAGCCCGGTGAGGTGCCGCAGCACCAGCCGGGAGGCGTCCGGGTCGAGCTGGCGCTCCATGAGCCGCTCGGCCTGCTGGGCGAGCACCACCCGGGCGCCGCGGGCGGCCAGCGCGCGGGCCGCGGAGACGCCGAGCAGCCCGCCGCCGACGACGACCGCGCGCACCCCCGGCCGCACCGCCTTCGCCAGGCCCAGGCAGTCGTCCATGGTGCGGAAGGCGTGGACGCCCCCGGGCAGCCGGCGGCCGGCGGTGAACAGCCCGCGCAGCGGGGGCAGCACCGGGTTGGAGCCGGTGGCCAGGACCAGCGTGCCGTACCCGAGTGACGTGCCGTCCGCGCAGGTGACGGTCCGGGCGGCCCGGTCGATGCCGGTGACCCGGGCGCGCAGCAGGCCGGCGGGCGACGGGAGGGCGATCACCTCCGGGGCGTACCGGCCGGCCAGCACCTCGGCCAGCAGCACGCGGTTGTACGGCGCGTGTTCCTCCTCACCGACGAGCAGCGCGCGCACGCCCAGCTCGCCGAGCCGCCGGGCGAGCCGTACGCCCGCGAGTCCGGCGCCGATCACCACCACACGCGTGTCCGAGGTCATGCCCCGAGCGTGCGGCCCGGACGTTACCCGGTGGCATCACCTCTGTTTCCCGGGCGGAACGCTGCCCTCAGCGGGCGGCGGCCCCGGGTGTGAGGGGCGCGCCTCACCTCACCGTCCGTCGCCTCACCGCACCGCCCGCGCGACGAGCGCGGCGATCCGCGCCTCCACCTCGTCGGTCACCTCGGTCAGGGCGAAGGCCGTCGCCCACATCGAACCCTCGTCCAGCCCCGCCGCGTCGTTGAAGCCGAGCGTCGCGTAGCGCGCCTTGAACTTCGCCGCGCTCTGGAAGAAGCAGACGACCTTGCCGTCCCGCGCGTAGGCGGGCATGCCGTACCAGAGCTTCGGCGCGAGCACGGGGGCGGTGGCCGTGACGACGGCGTGCACGCGCTCGGCCATGATCCGGTCCGAGTCCCCCATCTCGGCGATCTTCGCGAGCACCTCCTGCTCCGCCTGCGCCGCCTTCTCCGCGCGCGAGCCGCGGCGCGAGGCCGTCCTCAGCTCCCGCGCGTGCTCCTTCATCGCGGCCCGCTCCTCGGCCGTGAACCCCTCGTGCGCGTTGCTGTCGCTGCCGGCCATGGCAGATCCCCCCAGAGTGTCCCGGTGTACGACGACGTGGAGGGGACCTTATCCCGGCCCACTGACAACGGGCCGGGAGGCGCGGGGCGGTCACCGGGCCCGCAGCGGCTCCACCGGGCCGGTGGTGTCCTCCGCGCCATGGCCGCCGTCCGGGCCGGCACCGCACCGAGCGTCAGTGGCTGCCCGTCAGATGGGCGAACACCACCACGTTGCCCTGGTAGCCGGTGGTCCGGGAGTAGCCCCCGCCACAGGTGATGACGCGCAGCTCGGGGCGGGGGGCCGCGCCGTACACCTTGTCGTCGGGGAAGTCGCGGGCCGAGTACACCTCCACCGCGTCCACGGTGAACAGGGCCACGCCGCCGTCCCGGCGGTCCACCTCGATCCGGGCGCCGCGTCTGAGGGCGCCGAGGTCGTAGAAGACGGCGGGGCCGTCGGCGGTGTCGACATGGCCGGCGACGACGGCGGTGCCCGTCTCCCCCGGGGTGGTGCCGGCCTCGTACCAGCCGGCCAGGTTCTTCTCCCCGGCGGGCGGCGCGTCCAGGCTCCCGGAGGGGGTGAGGGCCAGCCCGGTCAGGGGCGCGTCCACGTGGATGGCGGGGATGCGGACGCGGACCGGCGGGGACGGCGGGAGGGCGGGCGCCGCGAGCCGCGCGCCGCCGGGGTCGGGACGGCCCTCGGCGGCGGCCGGCTGCGGTGGTGTGTGCGGGCCGGTGCCGCCCAGCAGCCACAGGCCCGAGCCGAGGGCCACGACGGTGACGGCGGCTATGGCGGTGTCGCCGAGCCGGGCCCCCCGGCCGCGCGCGGCCCGCCGGGCGCCCCGGGCACCCCTCGCACCCCGGGCACTCCTGCCACTCCTGCCACTTCTGCCACTTCTGGCACTCTCGGCACTCCTGCGCATGGCGAACCCCTTCCGGAGGCGGGGCCTCCCTTCAGGAACCCCCTCCCCCTCCGGGCCGCGAGGGGCGTCGGACCCGGAGGGGGCGGGATGTGCGGTACCGGCGGACGGACAGCGGAGGGTGTCCGTCAGATCCCGTCGCCTCTCGCCCGGCGATGCAGGAGCCAGGTACCGCCCGCGGCGGCGACGGCCAGCGCCGCCACACCCGCCGCGGTCTGCACGGGGTCGGGGCCCAGTCCGCCGCCGACCCCCGTCTTCACACTGCCCCGCGGCTGCACCTGTCCGTGCGCCGCGGCCAGGGCCACCACCAGGTCGCCCGTCACCTGCCGGTCCCCCTCGGCGCACCGGGCGACGATCTCGTACGTCCCCGGCTGCGCGCTCGGCGGCACCCGGAACCGGCCGATCACCTCGCCCTCGTGGGTGCTGGGCGCCAGCGGGAAGGTGCCCGCGCCGACCGCGCCCGCGTCCCCGGTCCCGGCGCCGGGGTCCCCGCACACGGCCGTGTTCACCGTGACCTGCCCGCCGGGGGTGACGGTGGACGGGTACACGTCCAGGCTGCCGCTCCCGGCGGCCCGGGGGTGGGCCGCCGGGCGGGTGGCGTCCACGGCGTGGGCGGGTGCCGCGGCGGCCACGGCGAGCGCGGTACCGGCCAGGAGACGGGCAGTGCGTCGCATGGTGCTCCCCAGAGCTTGTCCGACTCGTCCAGGGGCGCGCCCCTGCCCTTTCGAGGAAAGTGGCTCCGCGGCCGGTCCGCTTCCTGAGGGAGCGTCAGGAATGCGGTGAACGGGTGTCGGACCCGCCACCCGAACGGGCTAGCCCGTCCCGCGTTCCGGCAGGTCACGGGCGGGGGCGCGGGCACCGGGAGACAGTGGTGCGAAGAGCACACGAATGGCGCGGCGGGCGGCGGTGAACGGGTGACGGAGGGTCAGCGCACCCGGGGGCCGGTGCCCGCACGGACACCGGCCCCCGACGCGTTCACCGCGGACTCAGGCGACGTTGACCGCGCTCCAGGCCGCCGCCACGGCGTTGTACTCCGCGCTGCCGGCGCCGTAGAGGTCCCGCGCCGCACTGAGGGTCGCCGTCCGGGCGCCCTTGTAGTTCGTCGAGGACGTCATGTAGACCGTCAGCGCCCGGTACCAGATCTTGCCGACCTTGTCCCGGCCGATGCCGGTGACGGTGGCGCCGTTGGAGGTCGGCGAGTCGTAGCCGACGCCGTTGATGGTCTTGGCGCCGCTGCCCTCGGCGAGCAGGTAGGCGAAGTGGTTGGCGACGCCGGAGGAGTAGTGGACGTCGAGGTTGCCGACCGACGAGCTCCAGTAGTCCGCCGAGCTGCCGTCCTTGGACGGCTTGTCCATGAAGCGCAGGGCCGCCTTGCCGAAGCCGGGCTTCACGATCTCCTCGCCGATCAGGTAGTCACCGGTGTCGGAGGAGTTGTTCGCGTACCACTCGACCATCGTGCCGAGGATGTCGGAGGTGGCCTCGTTCAGCCCGCCGGACTCCCCGGAGTAGGTCAGCGCGGCCGTCTTGGACGTCACGCCGTGGGACATCTCGTGCCCGGCCACGTCGAGGGCGACCAGCGGTCCGAAGGTGGTGCCGTCGCCGTCGCCGTACGTCATGCAGAAGCAGCTGTCGTCCCAGAAGGCGTTGTTGTAGTTGCTGCCGTAGTGGACGCGGTTGTACGAGCCCTTGCCGTCCCCGGCGATGCCGTTGCGGCCGTGGATGTTCTTGTAGTAGTCCCAGGTCTCGTCGGTGCCGTACTGGGCGTCGACGGCGGCCGAGGCGCGGTCGGCGGTGGTACCCGTGCCCCAGTGGTTGTCGGCGTCCGTGAACAGGGTCGCGGGGGCCCGGCTGAAGCAGATGCCGAAGATGCACAGGTCGGTCTTGTTCTCCGCGTCCCCGGTGTAGGTGTTGCCCCGGGTCGGGTCCTTGAGCTGGTACGACGACCCGGACTGGGTGGTCTCCAGGGCGACGGTGCCGCTGTAGAGCGACGAGCCGTCGCCGGCGGCGGTCTCGATGCTGTCCCAGGCGTCGATCCGCGCGCCGGTGCGCGCGTCGCTCAGCACGGTCCGGGCGACGGGGTTGCCGAGCGAGTCCAGGCCGACGGCGTTGGTGCGCCAGGCCAGTTTCGGGCTGCCGTGCAGGGCGTCGACCACCAACTCCGGCTTGGCCTTGGCCTGCTTCAGCCGCGTGCCGGGGTGGGCCGCGCGCAGGGCGCTCACCGCGCGGCCGGCCGCCTTGGGGCCGGAGACCGCGGGGGTGACGGTGGGCACCGAGATGTGCTGCCGGGTGGCGCGGTCGGCGCCGCGGTAGGCGCCGCCGCGGGCCAGGTGGACGACGAAGTCGCCGCCGAGGACCGGCAGTCCGCGGTAGGTGCGGTCGTAGCGGACGTGCTGGGTGCCGTCCCGGTCCACGATCACGTCCCGGACGCCGGTGGCCTGCGGGGCGGTGAGGTCCAGGCTCGCCGCGTGGGCCAGGAGGGCCGAGGCCGCGTGCTCGATCGCGGTGGCCCGGGTGGGTCTGCCGTCGGCGTGGGCGGCGGGGGAGAGGCTGACGGCCAGCAGGGCCGCGGTGGCGACGGCGACACCGGCGGTGGCTGTGCGACGGGTTCCTCGGACGTGCTGCCGTATCCGGCTCATCTGTCTCCTCGGGAAGGCGCCAGGCAGGCGTGGGGGTGGCGCTGATGTCACCGAGATTTAAGTGGCCATGACATGTCATGTCCATAGGCTGTTCAAGGAGATGTGCGGGGGAACCGGTGTGGCCGGCCGCACCGGACCGGCACCGGCGGCGCCCGGGTCCCCGCCGCCGGCTCAGCCCAGCAGGGCCGTCCCCCCGGGCACCTCGACACCGAACTCCTCCGCCACCACGCGCCGCGCCTCGGCCTCGTCCGTCAGCGTCCGCCGGGTCACCGTGCCGTCGGCGAGCGTCTCGGTCAGCAGGCCGCCGTCCAGCGAGAGATGACGGCCGGCGAAGGTCCGCTGGAGGTAGGCGCGACGGGTGAACGGGGACCGCGGGCTGGTCCCGACGTACCAGTTGAACACCTCGAAGTCCACGGCGGCGAACGGCTCTTGGGTGAACGCGTACTGGCCGGCCCACCGGCCGGTCCCCGGGTCGTACGTCTGCAACTCGCACAGCTCCAGCGGTCCGTCGTGCGGCAGCCGTACCAGCCGGTGCCGGCGTCCGGCGCCCTCGGACTCGGTGCCGGTCACCAGCGGCACCGGCAGCAGCAGCGCCCCGGGCGCGCCGAACCCGACGTCCGCCAGGTACGGCCGCGGCTCGCCCGCCACCTCCACCCGGAGCATGGCGTGCGTACGCGGCCGGCTCTCCGGCGACCCGGCGCCCACCACCACCCGGCCGGCCAGCGGGGTCACCCGGAAGCCGAGCGCCTCCAGCGCCAGCCGGAGCAGGGTGTTGTGCTCGTAGCAGTAGCCGCCGCGCCGGCCGTGCACCATCTTGGCCATCAGGTCGGCGGTCGCCAGGGAGGGGGCCGAGCCCCGCACCGCGTCCAGGTTCTCGAACGGCATCGACAGCGCGTGCGCGAGATGCACCTCCCACAGGGTGGCCAGGTCGGCCCGCGGCTCGCCCCGCCGGCCGATGCGGTCGAGATAGGCGCCGAGGTCGAAGTGAGCGGTGTCGGACATGCGTCCGAACCTACGCGAGCCGGCCCGCGCCCGCCGGGTCCCGGGGACCGAGACCTCCCGGGCCCAGTACCTCCAGCCGTACCGCGCACGACTTGAACTCCGGCATCCGGGACGTCGGGTCCAGCGCCGGGTTGGTGAGCGTGTTGGCGCGGCCCTCGCCCGGCCAGTGGAAGGGCATGAAGACGGTGTCCGGACGGATCGCCCCGGTGATCCGCGCCGGCGCCACCGCCCGGCCGCGCCGGGAGACCACCGCCACCCGATCGCCGTCGGCCGCCCCCAGCCGGGCCGCGAGCCGGGGATGCAGCTCCACGAACGGACCCGGCGCCGCCGCGTTCAGCTCCGCCACGCGCCGGGTCTGCGCCCCCGACTGGTACTGGGACACCACCCGGCCGGTGGTCAGCAGCAGCGGGTAGTCGGTGTCCGGCTCCTCGGCGGTCGCCCGGTGCGTGACGGGCACGAACCGGGCCCGGCCGTCGGCGGTGGCGAACCGGTCCAGGAAGAGACGGGGCGTGCCCTCGCCCGCGCCCGCCGCCCGCGGCCGTTCCCCCCGCCCGTCCGCGGCCCCCTCCCCGGCACCCTCCCCGGCCGGGTCCTCCGGGCACGGCCAGAAGACGCCGTCCCCCTCGGCCAGCCGGCGGTAGGTGATGCCGGAGTAGTCGGCCGGACCGCCCGCGCTGGCCCGGCGCAGTTCCTCGAAGACCTCCTCCGGGTCGGCCGGGAAGCCCGTCCGCACACCGAGCCGGCGGGCCAGCCCGCGCAGGACGTGCAGGTCGCTGCGGACGCCGGGCGGCGGGTCGACCGCCCGGCGGCGCAGCAGCACGCGCCCCTCCAGGCTGGTCGTGGTGCCCGTCTCCTCCGCCCACTGGGTCACCGGCAGCACCACGTCCGCCAGCCGCGCCGTCTCGGACAGCACGACATCGGCCACGGCCAGGAAGTCCAGCGACCGCAGCCGCTCCTCGACGTGGGCGGCGCGGGGAGCGGACACCACCGGGTTGGAGCCCATCAGCAGCAGCGCCCGCACATCGGTGCCGAGCGCGTCGAGCAGCTCGTACGCGCTGCGCCCGGGGCCGGGCAGGCTGTCCGGGGGCACGCCCCACACCCCGGCCACGTGCCGCCGCGCCGCCGGGTCGTCCAGCCTGCGGTAGCCGGGCAGCTGGTCGGCCTTCTGGCCGTGCTCGCGCCCGCCCTGCCCGTTGCCCTGCCCGGTCAGACAGCCGTATCCGGACAGCGGACGGCCCGCGCGGCCGGTGGCGAGGCAGAGGTTGATCCACGCGCTCACCGTGTCCGTGCCCTTGGACTGCTGTTCCGGCCCGCGCGCGGTGAGCACCATCGCGGCCCGGGGCGCGCAGAACATCCGTACGGCAGCGCGCAGTTCGGGCACGGACACGCCCGTGATCCGCTCCACCTGCTCCGGCCAGTGCGCCATCGCCGCCGCCCGGGCCTCCGTCCAGCCGGTCGTCCGCTCCCGGATGTACTCCTCGTCCGTCCGCCCCTCGGCCACCACCAGGTGCAGCAGACCGAGGGCCAGGGCGAGATCGGTGCCGGGGCGGGGCGCCAGGTGCAGGTCGGCCTGCTCGGCGGTGCGGGTGCGGCGCGGGTCCACGACGATCAGCGTGCCGCCGTTCTCCCGCAGCTCGGAGAAGTAGCGCAGGAACGGCGGCATGGTCTCGGCCGGATTCGACCCGACCAGGATCACGCACCCGGTCCGCGGGATGTCCTCCAGCGGGAACGGCAGTCCCCGGTCGAGCCCGAACGCCCTGGTGCCCGCCGCCGCGGCCGACGACATGCAGAACCTGCCGTTGTAGTCGATCTGCGAGGTGCCCAGCACCACCCGCGCGAACTTCCCCAGCGCGTACGCCTTCTCGTTGGTCAGCCCGCCGCCGCCGAACACCCCGAGCGCGTCGGGGCCGTACCGCCGCCGCACCGCCCCGAGCCGCGCGGCGATCCGGTCCAGCGCCTCGTCCCAGCCCGCCTCCACCAGCCGCCCGCCCTCCCGGACCAGCGGCGCGGTCAGCCGTACCGCCGGTGACAGCACCCGGGCCGCGGTGCGGCCCTTGCCGCACAGCGCGCCCCGGTTGACCGGGAAGTCCGGGCGCTCGGCGACCTCGACACCCCCCTGGGGCAGGGGCACGACGTTCATCCCGCACTGCAAGGCGCAGTACGGGCAGTGGGTGGGCGTCGGGGTCTTCTCCATGCCGCCAGCCTGCGCCGGGCGTGTTACGGCGCCCGACCGCGTCCGGTTACACGCCCGGCACGGCCGCCTCCCCGCCGGCCCGGCGGCGGCGTGAGGCCGGCCGAGGCGCCAAGGCCGCGGACCGTCCGGAGCCGTCCGGGGGAGGGGCTCCTACTGCCGGTTCAGGGAGCGGGTGACGCCCGCCGCGATCGTGGTGGCCAGCACCCAGCCGGTCGCGATCAGCAGGTACGACAGCCACTGGTACCAGCCGCGCGGCGCGAACGCGCTCCCCTGGCCGAAGTCGACGACCGGCAGCAGCAGGTCGAGGGCGTAGACGAACGGGTTGAACACCGGCGCCTCGGCGGGCTTGAGCGCGGGCGGACGGTGCAGGGCGAAGGCGAGCGTGCCGGTGCACAGCAGCAACAGCAGCCAGCCCGCGGCCCGCAGCGGGCGGAACCCGTAGCCGACGGCCGCGTCCTGGAGCCAGCCCCACAGCCGGGCGTACGGCGGCAGGGTACGGCGGTGGCGGCGGAGCCTGGCAAGCTGGACGGTGCGCGCGGCGGCGTCGTCCCCGACCGTGCGGTAGGCGGTGGCCAACTGCTCGTAGGGCTGCGGGAGGTAGCCGTCCTGCTCGCGCTCCAGCAGCGGCAGACGCCGCTCGGCCGGGAGGTGCGGGGTGAGCACCCGGTAGCCGAGCCCGTCGATCCGGACCCGGTCCGGCCACACCTCGGGCGGCACGTGCAGCAGGTCGAGCTGGGCGCGGCGCAGATTGACCGTCCCCTCGACGGGCGCGGCGTCGCGCAGCCACAGCTCGCCGATCACCGCGCTGCTGGCGCGCAGGGCCGTCCCGCCCGGGTCGGACAGCCGGGCGTGGGCGAGGTTCAGCTGGCGGGGGACGCGGGCACCGGCCAGGTTCACCCGGCCCCGGGTGCGCAGCCGCATGGCGTGCACGTCGGTGCCGACCACCAGGACCTCGGCGTGCAGCACCGTCCGGCCCGGAGCGGTCAGCTCCGCGTCGTCGAGGTTCACCTGCCCCCGGACCACCGCCCCGTTCAGGTGGACCCGCCCGTGCGCGACCAGGCCCGGGGCCCACACATCCGTGCCCACCTCGGCGTGGTTGAGCTGGAGCACGGCCTCCCCGGGGTCCTCGCCGGGCTCGCCGAGCCGCGCGCCGTCGGCGAAGAACGCCGCCGACAGCTTCGCCCCCTGGAGCCGCACCGGCCCCGTGAACCGGCAGCCGGTCACGCGCACCACCCCTTCGGCGCGCAGGTTCCCGGCCGTCAGCCCCGGCAGCACCGAGCCGCTGAGGACCAGGGCGCCGATCCGCGCCCCGTACAGGTCGGGCGCCTCCGCGAAGTGGCACGAGCGCAGCCGGACGGGGTGGCCTACCGCGCCGTACTTGAGGTCCAGCCGCCCGGTGATCCGCGCGCCCGTCACCTTCAGACCGGCCGTCCGGCCGTCCCGCACCGGTCCGTCCAGCAGCAGGTCCCGCAGCACCTCGGCGCGGAGCGTGCGCTCCGGGCCCCACGAGGCGCCCCGCGCGGGGTCGTCGTCGCCCTGCCGGAAGTCCACCCCCTCGCCGAGCGGGAACGCCTCCCGCACCCGGCGCTCGGCGGGCGTCAGCTCCATCGGCTCCATGCTCAGTCCCGCGCTCGCGCCAGGGCCTCGCCCACCCCGGGCTCCCTCGGCCCGAGGAACCGGGGGTCGGGCCGGAACACCGCGTCCAGCGCCGCCTTGCCCGCCGCGAACACCTCGCGGGCGCCGCCGTAGTACCAGGTCACGTCGTGCACGGCGTCGACGCCGACGCCGTACGAGTCCACCCCCGCGGCCTCGCACAGCGCCACCGCCCGCCGGATGTGGAAGCCCTGGCTGATCAGCACCGCCCGGTCCACGCCGAAGATCTTCCGGGCCCGGACGCAGGAGTCCCAGGTGTCGAACCCGGCGTAGTCGCCGACGATGCGCGCGTCCGGCACGCCGTGCTCGGTGAGGTAGGCGCGCATGGCGTCGGGCTCGTCGTAGTCCTCGCGGCTGTTGTCCCCGGTGACCAGCACGACCTCGATCCGCCCGGCCCGGTACAGCTCGGCCGCCGCGTCCAGCCGGTGCGCCAGGTACGGCGACGGCTCCCCGTGCCACAGCCCCGCCCCGAACACCACCGCCACCTCGGCGCGCGGCACGTCCGCCACCGTCCGCAGCCGGTCCGCCGTGGACACGTACAGCCACGTCACCGGTGTCAGCGCCAGCACGCACCCGGCCATCACGGCCTGCACCAGCCGCCGCTGCCCGGTACGCGTGCGCGGCAGCCGTGGTCGACGCGCCTTCATCCGCCCCCCAGAGATCGCTTCCGGTCAAGGAGGACGCGGCCGGCCCCGATCCGGTTCGCCTCACAGCCCGCGCCCGCCCGCGGTGACCGGACGGAAAAGGCCCGTGACCACGCGGCAACGGGGGTGCAATCCGCGGCGGTCAGTATCGTGCCATGACGGCCTCGATCCCACCCGGCCCCGGCGGCGGGCCCGCCTTCCCACCCGGCCGCCCGGCACCGCCCGCCCTGGTCCTGGTCGCCCACGGCAGCCGCGACCCCCGGGCGCTCACCACCGTACGGGCCCTGGCGGCACGGGTACGGCGGCTGCGCCCGGGCCTCGCCGTGCGCCTCGGCCACATCGAGCTGAACGAGCCGCTGCTCCCCGCCACCCTGGCCGCCCTCGGCGACACGCCCGCCGTCCTGGTCCCGCTCCTCCTCGCCCGCGGCCACCACGTCAAGCGGGACATACCCGAGCTGGCCGCCGCCGCCCGCGTCCGCGCGCGCGTGGCCGCGCCGCTCGGACCGCACCCGCTGCTCGCCGAGGCCCTGCACGCCCGGCTGCTCGAGGCGGGCTGGCCTGCCGCCCTGGGGGACACCGGGCGCCGGTCGACCGCCGTGGTCCTCGCCGCGGCCGGCTCCCGCGACCCGGACTCGGCCGCCGACACCCGCCGCACGGCCCGCCTGCTGGCCGACCGCCTGGGCGTCCCCGTCGTCCCCGCGTACGCCTCGGCCGCGTCCCCGGCCGTCCCCACGGCCCTGCGCGCCCTGGCGGCCCGCGGCCGGCACCGGGTGGCCGTCGCGTCCTGCTTCACGGCGCCGGGCCGTTTCGCGGCCCAGTGCGCGGCCGGTTCCCCGTGGCTCGCGTCGGCACCACTGGGAGCGCACGAGGCGATGGCACGCCTGGTCCTCCACCGCTACGAACAGACACAACGGGCACGAGAGCCCCAACTGGCCTCGGCCTGAAGGACACCCGACACCCCGCCCCGGCACTGCGCCCCGACTCCGGCAGGAGGCCCGGCAGCACTCCGCACCCCGCAGCGCACCCAACCTCCTCAGCCACCCCGTGGGGCACCCGGCCACCCCGCAGACACCCCCGCCCAGCCCCCGCAGGGCGCCCGTATGTCAGGGGTGCCCCGTACTGTCGAGTCATGGAAGGCACCGCAGGTACCCGCACCGCACGTTCCCCCTCCTCGGCGTACGACCAGGCGTCGGCCGAACGCTGGGCCCCCGAACCCGACAAGCGCCCGGGCCGTACGGCCTTCCAGCGGGACCGTGCCCGCGTCCTCCACTCCGCCGCCCTGCGCCGGCTGGCCGGCAAGACCCAGGTCGTCACCCCGGGGACCCGCGGCTCCGCCTGGGACGCCAGCCCCAGGACCCGCCTGACCCACTCCCTGGAGTGCGCCCAGGTCGGCCGTGAGCTGGGCGCGGCCCTCGGCTGCGACCCCGACCTGGTGGAGGCGGCCTGCCTCTCCCACGACCTCGGCCACCCGCCCTTCGGTCACAACGGCGAGAGCGCGCTGAACGAGTTCGCCGACGACTGCGGCGGCTTCGAGGGCAACGCCCAGTCCCTGCGGCTCCTCACCCGCATCGAGCCCAAGCGCTTCACCGGGGGCCGCTCCGTCGGCCTCAACCTCACCCGCGCCACCCTCGACGCCGCCACCAAGTACCCCTGGCCGCGCGGCGCCCACCCCACCGACCCGGCGTCCCCGAAGTTCGGCGTGTACGAGGACGACCGCCCGGTGTTCGACTGGGTCCGGGCCCACGCCCCCGCCACCCGCACCTGCTTCGAGGCGCAGGTCATGGACTGGTCGGACGACGTGGCGTACTCGGTGCACGACGTCGAGGACGGCCTGCACGCCGGTCACATCGACCCCGGCTCCCTGCGCTCCGGGCCGGAGCGGCGGGCGGTGTTCGAGGTGGCCGTCGGCCGCTACGTCCCCGCTGACACCGACCCCGCCGAGCTGGCCGAGGCCCTCGACCGGCTCCAGGACGAGGAGTGGTGGCCGCACGGCTACGACGGCTCGGCCGTCGCCCAGGCCCGGCTGAAGGACGCCACCAGCCAGCTCATCGGGCGGTTCTGCCTGGCCGCCGAGGCCGCCACCCGCACGGCGTACGGCACCGGGCGGCTCACCCGCTACGGCGCCCGGCTGGTCGTCCCGCGCGCCACCCGCCTGGAGTGCGCGGTGCTCAAGGCCGTCGCGGACCGGTACGTGATGCAGCGCGCCGAGCAGGAGCGGCTCCGCGCCGACCAGCGGGTGATCGTCGCGGAGCTGGCCGAGGCGCTGACCGCCCGCGCGCCCGACGGCCTGGACCCCCAGTTCCGGGCGCTGTTCGACGCGGCGGGTGACGACCGGTCCCGCAAGCGGGTGATCATCGACCAGATCGCCTCCCTCACCGACGCCTCCGCCCTGTCGCTGCACGGGAGACTGACGGGGCATATGTGAGGGGTACGTGACCCGCCTGGCCTGATCGGGTCACACCCTCTTCCCGCAGCACGCCGCGTGCGGGACGCTCGCATGTGGCGGCACCCTTACGAGGAGGCATCAAGTGGTCGACGCGGATCAGACATTCGTCATCGTCGGAGGCGGACTCGCCGGTGCGAAGGCGGCCGAGACGCTCCGGACGGAGGGCTTCAGCGGCCGGGTGATACTGATCTGCGACGAACGCGACCACCCCTACGAGCGCCCGCCGCTGTCCAAGGGCTATCTGCTCGGCAAGGAGGAGCGCGACAGCGTCTTCGTGCACGAGCCCGCCTGGTACGCGCGCAACGACGTCGAACTCCACCTCGGCCAGACCGTGGACCGCGTCGACCGCGCGGCGAAGACGGTCCGCTTCGGTGACGACGGCACCCTCGTCCGCTACGACAAGCTGCTGCTGGTCACCGGGGCCGAGCCGCGCCGCCTGGACATCCCCGGCACCGACCTCGCGGGCGTCCACCACCTGCGCCGCCTCGCGCACGCCGAGCGCCTCAAGGGCGTCCTCCAGCACCTCGGCCGGGACAACGGGCACCTGGTGATCGCCGGTGCCGGCTGGATCGGCCTGGAGGTCGCGGCGGCGGCCCGCGAGTACGGCGCGGAGGTCACGGTGATCGAACCGTCGCCGACCCCGCTGCACGGCGTCCTCGGCCCCGAGCTGGGCAACGTCTTCGCCGAGCTGCACCGCGAACGCGGCGTCCGCTTCCGCTTCGGCGTCCGGCTCACCGAGATCGTCGGCCAGGACGGCATGGTCCTCGCGGCCCGCACGGACGACGGCGAGGAGCACCCGGCGCACGACGTGCTGGCGGCCATCGGAGCGGCCCCGCGGACCGCGCTCGCGGAGGCGGCGGGGCTGGAGATCGCCGACCGGGCGCACGGCGGCGGCATCGTCGTCGACGAGCGGCTGCGCACGTCCGACCCCGACGTCTACGCGGCCGGCGACGTGGCGTCCTTCCCGCTTCCCCTGTTCGACACCCGGCTGCGGGTGGAGCACTGGGCGAACGCCCTGAACGGCGGCCCGGCCGCGGCCCGCTCGATGCTGGGCCGGGAGGTGGTCCACGACCGCGTGCCGTACTTCTTCACCGACCAGTACGACCTGGGCATGGAGTACAGCGGCTGGGCGCCGCCCGGGTCGTACGACGAGGTGGTGATCCGGGGCGACGCCGGAAAGCGCGAGTTCATCGCGTTCTGGGTGCGGGAGGGCCGCGTGCTGGCCGGGATGAACGTGAACGTGTGGGATGTCACAGAGCGCATCCAGAATCTGATCCGTTCCCGGGCCCGGGTGAACGTCGAGGCGCTCTCCGACCCGCGCGTACCCCTGGACGACCTCACCTCCTGACCTCCGCGCGCACCGGCACTGTCACCGCGTCCCCGTAGAATTCACCCGTGGCAGGACGGATCAACGACGAGGACGTGAAGGCGGTACGGGACGCGGTCCCGATCGACGCCGTGGTCTCCGAGTACCTCCAGCTGCGCAACGCGGGCGGCGGCAACCTCAAGGGACTCTGCCCGTTCCACGACGAGAAGTCGCCGTCCTTCCAGGTCAGCCCGAGCAAGGGACTCTTCCACTGCTTCGGCTGCCAGGAGGGCGGCGACACCATCACCTTCGTGATGAAGGTGGACCACCTCTCCTTCTCCGAGGCGGTGGAGCGGCTGGCCGCCCAGGCCGGCATCACCCTGCGGTACGAGGAGGGCGGGTACAACCCGGCCCACCAGCGCGGCGAGCGCATCCGCCTGGTCGAGGCACACAAGGCCGCCGCGCAGTGGTACGCCGAGCAGCTCGCCACCAGCCCCGAGGCCGAGACCGGCCGGATCTTCCTCGCCGAGCGCGGCTTCGACCAGGCCGCCGCCGTCCACTTCGGCGTCGGCTACAGCCCGCAGGGCTGGGACCACCTCACCCGCTACCTGCGCGGCAAGGGCTTCACCGACAAGGAGCTGCTGCTGTCGGGGCTGTCCCAGGAGGGCCGCCGGGGGCCCATCGACCGCTTCCGGGGGCGGCTGATGTGGCCGATCCGGGACATCGGCGGCGAGGTCGTCGGCTTCGGCGCCCGCAAGCTGTACGAGGCGGACACCGGGCCGAAGTACCTCAACACCCCCGAGACGGCGATCTACCGCAAGAGCCAGGTGCTGTACGGCATCGACCTGGCGAAGAAGGAGATCGCCAAGTCCAGCCGGGCGGTCGTGGTCGAGGGCTACACCGACGTCATGGCCTGCCACCTGGCCGGCGTCACCACGGCCATCGCGACCTGCGGCACGGCCTTCGGCGGCGAGCACATCAAGATCCTGCGCCGGCTCCTCATGGACAACGGCTCGGCGCGGGTGATCTTCACCTTCGACGGTGACGCGGCCGGGCAGAAGGCCGCGCTGCGCGCCTTCGAGGACGACCAGAAGTTCGCCGCCGAGACGTACATCGCGGTCGCGCCCGACGGCATGGACCCGTGCGACCTGCGCCTGGCCAAGGGCGACGAGGCGGTCGCCGACCTGGCCGAGCCCCGCACCCCGCTCTTCGAGTTCGCGCTCCGCCAGATCGTGAGCCGGTACGACCTGGACACCCCGGCCGGCCGGGCCGCCGCCCTGGACGAGGCCGCCCCGGTCGTCGCCAAGATCAAGAACAGCGGTGCCCAGCACGAGGTCGCCGTGGAGCTGGCCGGCCTGCTCGGCATCCTCGACACCCAGTTCGTGGTCCGCCGGGTCGCCCAGCTGGCCCGCTGGGCCCGCGAGGGCGGCAAGGGGGGCCCGCAGACGCAGGGGCGGTCCCGTCCGGCCGAGCGGCAGTGGGCCGAGGCACCGCGCCCCACGACCTCCGGCCCGGCCCTGACCCTGCGCAACCCGGTCTTCGCCGCCGAACGCGAACTGCTCAAGCTCGCCCTCCAGCGCCCCGAGCTGGTCTCCCCGGCCTTCGACGCCTACGGCCTGGACGAGTTCACGGCCCCGCCGTACACGGCCGTGCGCCAGGCGGTCGCGGAGGCGGGCGGCGCGGAGTACGGCGTCGAGGACCCGCAGGAGTACCTGGTCCGGGTCCGCGAGGCCGCGCCGGACGACACGGTCCGCGCGATGGTCACCGAGCTGGCCGTCGAGCCGATCCTGCGCCGCACGGTGGACGAGACGTACGCCGGCACGGTCCTGGTCCAGATCCGCCGCCGCGCCGTGGAGCGCCGCATCCGCGACATCCAGTCCCAGCTGACCCGCCTCGCCGCCGACGGCGACCCGGCCCGGCTGGCCGCCGTGCAGAACGAGGTCTGGGTCCTCCAGCAGTACGACCAGGCGTTGCGGGAGCGGGGCGCGGAGGCGCTCTGACGGCGCCCGTCACCGCGGCGATTGCCGGCCGCATAGTCCGGCGGGCCGGGTAACCACCCGGTCACCGACCGGACGCAAAAAGTCACCGCACGCCCCTCGTGGCGGTGTTGTGTCGTACCCCACACTGGGGGCGGTGCCCGAGTCCGCGGAGCGCAGGCCGTCGACTCTCCGCTCCCGCATACCGCTGCCGCACGCCTTCAGCAGCGAACTCCCTGGAGGTCGCCCCCCGTGCAGACCCAGACCGTCGCCGAGACCGCCACCAGCACCAGAGCCACCAGCACCGCCGGCACCACCACGAGCACCACCGGCACCGCCGCGGAGGAGCCCGACGCGCGGACCGACGTCCTCGCGGCCGTACCCCCGCAGGACCGCGCCCACCAGCATCCGGACACGGAACCGCCCGCCGAGGCGCTCGCGGAGGAACCGGACGAACCCGCGGAGGCCGAGGTCCCGGCCGCCGCCCGGCCCGAGACCGGTGGCCCCTCGGCCGACCTGTTCCGCCAGTACCTGCGCGAGATCGGCCGCATCCCGCTGCTCACCGCCGCCGAGGAGGTGGAACTCGCCCGCCGGGTGGAGGCCGGCCTCTTCGCGGAGGAGAAGCTGGGCAGCACCCCCGACCTGGACAGCCGGCTGGCGCACGACCTGGACCGGCTCGTCGTACTGGGCCGGATGGCCAAGCGGCGGCTCATCGAGGCGAACCTGCGGCTGGTGGTCTCCGTCGCCAAACGGTACGTCGGCCGCGGGCTGACCATGCTCGACCTCGTCCAGGAGGGCAACCTCGGACTCATCCGGGCCGTGGAGAAGTTCGACTACGCCCGTGGCTACAAGTTCTCCACCTACGCCACGTGGTGGATCCGCCAGGCCATGTCCCGCGCCCTGGCCGACCAGGCCCGCACCATCCGCGTCCCGGTCCACGTGGTGGAACTGATCAACCGGGTGGTCCGCGTCCAGCGGCGGATGCTCCAGGAACGCGGCTGCGAACCGACCGCGGAGGAGGTCGCCGCCCACCTCGACCTGGCACCCGAGCGGGTCGGCGAGGTGCTGCGCCTCGCCCAGGAACCGGTGTCGCTGCACGCGCCGGTCGGCGAGGAGGACGACGTCGCCCTCGGCGACCTCATCGAGGACGGGGACGCGGCGAGTCCCGTGGAGTCCGCCGCCTTCCTGTTGCTGCGCGAGCACCTGGAAGCGGTGCTGTCCACCCTCGGGGAGCGCGAGCGGAAGGTCGTCCAGCTCCGGTACGGGCTGGCCGACGGGCGCCCGCGCACCCTGGAGGAGATAGGGCGCATCTTCGGCGTGACCCGTGAACGCATCCGGCAGATCGAGTCGAAGACCCTCAACAAGCTGCGGGACCACGCCTTCGCGGACCAGCTGAGGGGCTATCTGGACTGAGGGGGACCGCCGCGCGCGGCGGCCCCCCACCCCCTAGTCCACCTCGGCCACGGCCTGCGCGAACTGGGCCTCGTACAGCCGGGCGTAGGCCCCGCCGGCCGCCAACAGCTCCGCGTGCGCGCCCTGTTCGACGATCGAGCCGTTCTCCATCACCAGGATCGTGTCCGCGTCCCGGATGGTCGACAGGCGGTGCGCGATCACGAACGACGTGCGGCCGGAGGCCAGTTTGGCCATCGCCTTCTGGATGAGCACCTCGGTGCGGGTGTCGACGGAGCTGGTCGCCTCGTCCAGCACCAGGATCACCGGGTCGGACAGGAACGCCCGCGCGATGGTGATGAGCTGCTTCTCACCGGCGCTGACCCCCGTGCCCTCGTCGTCGATCACGGTGTCGTACCCGTCGGGCAGCGTCCGGATGAACCGGTCGGCGTGCGCCGCCCGCGCGGCCTCCTCGATCTCCCCCCGGGTGACCTCTCTCGACGCGCCGTACGCGATGTTGTCGGCGATGCTGCCGCCGAACAGCCAGGTGTCCTGGAGCACCATGCCGATCCCGGCGCGCAGGTCGTCCCGGGACATCCTCCGGATGTCGACACCGTCGAGCGTGATCCGGCCCCCTGACACGTCGTAGAACCGCATCAGCAGGTTGACCAGCGTGGTCTTGCCCGCGCCGGTCGGGCCGACGATCGCCACCGTGTGCCCCGGTTCGACCGTGAGCGAGAGGTCCTCGATCAGCGGCTTCTCCGGCTCGTAGCGGAACGACACGTGCTCCAGCCGCACCCGCCCGCGCACCCGCTCCGGCCGCTCGCCCGGCACCGGATCCGCCTCCTGCTCCTCCGCGTCCAGGAGTTCGAAGATCCGCTCGGCCGAGGCGACACCGGACTGCACCAGGTTCGCCATCGACGCGACCTGCGTCAGCGGCATCGAGAACTGCCGCGAGTACTGGATGAACGCCTGGACGTCACCGATGGAGAGCGAGCCGGAAGCGACCCGCAGCCCGCCGACGACCGCCACCAGCACGTAGTTCAGGTTCGACACGAACATCATCAGCGGCTGCATGACACCGCTGTTGAACTGCGCCCTGAACCCGGCCTCGTACAGCGCGTCGTTCTGCTCGGCGAACTGCCGCGCCGACTCCTCCTGGCGGCCGAACACCTTCACCAGGGTGTGCCCGGTGTACATCTCCTCGATGTGCGCGTTCAGCTTGCCGGTGGTGCGCCACTGCTGCACGAAGTGCGGCTGCGACCGCTTGCCGACCCGGGTGGCGACCACGAACGACAGCGGTACGGTCACCAGCGCGACCAGCGCCAGCAGCCAGGACACCCAGAACATCATCACGAGCACGCCGACGATGGTCAGCACCGAGTTGATCAGCTGGCCCATCGACTGCTGGAGCGTCTGCCCGATGTTGTCGATGTCGTTCGTCGCCCGGGACAGCACCTCACCGCGCTGGCGCTTGTCGAAGTACGACAGCGGCAGCCGCGACAGCTTGCCCTGCACGTCCTCCCGCAGCCGGTACATCGTGCGGTTCACGGCCCGGTTCACCAGCCGGGTCGCGATCGCCATCAGCAGGCCCGCCACCAGGAAGGTGCCGAGCGCGAGCAGCAGGACGTCCCCGACGGCGCCGAAGTCGATCCCCTTGCCGGGGGTGAAGTCGGTGCCCTTCAGCATGTCCGCGACGCGGCCCTCGCCGCGTTCGCGCATGGAGGCGAGCACCTGCTCCTTGGTGGCGCCCTCCGGCATCCGCCGGCCGATGATGCCGGCGAACACCAGGTCGGTGGCCTTGCCGAGGATCTTCGGCCCGATCACGCTCAGGCCCACGCTGACGACCACGCACAGCAGCAGGCCGTAGATCGTGAGCCGTTCCGGTCGGAACCGGGCGACGAGCCGCTTGCCCGACCCCTTGAAGTCCATCGAGCGCTGGTCGGGTCCCCCGGCCATCATGCGTCCCATGGGACCGGCCATCAGGCGGCCTCCGCTTCCGTCAGCTGGGAGAGCACGATCTCCCGGTAGGTCTCGTTGGTCGCCATCAGTTCCGCGTGCCGGCCGGAGCCGACCACCCGGCCCTCGTCCAGCACGATGATCCGGTCGGCGTCCCGGATGGTCGCCACCCGCTGGGCGACGATGACGACGGTCGCCTCGGCGGTCTCCCGGCCCAGTGCGGCGCGCAGGGCCGCGTCGGTGGCGTAGTCGAGCGCCGAGAAGGAGTCGTCGAAGAGGTAGATCTCCGGGCGCTGCACCAGCGTGCGGGCGATGGCGAGCCGCTGCCGCTGGCCGCCGGAGACATTGGTGCCGCCCTGCGCGATCGGCGCGTCCAGGCCGCCCTCCAGCTTGCTCACGAAGTCCTTGGCCTGCGCCACCTCCAGCGCGTGCCACAGCTCCTCGTCGGTCGCGTCCGGGTTGCCGTAGCGCAGGTTGGTGGCGACCGTGCCGGCGAACAGGTACGGCTTCTGCGGCACCAGCCCGACGGTCCGCGCGAGCAGCGCCGGGCCGACCTCCCGTACGTCGACCCCGTCCACCAGGACCTCGCCGTCGGTGGCGTCGAAGAGCCGCGGGACGAGCCCGAGCAGGGTCGACTTGCCGCTGCCGGTGGAGCCGATCACGGCGGTCGTCTCGCCCGGCCGGGCCACCAGGTCGACGGACTTCAGCACGGGCTCCTCGGCACCCGGATAGCGGAAGCCCGCTCCCCGGATCTCCAGGTGCCCGTGCGCGCGCAGCTCGGTGACGGGGGCCACCGGCGGCACGACGCTGGAGTCGGTGCCCAGGACCTCCTGGATGCGCTCGGCACAGACCTCGGCGCGCGGCACCATCATGAACATGAAGGTGGCCATCATCACGGACATGACGATCTGCATCAGATAGGCGAGGAACGCGGTCAGGTCGCCGATGGCCATCCGGCCGCTGTCGATCCGGTGCGCGCCGAACCACACCACCGCGATGGACGACAGGTTCACCACGGTCATGACGATCGGGAACATCAGGGCGAGCAACCGGCCGGTGGCCAGCTGCATCTCGGTCAGCTCGGCGTTGGCCTTCCCGAACCGGCCCTGCTCGTAGGTGTCCCGGACGAAGGCGCGGATGACGCGGTTGCCGGTGATCTGCTCGCGCAGCACCCGGTTCACCGTGTCCAGCCGGACCTGCATCGACCGGAACAGCGGGCGCAGCCGGCGCACGATGAGCGTCACACAGACGCCGAGCACCGGGACCACCGCGACCAGTACCCCGGACAGCGGTACGTCCAGGCCGAGGGCCAGCACGATCCCGCCCACGCACATGATGGGCGCCGACACCATCAGGGTGAACGTCAGCAGGACCAGCATCTGGACCTGCTGCACGTCGTTCGTCGTACGGGTGATGAGCGAGGGCGCCCCGAAGTGACCCACCTCACGCGCGGAGAAGGACTGCACCCGGTCGAAGACGGCACCGCGCACGTCCCGGCCGAGCGCGGAGGCGGTGCGGGCGCCGTAGTACACGGCACCGATGTTGCACACGACCTGAGCCAGCGAGATGCCGATCATCAGGGCGCCGAAGGACAGGATGTAACCCGTGTCACCCTTCACGACGCCCTCGTCGATGATGTCCGCGTTCAGGGTGGGCAGGTAGAGGGTGGCGCAGGTCTGGAGGAACTGGAGCACCACCAGGAGGGTGATGGGTTTCTTGTAGGGCCTGAGATAGGTCCGTAGAAGTCGTATGAGCACGCTACGTCTCTCGGAGTCGGCGACAGGGGCCTGGTCGGCTGCCCCTGGCCCCTATCGTCGGACACTCCACCCGCGTTACCCCAACCGATTAACCCGGCGGGGCGCGCGCCTGCGCCCTTGCTGATGCGCGGTGTTACGCCCCACCGTGTCCGCTCACGAGTGGAACGCCCCCGGGTGGGTCTGCTCCCGCACCGCGGTGAACTGCTGCCGCACCGCCTGCCCGACGGCCAGGTCCTCGCCCGGCTCCAGCACCTGCGCCGCCGCGCCCTGCCAGGCCGGCGGGGTGCGCGGATCGACGGTGCCCTGCGACACCCCGAGCGCCCAGGCCGCCTGCCGGGCCGCGCCGATCGCCGCGTAGTCCGCCGGCTGGGGTACGACGACCTGCGCGCCGAACAGCGACGGCGCCGCGACCTGTACGGCGGGCAGCTCGGCGGCCGGGCCGAGCAGGAAGATCCGCCGCACCTCCACGCCCCGCCCGCGCAGCACGTCCAGCGCGTCCGCGAGTCCGCACAGCATGCCCTCGAACGCCGCCCGCGCCAGGTGCTCGGGCTTCATCGACTCGCGCCGCAGCCCCGAGAGCGTGCCCGCGGTGTGCGGCAGGTTGGGCGTCCGCTCGCCCTCCAGGTACGGCAGCAGCACCAGCCCGTGCGACCCCGGCGTGGACTTCATCGCCAGCTCCGACAGGCTCTCCAGGTCCGGCAGGCCGAGGAGTTCGGCGGTGCCGCGCAGGGCGCGCACGGCGTTCAGGGTGGTGACGACCGGCAGGTGCATGCCGGTGGCGTCGGCGAGGGAGGTGATCATCCCGGACTGGTCGGCGAGCGCCTCGGGGTGCACGGCCATCACGGACCCGGAGGCCCCGAGCGAGACGACCGCGTCCCCCAGGCCGATGCCGAGCCCGAACGCGGCGGCCATGGTCTCCCCGGTGCCGGCGGAGATCAGCAGCCCCTCCGGGGTCGTACCGGCCGCGTCCGCCGGGCCGATCACCTCCGGCAGCACCGCCTGGTGGCCGAGCGCCAGCTCGACCAGGTCGGGCCGGTAACCGCCGGTGGCCGCCGACCAGTACCCGGTGCCGGAGGCCCCGCCGCGGTCGGTGGTCCGCCGCACGGGCCGTCCGAGCAGCTGCCACACCAGCCAGTCGTGGGCCTGGAGGAGCACGGCGGTCCGCTGCGCGTTCTCCGGCTCGTTCTTGGCGAGCCAGCGCAGCTTGGTGACCGGCTGGGCCGCCTGCGGCACACAGCCGACCGCCTGCGCCCAGGCCCCTCGGCCGCCGAGCGCGTCCACCAGGTCGGCCGCCGCCACCTGGGCGCGCTTGTCACCGCCGGCCATGGCCGGGCGCACGGTGTTGCCCTGGGCGTCCAGCGCGATCAGCGCGTTCTGTTGCGCGGAGACACCGATGGCCTGCACGCCCTCCAGCAGACCGCCCCCCGCCGCCTCGCCCAGGGACAGCAGCCAGGCCTGCGGGTCGATGTCACTGGGCCGGCCCTCCACCGGGTGGGGGGCGTACCCCTGCCGTAGTACGGCACCGGTGTCCGTGTCGCAGACCACGATGCGCGTGAAGTCCGGTGAGCTGTCCAAGCCGGCGACTATCCCCATGCCGAGAATTTTGCAGCATCGCCGGACGTGCCTCGGCCGGGGGCGCCCGGTCGCCGCGCGAGCCGGGCGCCCCCGGCCGAGGCCGGAGGGGGTCCCTCAGGTGTTGCTGGTGCCCCAGTCGTCGTCGGCCGCGCCGCCCACGTTGCGCTCCCGCAGGGAGCGGACCCGCTGGGCCACGGACGCGGGGACCCGGTCGCCGACCTTGTCGCCGACCGTGTGGAGGGCCTTGCCCGCGTAGGTGCGGCCCTGCTGGGCGGCGGTCTCGGCGGTGTTGCGCACCGCCGGGTTCTGGGCGATCTGCCGGGCCGACTTCTTCAGCTGCTCGTAGCGCTCGCGTCCGGCCCTCGTGCCGAGTACGTAACCGAGGGCCAGTCCGGCGAGGAACGTGAGCCGGTAGCGCATGGCTGCCACCCTTCCCGATGCGTGAGTCTCTGGTGCGGCGCTGGCGCCGGGGGATACCGATTGGCGGAGCACCCCCCTGCTTGCGCTAATGTATGTGTCGCAGCGAGCGCCCGCCCCCTGGCGAATACCCAGGTAGGTGCGTTCGATGCAACGAGGCGATCCTCCGTAGCTCAATTGGCAGAGCAGCCGGCTGTTAACCGGCAGGTTACTGGTTCGAGTCCAGTCGGGGGAGCTTCGGTCCTCCGTAGCTCAATTGGCAGAGCAGCCGGCTGTTAACCGGCAGGTTACTGGTTCGAGTCCAGTCGGGGGAGCGCTGAACGAGGACCCCTCCGGGGTCCTTTTTCATGTGCCCGGGAACCGCCGCGCCTGCGGGGATGTCCTCGAGGTCATGAGCAGCACGGCGGCCGACCATCCGAAGCAGGAGATCGTATGAGCGGCTATGCTGCGGCAGACGGCGCGCACACATGTACGCGACACGCCGCTATGGGGCGGTAGCTCAGCCGGTTAGAGCAGCGGACTCATAATCCGTCGGCCGTGGGTTCGAGTCCCACCCGCCCCACCGAAGGGCTTCGGCGCAGGAACGTTTTCACCTGCGGCGGAGCCGGTTCCCTTGCCACGCCGAGGGGGCCGCTCGACCGGCCCGGGACCGTTTGCCCGCCCCATCCCGCGCGCCGCGCGGACGCCGCCCGGACGGCCCTGGAGACGCCTCTCCGCCCGCCCGGCGATCACCCCGGCGGGCGGGCCCCGGCCACGACGAAGGGACCCCGCAGGCCCCCGCTCGCGGACGACCTCGTTGCGCTCCGCGCGCGCCTTTCCTGACCGGTCGACGAGCGTGCGGCTCTGCCGCTCCCCGTGCCACGGGTTGAAGGCGTCGTCCGCGTCCGTGATGAAGTCGTCCGACGGCTGCGGGACTTCGGCGAGGGCCGAGATCCGAGGTGTGATTGACCTCTGATCTTGCGCGGCTAAAGTGTGCGACGACCGTTCCGGCGCTCAGGGGCGCCTGATGCGAGAGGGTTTGCTGCCCTGCCCACCGATATACGAGCGCCGCACCGGCCTCGAACCCGCCGACGCGCCGACATGCCGCTGCTCGGCGGGGTACGCCCGCCGATCGCCTCGCTCATCGCGCTGCTGCCGGTGATCGCCGCCGTGACCGCGGTCGCCGTCGGCGGTATCCGCGCCGAGCGGGTGCCGCAGGCCGTGGTGGACGGGGAGCGGCAGATCGCCGCGGACACCGCGCTGTCGGTGGGCACCTCCATCGGCGCCGAGGCGGGCACGGTGCGCCGCACCGTCGAGGCGTACACGGCGACCGGCGAGGCGACTCCCACGACCGTGCTCAAGGCGCTGGCCTCCGCCCGGAAGCAGGCCCTCGGCAGTGCGCTGCTCGACTCGCGCACCGGCCGTCCGCTGGCGGCCGACGGCGAGCCGGTACCGCTGACCGGGGTGGACGTCACAGCGCTGGCGTCCGGTCACGGCGCGATCCCGCCGCGGCTGGTGACCTCGGGCGGCGAGCGGCGGCTGCTGTACTTCGCGAAGGTCAGGTTCGCCCCGCCGGGTGTGGACGCCAACGAGGACCAGGCCGAGGTCCGCAGCCGGAGCGAGCGGCAGTGGCTGCTGGTGGTCTCCGGTGCGCTCCCCGCCCTCACGGCCTACGGCGACGGACGCAGCGCCGAAATGCTCGACGCCGTCGGCCATGTGCTCGGCCGGGCCGCCCGCGGCACGGCGTCGCCGGCCGCGGCCGACAGCGGTCTGCCCGCGGCGGTGGCCCGCGCGGCGAAGAGGCCGGGACACCGGATCGACGCCTCCGCGAGCCTGCCCCGCACCGATCCGGGCGGCGAACGCACCGTGGTCGGCTGGGCCCAGGTCGCCGCCGCGACCGGCCGCGGCGACACCGATGGCCTCGGCCTGACGGTGCTCACCTCCCGCGCGGTGCCCACCGCCACCGCCTCCGCCGACTACACGCGCGTCGCGCTGACGGCCGCGGGGGCGCTGACCGGCCTCGCGCTGCTGCTCGGATGGGTACTGCGGCGCACCGTGCAGCGGCCGCTGCTGCGGCTGTACCTGTCCGCGGGCCGCCTGGCCCGGGGCGCGGCCGGGCGCTGGCCCGGCGCGTTCGAGGAGCTGGCGCGGCCGGTCCCGGTGGACGGCTTCGGGGAGTCGGCCCGGGTCGGGCGGGCGCTGGAGTCGCTGCGCCGGCAACTGCTCGGCGAGAGCGGCCCGCAGAGCCTCCCGGCGCCTCGCGGACCGGGCTACAGGACACTGACCGTGGCCGCCGTGCTGCTGCTCGCCGGCTGGTCGGTGCCGATGATCTTCCTGCTGAACCGGGTGGACACCGCGACCGCGGTCCCGGCCGCCGTCGTCGCCGACCAGCAGGCGCGCACCGAGATCGTGTCGAACCGGATCCGTCGGTCGCTCGACCAGTCGTACACCGACGTGGGCGAGCTGGCCGCCAGGCTCGCGGGGAAGAGCCGTGCCGCCCGGACCGAGGTGCTGCGGCGCGCTCTCGCCGACCGCGGGACGTACCGCTCGCTGTACCTCCTGAACAGCTCCGGCGACATCACGCTGCGGGTGGGTGACACACCGCTGCGCACCAGCGTCCACGTGCCCGGCGGCAGCGGGATCGCCACCGTCAACACTTCGGGACGCATCCCGGCGATCGTCGCCTACGCCCGGGTCCCGGCCGGCGCCGGCCGGGCCGCGCCGGCCGGGGCGGTCCTCTTCGGCGAGGTCGACGTGAACGTGCTCAACTCCCTGCTGGCCAGGCCGAAACTGGGCAGCGTCTGGATGACGGACGGCGACGACAAGGTGCTGGCGGCGAGCGTCGGCTACCGCGCCTTCCAGGCGCTGCCCGACACCGGCCTGACCGGCCTGGCCCGCGCCACCCGCGGTGCCCCGGGCACCGTGGGCAGCGCGAACTCGGCGGTGCTCGCCTCGTCCGCCGGCCCGTCCGTCGACGCCGCCGCGCCGGTGGCGCAGAGCGGACCGGCGGCCCGCCTCGGCTGGCACGTGGTGACCGCGGAGCCGGCGGCGGCACTCCGGCTCCCCGCGACACAGGCCCGGCAACGCACCATGGCCGTCGGTATCCTCGGCCTCACGGTGGGAGCGGCCTGCCTGGGCTGGCTGTACGTCGTGGTGATCCGGCCGCTGCGCGCGGTCGCCCTGGCCGCCGAGCGGCTTGCCGGCGGCGACCGCCGCACGGTGCTGTACCCGGTCTTCCACGACGAGGTCGGCTCGGTCGCACGCAGCCTGGAACTGATCCGCCAGGCCCTGGCGCAACGCGGCCGGGCGGGCGGATACGGCCGCGCCGTGATCCCCTCCCAGTCGCGGTACGAGAACAGAACCCCGTGGTGAAAAGGCGGAATCGGCGTGCTCTTCCTCTACGTCGTGCTCCTGCTGTGCTGCGCGGCGCTCCTGGTCGCCGGAGTCCTGGAGCAGCGGCGGCACTTCGCAGCGCTGGAGCAGATACCGACGCGCGTGCTGGTCAACGGCATCCGCGGCAAGAGTTCGATCACCCGGCTGTGCGCGGGCGCGCTGCGCGGCGGCGGCCTGGTCACGGTGGCCAAGACCACCGGTACCGCGGCCCGGTTCATCCATCCCGACGCCACCGAGGAGCCCGTGTACCGTAAGTTCGGCCTCTCCAACCTCGTCGAGCAGATCGGCATCGTGCGACGCGCGGCGGCCTACTGGCCGGACGCGCTGGTGATCGAGTGCATGGCGGTGACACCGGCGTTGCAGGAGGTCAACCAGGAGAAGCTGGTCCGCTCCACCATCGGCGTGCTGTGCAACGTCCGCGAGGACCACCTGGAGGAGATGGGCCCGACGCTGGACGACGTGGCCCGCTCGCTCTCCCGCTCGATGCCGGTGGGCGGGGTGTGCGTGACGGCGGAGCAGGACCGGCTGCACATCCTCCAGGAGGAGGCGGACAAGCGGAACTGCCGTCTGGTCGTGGTCGATCCGGAGTCGGTGACCGACGCCGAGCTGCGCGGTTTCGGCTGGTTCACCTTCAAGGAGAACGTGGCGATCGCGCTCGCCGTCGCCGAACTGCTCGGCGTGCACCGGCAGACCGCCCTGCGCGGCATGTGGGACGCGCCGCCCGACCCGGGTGTGCTGTCGGTGGAACGCTACGTGACCCCCGAGGGCAAGCGGCTGCGGTTCGCCAACGTCTTCGCCGCCAACGACCCCGAGTCGACACTGATGAACGTCGAGCGGCTGGAGGACCTCGGCGCGATCGGACGGCCGCTCAGCGTGGTCGTCAACTGCCGCCCGGACCGGGTGGAGCGCAACGGCCAGATGGGAGCGCTCCTCTCCGAACTCGCCCCCGAGACGGTCTTCCTGATCGGCCACCCGACCAAGAGCGCCCAGGACGCCATCCCGGCCGGCTTCACCGGGCTGGTGGTGGACCTCGGCGGTGACCGCCGCGATCCCGAGGAGCTGACCAAGGCGATCCTCGCGGAACTCGGCCTGGCCTCGTCGCTGGTGGCGATCGGGAACATCCACGGCCAGGGCGAGCGGCTCCTGGAGTGTCTCGCCCGGTTGCGGCCGGACGACTCCGAGGAGGTGCCCGCCGCCGTGCCCGACGGGGTCCGGGAGCCGCAGAATCCGTACGAGTCCACGAGGAACCCTTAAGTGATCCCCGCCCACCTGACCGCACAGACGGCCGCGCTCGGGATCGCCCTCGGGCTGGTCTTCTCGCTCGTCTGCTACCTGACCACCAATCTCTCGCCCGGCGGGATGATCACGCCGGGCTGGGTCGCCCTCATGCTCGTCACCGACGTCCAGATGGCCGTGCTGACGGTCGGCGTCTCCCTGTTCACGTTCCTCCTGACGAAGGTCCTGCAACGCAATGTGATCCTCTACGGCAAGAGGCTGTTCGCCGCGGTGGTGCTGTGCGCGGTGATGACGCAGACCACTCTCACGCTCGCCCTCAGCCACGAGTTCCCGCTGCTGTACACGTCCCAGACGGTCGGCTTCATCGTGCCCGGGCTGATCTCCTACCAACTGGTCCGCCAGCCCCCCGCGGCCACCCTCATCTCGACCACGGCGGTGACCCTGGTCACGTACGTGGTGCTGGTCGCCGGGCTGCTGCTCGGCGCCCTGCCCACCGGCTGAACCACCGGCGTCCGCCTCCCCCCTCACCCTCAGGAGCCCGGCATCATGTACGACGAAGCTGGTCACCGGCCCGGCCGCGCGACGCGCCGGGCCGTGCTCGGGACGATCGCGTCAGTGGCCGCCGCCGGGATCGCCGGCGGGTGTGCCTGGGACCGCCTCGGGCGCGGTGGCGGCGACGACCGCGCCGGTGCGGGCGCCGGCCCGGTGAGCCGGGCCGGCGGGAGCGGCCATACCTTCGAGCGGCTGTCCGCACCCGACCGCACCCTGGTCCGCGCCGCCGACGGCGGCACCCTCGCCACCTTCACCGACGGCGCCCGCACCGCCGTACTCACCGGTCCCACCCGCACCTTCAGCGAGCCGAGGACCACCACCGCCACGGTGACCACGGACGTCTGGGTCCGGGTGCTGCCGCACGAGTGGCAACGGGGCATGGAGAGGACGGCCTGGTTCAAGGGCTGGTTCACCAGGACGCTGGGCGACACCAGCCCGGACGTGTTCGCGGTGGCGTTCGAGTACAGCAGCGCCGGGGCGCCCGACAAGCACGACGCCGCCGGTGTGCGCTACGCGGGCACCGCGCACTACGGCCCACGCGACCGCGGCGTCAGCGACCCCCTGGACTTCGGCTACCACAGCGAACGGTCCGACTTCTACGACTACCTGGGCATCCCCTGGACCTTCCCGGACGGCACGCGGGCGCTGCCGGAGAAGGCCCGCTACGGCGACGTCGACTGCTCCGGCTTCCAACGGCTGGTGTGGGGCTACCGCATGGGCATCCCCCTGCGCGGCACCAATACCGAGGGCGCCGGCCTGCCGCGTCGCGCCTTCGCCATCGCCGCCCACGGCCCCGGCCGCCTGCTGATCCCCGTCACCGGCGAGGCGCCCACCGACCTGAGCATCCTGCAACCCGGCGACCTCGTCTTCTTCAGCATCATCAAGGAACGGCCGAAGCTGATCGACCACTGCGGCATGTACCTGGGCCTCGACGACCGGGGCCGCCCCCGCTTCTACTCCAGCCGCTCCGCCGCCAACGGCCCGACCATGGGCGACCTGTCGGGCCACTCGCTGCTGGACGGCACCGACTTCTACGCCCGCGGCTTCCGGGCCGCCCGCCGTCTGTGACCCGCCGCTCCTCCGCCCGCCGTCTGTGACCAGCCGCTCCACCGCCGATCCGAGGACCACCGCCATCGCCACGATCCCGGCCGCCCGGCCCACCGGCCTGAACCGTCTCCACACCGCGGCGACCCGTCGCTTCCGCTGGCCGGCGACCGCCCCCCACTGGGAGCAACCGGCACTCTTCGCGGTGCTCGTCCTCGCCGCGGTGCTGTACGGATGGGGCATCGGACACGCCGCGATCCACCCGTTCTACAGCGCGGCGGCCCGGTCGATGGCCACCAACTGGCACGCCTTCCTCTTCGGCAGCCTCGACCCCAGCGGTTCGATCACCGTCGACAAGCTGCCCGGCGCCCTGTGGCCCGAGGCCGCCGCCGTCCGGTACTACGGCCCGTACACCTGGGCGGTCGCGCTGCCGCAGGTCGTCGAGGGCGTGCTCACCGTCTGGCTGCTGCACGGGATCGTACGGTCCTGGGCCGGGCCGTTCGCCGCGCTGCTCGCCGCGCTGACGCTCACCCTCACCCCGGTCACCGTGGCCGTCAACCGGGCCACCCTCCCGGACACCGCGCTCACCCTGCTGCTGGTGCTGGCCGCCGGAGCGCTGCAGAAGGCGGTGCGCACCGGGCGGCTGCTGCCGTTGATCACCTGCGGCGTCTGGGTCGGGCTCGGTTTCCAGGCCAAGATGCTGCAAGCGTGGCTGGTGCTGCCGGCCTTCGCCCTCGTCTACCAACTCGCCGCTCCCGGGACTCCCTTGAAACGGGCCCTGCGCCTCCTGCTCGGCGGTGCGGTCGCGCTGGCCGTCTCCTGCTCCTGGACACTGCTCGTCTGGGCGACGCCCGCCGCCGACCGCCCCTATGTCGACGGCACCTCCGACAACAACCCGTTCAGCCTGGTCTTCGCCTACAACGGCCTGAGCCGCTTCGCCGGCGACTCCGGCACGCTCGGCGCCGTCCAGGGCACCGCCGCCAGCCGCACCACCACGAACACCGGCTGGGGGATGCTGGTCAACCACACGGTCGGCCCGCAGGTCGCCTGGTTCCTGCCGCTCGCCGTGCTCGCCGCGGTGCTGGGCGTCGTATGGCGTGCCCGGCGACCGCGGACCGACCCGCTGCGCACGGGTTTCCTGCTCTGGAGCGGCTGGCTGGCCGTGCACGTCGTGGCGTTCGGCACCTCCAGCGGCAACCACGCCTACTACACCGCCGTCATCGCCCCGGCCCTCGCCGCGCTGACCGGCGGCGGGCTCGCGCTCTTCTGGTCCGAGTACGCGGCGCGCGGTCCGCGGCGCGCGGCCCTGCCGTCGGCGATCGTGCTCACGGTCGTGTGGGCGCTGGTGCTCGACCGGCCGACCCGGTTCGTCTCCTGGCTGCTGCCGCTCGCCGTGATGCTCGCCCTGTGCGGCGCGCTCGGCCTGTGGACCCGCGGGCCGCGCACGCCCCGCCGCATGGTGCACACCGCCCTGGCCGCCGGGATCGCGGCCATGCTGGTCGTACCGGCCGGCTGGGCCGTCGCCTGTCTCGACCCGTCCTACGCCGGCGCCCCCATCACGCCGATGGCGGGCCCGGTCGGCAGCGCTTACCACGACGCCGTCCACCACCGCGCCCCCGTCCGCAGGATCGGGCTCGACGAGCCCAGCACCCGCGACCGCGCCCTGCTCGACTACCTCACCGCGCACCGCCACGGCGAGAAGTACCTGCTCGCCACCCAGGCCGCCTACTCGGCGGAGCCCCTGCTGCGGGCCGGCTCCGAGCCCATACTCGTCATGGGCGGTTTCACCGGCAACACCCCCTTCCCCACCGTCCGGCAGCTCGGCACCCTCGTCACCACCCATCAGCTCCGCTTCGCCCTGCTCACCACCCGGCGCCCCACCACGCCCGCCACCACCTGGGTGAAGTCCCACTGCGCACCGGTCCGCCCCACCGCCTACGGCCGCCGCGCCGACGGCAGCTTCACCCTCTACGACTGCGGCCGGAAGACCTCGCGCGCGGTCGAGCGGTGAGCGCCGAGGCGCGGTTGACCGGTCGCGCCCGGGCGAGGGGCTGACGTCCCCGCTGTCCGTCGCGCACGGCTCCGCCCCGAAAAGCCGGAACCGGTGGGTCGGGACTGTCCGGCCGGCGCCGCCGTCCCTACGGTGGGGGGAGCACCAGCTCCTCGTCCGCCGCCGCGGGCCGCGCCCCCGGGGCCGGGCCCCGGGAAGGAGAACGGCCGTATGACCGCTGCGTCCCAAGCCCCCCGCCCCGAGACCCCGGAGGCCGCCGCCGGCCCGGCCCTGCTGGAGGAGGCACGCCGGCTGGCACCCGGAGCGGTCGCCCTGCGCCGCGCCCTGCACCGCGGCCCGGAACTGGGCCTGGACCTGCCGGCCACCCAGCGCCTGGTCCTGGACGCGCTCGACGGCCTCGGCCTGGAGATCCGCACCGGCCGCGCCCTGTCCTCGGTGACCGCGGTCCTCACCGGGGCGGCCGACGGCCCGACGATCCTGCTGCGTGCCGACATGGACGCGCTGCCCGTCACCGAGGACACCGGACTGCCGTTCGCCTCGCGGACCGCCGGGCTGATGCACGCCTGCGGGCACGACGTCCACATGGCGATGCTGGTCGGTGCCGCGCGGCTGCTCGCCGCGCGGCGCGAGAGGTTTCCCGGACGCGTGGTGTTCATGTTCCAGCCCGGCGAGGAGGGCGAGCACGGAGCCCGCCACATGATCGAGGAGGGGGTGCTGGAGGCGTCCGGCGCCACCGCCGACGCCGCCTTCGCCCTGCACGTGCAGCCCAACCTGCCGGCGGGCGCGGTACGGCTGCGTCCGGGACCGCAGATGGCCGCCTCCGATCGGTTCCGGGTCCTCGTCCGGGGGCGCGGCGGGCACGCCTCGGCACCGCACACCACCTGCGACCCGGTGCCGGTGGCCTGCGAGATCGTGCTCGCCCTCCAGACGGCGGTCACCCGTGGCGTGGCCGCCGACGACAGCGCCGTGCTCAGCGTCACCCGGCTGACCGCCGGCACCGCGGCCGGGGTGATCCCGGACACCGCGGAACTGGCCGGCACCCTGCGCACCCTGTCCGAGCCGACCCGGCGGCGGCTGCACGAGACCATCGCCCGGGTCGCCGGCGGGGTGGCCGCCGCGCACGGCGCGACGGCGGAGGCCACCGTCACACCCGGCTACCCGGTCACCGTCAACGACCCCGACTTCACCGACCTCGTCCTGCGCGCCGCCGGGAACGCGCTCGGCACCGGGGCGGTGGACGTCATGCCGGCCACGCCGATGACGGCGGAGGACTTCTCCTACGTGCTGCGGGCCGTCCCCGGCGCCCTCGCCTTCCTCGGCGCCTGCCCGCCGGGCCTCGCCCCGCACGAGGCGCCGTCGCTGCACTCGTCCCGCATGGCCGTCGACGAGGAGGTGCTCGCCACCGGCATCGCCTGCGAGGCCGCCGTGGCGCTGGCCTTCCTCGCGGGCCGGGCACCGCGGGCCGCCCGCTGACCGCCCACCGTCCGTCAGGGGGTTCCGGGCGGAACACCCGTGCCGCCCGGCCCCGTTCCGCCCGCACGACCCGCACGACCCGCACGACCCGCACGACCCGCACCGCCCGTGCCGCCCGCACGGCCCGTGCCACCCTCGTGGCCCGCCGCCGCGCCCCCGGCCCCCGCCGCGCCCCCACGGGTGTTCACCGCGCCCCGGCCCCCGCCACGCCCCCACGGGCGTTCACCGCGCCGCCCGCTGCGATGACGCCCCCGCGGGCGGTGTCCGCACAGTCCGCCGCCCACCCGCTTCCGCCCGCGCCGCCCGCGGCACCGTCGCCGGGCCCCTACGGCTTCGGGCCGCCGCTGCCGTACGACACCCCGGGGGTCGTGCTCGCCGACGCGGACTCCGGCGTGGTCGTCAACGCGGCCGGCGTGCTGTTCCAAGTGGGCGCCGCCGCGGCCGACTTCCCGTGGCACGAGATCGCGCGCGTCGAACGCGCCCGGCGCGGCAACCGCCTGACGCTCGTCGTCGGACTGCGGGACGGCGGCGTGTACTCCTGCGAGCCGAACGCCCGCCGCGAGGCCGGCTCATCGACTGGATCGCCCAGCTCGACCCGGTCCTCACCCGGTACCTGATCCGGTGCGGAGACGGTGGCAACCGCCCCGCCGGTCGCGCGACTTGACGCCGACCAGGCTTGAACCGGCCACGTCCTGGGCACGGACCTCCTACCGGTGTGGCAGAGCCGGGCGTCGCCGTCAGGAGGAGGTCGTCATGGACCGTCGGATCCGGGTACGTGTCAGCCGGCGGCCCGCCGCCCCGCGCGGGCAGGAGATCGACCGCAGGACGCCCTCGGGACGCGTGCTGCCGTACTGATTCGGCGGGCCGAGGGGAGCGCGGACGGATACGGGGCACACGTGTACCCGTGCGGCTGGGAGAGGGCGTGAGCGGATCCGGGCCGGCGCCCGCGGCGCCGCGGCTCGACGTGTACCCGCTGACCGGGCGGACCGGGTTCCGGGCCGCGGGCGAGGTGAGCCTGTCCACGCGCGATGTCTGGGAGCGCGCGCTGGAGCGGGCCGTCCGCGGCGGCGGGGACGTGTACCACCTGGAGCTGTCCGCGGTGACCTTCGTCGACGTCGCGGGCGCCGGCGCGCTGGCGGACGCCGCCCGGAGCCTCGGCGGCCGCGGCCGGCTGGTGCTGGACCGGCCGCCGCGTTCCCTGCCGCGCGTACTGGAGCTGCTGTGGCCCGGTCTCCCGGGAATCGAGGTGTCGTCGTCATGACCAGGGTGGTCGAACCCCTGGAACCGTTCGTGCATCCCGCGCTGTTCTACGGTGACGCGCGGGAGTACCTGGCCGGCACGGTGCCGTTCGTCCGTGCGGCGCTGGCCGCGGACGAACCGGTCGCGGTCGCCGTCCCGGGGGAGAACCTGCGGCTGATCCGGGACGAACTGGGCGCGGACGGCGCCGCCGTGCGGTTCCTGGACATGCGGGAGGCCGGCCGCAACCCCGGCCGGATCATCCCCGGCGTGCTGCGCGCCTTCGCCGACGGGCAGCCCCCCGGCCGGCGGGTCCGGATCATCGGCGAGCCCGTCTGGGCGGGCCGCCGCCCGGCCGAGTACCCGGCCTGCGCCCAGCACGAGGCGCTGATCAACGTGGCGTTCCAGGGCCGCGAGGTCACCATCCTGTGCCCGTACGACACCGCCCGCCTGGACGAGCGGGCGCTCGCCGACGCGGCTGCCACCCACCCGCTCGTCGTCCCGGCCGGGTCCGGCACCGGGCGCACCAGCGCGGCCTACGACCCCGAGGGCGTCATCGCCCGCTACAACGTGCCGCTGCCGCCCGCCCCCGACGCCGGTCCCCAGGCGTTCGGCGCCGCCTTCGACGCGGCCTCGCTGTCCGCCGTCCGGCACCTGGCCACCGACCACGGCGCCCGGCTGGGACTGACCGGCCTCGCCCTGGAGAACCTGGCGCTGATCACCGCGGAGCTGACCACCAACAGCGTGGTCCACGGCGGCGGGACGGGCACGCTCACGGTGTGGCCCGAGGACGGGTCCGTGCTGTGCGAGGTCCGTGACCGGGGCCGCCTCACCGACCCGCTGGCCGGCCGCCGCCCCGCCGCCCGCGACCAGCGCGGCGGACGCGGGCTGCTGCTGGTCAACCTGCTGGCGGACCTGGTGCGCACGCACACCGGGCCCGAGGGCACGACCATCCGCTGCCACCTGGGACGGCGGGACCCCGACGAGCCGGGCCGCCGCCCCGGGTGACGGCGGTCACGGCGGGCCACGGGCACGGCGGCGGCCGGCCGGGGCCGCGCCGGGTCAGGCGGCCAGGGGGTTCAGGACCAGCGGTTCGATGCGGCCCTCCAGCATGGCGCCCAGGCCCTGGGCCGCGCAGATGTCCGGGCGCTCGGCGATGTGCACCGGCATCCGGGTGGCCTCCCGCAGCATCTGGTCGAACCCCGGCAGCAGCGCCGAGCCGCCGACCATCGTGATCCCGCGGTCGGCGAGGTCGGCCACCAGATCGGGCGGGCAGTCGCGCAGCACCTGCCCGATGCCGTCCAGGACGGCCGTCAGCGGCGTCTGGATCGCCTCGCGCACGGCGGCGGTGTCCACCCGCACACTGCGGGCCAGCCCCGTGACCACGTCCCGGCCGTGGATCTCCGCCGACGCCGGGCCGTGCTCGGTGATCCCGTTGCCGGACAGGGCCAGCTGGAGCGGCCGTACCGACTGGGTGGGCAGCATCAGCGCGTGCTGGTGCCGCAGGTGCTGCACGACCGCGTGGTCCACGGCCTCGCCGCCCACCGGAACGCGCGCGGCGGCGACGAAGGAGCCCAGCGAGAGCACCGCGACCTGGGTGGCCGCCGCCCCGCACACCATGATCATGGTGGCCTCGGGCCGCTCCACCGGCAGCCCGCACCCCACCGCCGCGGCGATCAGCGTGTCCACCAGCTCCACCCGGCGCGCCCCCAGTCCGGCCAGCGTCTCGATCGTCGCCCGCCGCGCCAGCGGATCGGCGGCGTGCGGGGCGCAGGCCGCCGCCCGCAACCGTGGCTTGCGGCGCAGCATCCGGCGCGTCTTGTCGCCCAGCAGGTGCCGCAGCATGCGCTGGGCCATCTCGATGTCGACCACCGTGCCACCGGAGACGGGCCGTACGACCTTGATGTAGTCCGGGGTGCGTCCCGTCATCCGCTCCGCGAACTCGCCCACGGCGATCAGCGCGCCGGTGCGCGTGTTCACGGCCGCGGCCGAGGGCTGGTCCACCACCAGACCGACGCCCCGCACGTACACCCGGGTGCGGGCCGCGCCCAGGTCGACGGCGAAGTGGCAGCGGCGCAACTGCTCCAGGCTGACGGTCACGGCGGATCCTCCCGAGTGCGCGGGCCTTGCGGGCCCCGCCTGTTCGGCGGGCTCACTGGCATCCTGTGCGGGGCCGGGAGCGGACGCCCGCTGTGGACGGCCGGGCGGGGTGCCGCCGAACGGGCGTATTCCCCGGGCCGTACCGGAGTGTCGGCCGCCTCAGGCCGTGCGGATGGCCTCCAGCAGCGGTTCCAGGGAGGAGACGGTGACCTCGCTGCCCTCCTCGCGCAGACGTCGGCGCCCGGCCGGGTTGGGGGCGTAGCCGATGAAGCGGAGGCCGAGCTGTTGGGCGGCGGTGAGTTCGGCGACCGAGGAGCTGATCAGCACACCGCCGCGGGCGGGGGTGCCGACGGCGTCCAGGGCGCGCAGCAGGCAGTCCGGGTGCGGAGTCAGCAGACCGAGGTCGTCTCGGCGGCCGTGGACGCCCGCGAAAGGCAGGCGGTGGGGCTCCAGACAGCGGTGCACGGCCGGGGTGGACACGTCCGTCACCACGCTGACGCGTCGGCCGGAGTGGTGCACGGCGCGGACCAGGGGCAGGGCGCGGTGCGTGGTGGGCGCGTCGGGCACGGCCCGCAGCTCCAGGGCGTCGAGGCGGGTCCTCAGCAGGGGGCCGAGCCGGTCGTGCGCGAAGGCCCGCAGCAGGTCCAGCGGATGGGCGAACGCCTCCCGGCCGGTGGCGCTCGCGACGGGCAGCGACCGGCCCGCCAGCGCGTCCTGCGGATCGCGGTGCTCGCTCACGACCGCCAGCAGGTCGAGCACCGCCTCCCGCGCGGTGTGCGCGGTGAACAGCCGGGCGAGCGGCCCCTCGAAGCCGACCAGGACCGTCTCGGCGTCGGCGAGGAGGGCGGTCAGCCGCCGGCGGGACGGCACCGGTGGCTCGGCCGCGGGCACCGGCGCCCACTCCGGGGCCAGCCGCACGGTGTACGACACCGCCAGCCCCGGCACCGGCCAGTCGGTCACGCCCGTGTTCACCGCCCGCTGGGCGGCGCCCGCGCGGCGCAGCGGATGGCGGCGGGTGAGCGGCGCCGCCGCGGCGCACAGGTGCTCCAGCAGCAGCCCGGGGACACCGGTGCGCTCACCGCGGACGAAGGCGACCGGGTCGGCCACCCGCCAGGACAGCATCACCGCGGCCGTGAACGCGCCCTTGCCGGAACTGGGCAGGGACACGATCCGCCGGGTCTCGTGCGGGGTGAGGTCGACCGAGTAGTACGTCTCCGGGCGGACCGGCCGCTTGCCGTAGGGCTGGATCGGGTCGAGCAGGGTGAGCGGGCCGCCGGCCCGGGTGTGCACGACGGCCGTGCGGCCCGGCGTGGGGACGCCCAGCTCGCGCAGGTCGGGCGTGATGAACGGGCCCCGTACCAGGTCGCGTTCGCCGGGCTCGGCGGCCCGCGGCCCGAGGAGGCAGTACCAGGCGGCCGGCGGGCTGTCCGGGGAGCCGTCGGGGAAGAGCGGCCGGAAGCGGTGGGAGCGCTGGGCGGCGGAGCTGGCGGCGAACTCGTCGTACAGCGCGGGCGGTACGACGACCGTGACGTCCGCGGCCGGCTCCGGGGGCCGGACGGACGGCTGCCCGAACGTCACCCGGAGCCGCGGCGGATCACTCAACCGGGCGAGGGCCGGGGGGAGTTCGCGCAGCACGGCGGCGAGGACGGGCAGCAGATAGGCACCGGGCCCGGTCCGCACCAGATAGCCGTCCGGGCGGACGGCCACCTCGTACCGGCGGGGGCTGACGAAGCCGCGCGCGAGGATCTCGTGCACCGCGGCCTCCAGGGTCACGCGGGCTTCCGGCCGCCCGGTCAGCCCGTCGGCCGTGAAGAGGATCTCGGGGCGGTCGGCGGGGGGTTCGGCCGGGGGCGCCGCGAGCGCTTCGAGGGCCCGGCGCAGGGCCTCCAGTTCTTCCCGGACCTCCCGGGCGGCCGGGCCCGGGACACCGGCCAGGGGCTCGCCGCGCCACAGCTCCACCGCCTCGGCGGCGAGGCCGCGGGCGCGGGCCGGCTCCCCGGCGGCCCGGGCCCGTTCGGCCCCGGCGGCCAGCCGGCGGAAGCGGAATACATCGACGGCGTCGGCGTCGGCGTCGGCGTCGGCGCCGGGGGAGCCGGGCGGGCCGGCGGCGTCGGGGGAGGTGAGGCGGTCGGGGCGCAGGGCGTGACCGTCACCGGTGGTGCGCAGATACGGGCCGAGCAGCGGGCGGAGCCGGTCGAGGCACGTACCCGCGGAGGGGGAGCCGGTCCCGGGCCGGTCGGAGATCCCGGCGGACAGTTCCGCCTCGGTGACGGGCCGGCCCTCGCGCAGCAGCAGCATGCACAGGACGGCCTGGTCGTGGGGGTCGGTGACGGCGAGCGGCCGGCCGTCGCGGGTGACCCGCAGCGGGCCGAGCAGGGACACGCCGAGCGGGGCCGGGTCCGCGTCCAGGGCGAGCAGCGCTCCGGCGCCCTGCCGCTGGGTCTCCGGGCCGCCGGAGAGGAGCCGGGCGACGGCCGCGTCCAGCGTCGCGCCGAGGCCGTCGGAGCGGTCCCGGTACAGGCCGCGGACGATCTCCCCGAGCGCCCGGAGGGCCGCCGCGCGGCCCCCGGGGACCAGGGGCGCGGAGTCGAGGCAGGTCAGCACCGGCCCGCCCGGGGTGAGGACGACGGAGCGCGGGTCCGGCACGCCCCACGGTCCGTCCTGCGCGTACAGCGCGAGGACCGCCTCGGCCAGCCGCGGGAGCAGGGCGAGGAGTTCCCCGGAGGGCAGCTCTCCGCCCGTCTCCTCCCGGCGCTCCCGCAGCGTCGTGCCGGTGACGGACTCCCGCACCAGATAGGGCGTGCCGTTCTCGAAGCCGTGGTCCAGGACCGGTGCGATCCGGGGGTGGCGCACCTCGGCGAGCCGCCGGCACAGGTCGGCGAAGGCGGCGCGGGGCCGGTCCGGCGGATAGCCGCGCAGCACGACGGGGGCGTCCGCGCGGTGCGTGTCCTCGGCGGACCAGCCCATGGCCCCGACCGGCCGTAGCAGCCGGTACCGCCCCGCGAACAGGCCGCCGTCGCCGTCCGCGCCGAGCCGTCGCACGCTGTCCGCGCGGACCGTGGCGAACGGATCGCCCTCCACGGCCGTCCCCGCGCCCCGCGCGGACGGGACCGACACGCGGAACTCGCCCGGTGCCCGGCCCGCGCTGCGGTCGATGAACTCGCCCATCCGGCTCAGCAGTCCGGCGGTGCGGTGGCGCTCGGAGCGGGGCAGTCCGAGCAGCAGCAGCTCGCGCACGCCGTCCCGGAACGCGTAGGAGCCGGGCGGGCCGCCCGGTACGGCGGCGAGCATGCCGCTGAGGACCACCTCGGCCAGGTGCTGCGGGCGCGGGTCCGGTTCGACCGCGGCCTGGACCAGGCGCATGACCGGCAGGTCGGGGCGGCCCAGCGCGAGATGGCCGGCCAGCCGGAACGCCTCGGGCGAGGCGGTCGCGCGGAACCGCAGCACCAGCTCCTCGGCGGACAGCGCGCCGACGTCGGTACGGTCCTCGGCGTCCGCCGGCAGCGGACGGCCCAGCTCGGCGACCGCGGCGGGGAACTCGGCACCGCCCGGGGTGGTCAGCAGCCCGGCCCAGTGCGCCAGCCAGCGAGGCTCCGGCTCCAGCACGGGGAGCGGGACGCCGCCCCCGCCCAAGGGGTGCCCGGGCCGCTCGGGCCGCTCGTACGGCGTGAACGTGAGCGCCGCCGAGGGGGCCGCGGGGTGCGGGGCGGACAGGGTGCCGGGGGCGGCGGGCAGGGCGGTGTCCCGCCACAGGTGCTCGGGCAGCGGCTGGACGACGGCCAGCGGCATCCGCCGCGCCCAGCGGTGCAGGGTGGCGTACCAGCGGGTGCCGGCCGGGCCCTGCCGCCACTGCGGACCCATGCAGTCACTGATCAGGAGGGTGACGGTACGGCCGTCGGCGGGGGCGAGCGCGTCCGGGCCGCGCACCGTGCCGTCCGCGGCGGCGGCGTACAGGCCGACCGTGCGGAACGCGCCCGACTGGGCCAGGACCGTGTGCAGTTCGCGGACCAGGGGACGCCAGACCGGCATGGTGGGGCCGGCGTCGTACACCAGGTTCAGCCGCAGCCACCGTTCCCGGGCGGGGCGCAGCACCGGCAGCCACCACGCGGGGTCGGCGCCCAGCCGGGCGATGCGGTCGGCGGTCGCCCGCTCGTCGAGTTCATGGCCGACGGGCGCGTCGGTGCGGCGGGCCAGCGGGCGCAGCGCGCGTTGCAGGGCGAGCGGGTGGCGCAGCATCGGGGGCGCCGGGGCCAGCAGCCCGGCGTGCGGGCGGTCCGCCGCCGGGGCGGGACGGCGGGCGGGCAGGTGCAGGGGCACCCGGGAGGGCGGCGCGGCGGGTTCCGCCCGCGGCTCCCCGGGCGGGGGCGGCGGCCGCCCGGCCGACGGCGACGGCGGTGCCGGCGGCGACGGAGGTGATGGCGCGGACGGCGGCGGCTGCCGCGGCACGTCCGGCCCGGCGGGGACGGAGCCGGTGGCGCCGGAGCCGCCGGCAGCGGGCCCGGCACCGGCGTCCGGGCTCATCCGCCGGGCCAGCCACAGCACTTCGGCCAGCTCCAGCGGGGTCGGGCGGGCTCCCCGGGCCGCCTCGGCCAGCACGTCGGCCAGACGGACCAGCGGGTCCGGGGAGCCGGCGGCGTCAGAAGACATCGGACGGCGCGCTCTGCCCCAGGTACGGCATCAGCTGTTCGGCCAGCTGGTCGAGGGACTCGGCGTCCAGGTCGGCGGAGCGGGCCAGGTAGATCGCGTTGAGGAGCTGGTCGGTGGCCAGGTCGCCGACGCCCGACCGGGTCAGGAAGCGGTCGATCAGGCTCCGGGCGTAGTCGTCGGGCTCGCCCAGGTGGGCGCGGACGATCTCGGCGAGGTGCCGGTCGTCCGGCTGCCGCAGGTGCAGCGTGACACAGCGGCGCAGGAAGGCGGGCGGGAACTCGCGCTCGCCGTTGCTGGTGAGGACGACGAACGGGAAGGCCCGGCAGCGGACCCGGCCGCGGACCACCGGGACCCGCTCGTCGGTGCCGTCGGCCAGCACCTCGGCGACGCCGTCCGGGGCGAGCCGGGAGGCGCGCACCAGCTCGGGGATCTCGTACTGGCCCTCCTCCAGCACGTTCAGCAGGTCGTTGGGCAGGTCGAGGTCGCTCTTGTCGATCTCGTCGATGAGCAGCGCGCGGGGACGGTCGTACGGCAGGAGGGCGGTGCCCAGCGGGCCGAGGCGCAAGTGGTGCTCGACGCCCGACCCGTCGTCGACGCCCGACCCGTCGTCGGCGCCGGACGCGCCGCCCGTCCGGTGCGTCCCGGCGGCCTCCTGCCGGGCCGCGTACAGCCGGGAGAGCGGGTCGTACTGGTAGAGGCCGTCGTGCAGGGTGCTGCGGCTGGTGACGTTCCAGCGCAGCACCGGGCCGAGCCGCAGCTCCCGGGCGACCGCGTACACCAGCGAGGACTTGCCGGTGCCGGGCGGGCCGGTGACCAGCAGCGGGCGCCGCAGATACAGGGCCGCGTTGACCAGCTGGACCGTCTCCGGCGTGGCCTGGTAGGTCTCGGCGCGGTGGGTGCGGTCGGGGGAGACGGCGGCGGCGTCGGCGGCCGCCTCCGGCGCCGGGAGCACCGGCCCGCCGTCGAAGGCCCGCCAGGGCGGCGGCGCGGGCAGCTCGGTGATGCCGTCGTGCGGCTCGGTCGTACCGGTGTAGACGGGCCACAGGGGCATGGGCTCTTTCTCTTCCGTGCGGGGCGGTCGTGCGGTCGGTCAGGCGACGGGCGAGTGCAGGCTCGCGGTGGTCTCGGGGAAGCAGCGCGGGTCGTCCCAGAGCAGCTGCACATCCCTCGCCCAGTGCCGGTCGGGCTCGTCGGCGGCGTCCGCGGTCATCCGCAACGACATGATGTGCCGGGGCAGTTCGGCGGGCGGCACCCCGGCGAGGGAGACGGCGAGCTGGTCCAGGAAGGCCGTGCCGGGACAGGGCGGCGCGTCCGCGCGCCCGGTGTCGGGGCAGGACGCCTCCTCGTGCACCGCGCAGGGGGCGCCGGTCCGCGGCCACAGCAGGACCGGCACGGGCACGGTGAGCCCGACCTCGAAGTGCGGACGGGCCGCCGTGGGCGGGGCCGCGAAGCCCGCGAGCCCCGCGTCGACCTCCCACAGCCGCTTGCGCAGGCTCGGCGGGCGCTCCCGGGTGCCGCACTCGACGCGGTGCACCTCCACCCCGCCCCCGGCGTCCAGCTTCCGCCACTTCTTGCGCAACTGGTGGCGGAGCCGGCCGCTGTGGTGGCGGGCCCGGTCGGTCACCACGAGGGGGTAGGCACAGCCCAGGGGTGTGCTGTCGTCCGCGCCGCACTCCCAGTGCGCCACCGCCTCGTTGAGCCACTCGCGCGGCAGGACGAACGTCACCAGCTCGTCGGCGTCCGGGGCGAGGTGGGCGACGGCCTCGTCGATACGGCCCTGCACCCAGGCCCGCACCCCGGTGCGCGGCAGCCGGCGGGCGCCCACCGGCCGGCGCCGTCCGTCGCGGTACGCGGACACCTCCACGGTCACCTGGTCGGGACCGGCGCCGCTGTGGTCGATCTCGACGACGACCGGGGACCAGGCCGGGGCGGCCGGCGGGACCGGGACGGCCGCCGCGTCCGGCACCGCCGGGGCCGATAAGTCCGGTGTTACGTCCAGCAGTTCGGCCACCCGGTCGGCGAACCGGTCCACCGCCTCCGGGTCCGGGACCTCCCACTGCGCGTAACCGGCGGCCGCCCACAGGGAGGGGAAGCCGCCCGGGGGCAGCGGCGGACCGAAGGCGCCGACCGCGTCCACGTACATCCGGTTCGGGTCGCCCGCCCCGGGGGCCTCGGCCGCGGCCCGGCGCAGCAGGGCGTACAGCCGCCGGCGGGACTCGTCGCGGTGGCCCGGGGTGGGCACCAGCTCGCCCAGCTCCGGCCAGTGGCGCGCCAGGACGTCCAGCGGCAGCATCCGGCCCTTGCGCACGTCCGGCGACGACCCGAGGGCCGCGGTGACCATACCGGCGACCGTGCCGTCGGGCAGGGCCGCCGCCGCCCCGCTGAACCCCTCCTCGATCGGCTGTCCATGGCCGTGCCAGGCCACCAGCTCCAGCCACTCGCCGGCGATCAACTGCCCGGAGACGGCCTGGTACTCGGCGAGCGTGCCCTCGTCGTAGCCCTCGGGGAAGCCGTACGCGATCAGCCGGGGGTACGGCTCGGTGTACGCGGCCTCGGGTGCCGCGAACCGGGCCGGGGCCAGCGGGACGTCCCGCTCCAGTTCGAGGACGGCCACGTCACCGGGGTCGGTGACGCCGCCCTCCCACCCGCCGTGGGCGACCACCGAGGCGGGCAGCTCGCCCAGCTCCCGGGCGTGCGGGAAGGCGACCGTCACCGCGGCCCGGTCGCGCTGCCGGACGACGTGGGCACAGGTGAGCAGCCGGCGGGCGGTGACCAGGAAGCCGGCCCCCAGCTCGTCGCCGCAGGCGATCCGGGCGTGCCAGGCGGCGCTGCGCATCACCGGCCGGCGGGCTCCGTGCCCGGGGCGGTGCGGTCCGGCACGGACGGCTGCGGTACGGCCGGTTCCGGTACGACCGGTCGTGACACTGCCGGTTCGGGTACGACCGGCTCCGGCGCGGTCGGTCCGCCCGGCGTCCGTTCCGGGGACCAGCTGAGCTTGACGACCAGGTGGCCCTCCGCCGATCCCTTGGCGATGACGGCACCGGCCTCCGCGGACAGCCGTACGCCGAACTCGATCTCCACCGCGTCGGGACGCAGGCTGCCGTCCCGGAAGACCCGCAACGCCGCTGCCGCCGCCGCCCGTACGCCGTCCAGCGCGCCCTCGAAGGTGCGTGCGGCCTGCGCCGGTCCGTCGCCGCGCGAGACCAGACGGGCGCCCGACCGGGTGCCGACGCCCTCCACCACGACCAGCGCGCCGTCCTCGGTCCTGAACTCGACCAACCCGTCCATACAGACGCTCGCTCCCCCTCGGCGGTGACGTGTGACAACTCCTATGTTACGGACGGTGCTTCGGCTGTCGCCCACCGAACGCGCCGAACGCGCCGGGCGCGCCGCGGCCGGGAACGGCGGGAACCCGCCAGGGCGCCTTTCCGTCGGCCGCGGTCAACTCCCGTACGACCGAGGCCCCTCACACTCGTCCCAGCACGCGATCCGCTCGACCCGAACGAGAAGAGGCGTGGATGAGCACAGGACCAGTCAGACGCGGTACGGCGCTGCTGGCGGCGGCGCTGGTGGGCGCCCTGCTCCCGGCCGGCCCGGCGACCGCGCGGGAGGCCCCCGCGGCCCCCGCCCCCGCCGCCCCCCGCAC
>NZ_JOCB01000005.1 GCF_000718775.1 Streptomyces sp. NRRL S-31
CCGGTACCACCCGCCCCCGCCATGCCCGCCGCTCCGGCCCAGCAGCCCCCGGCGGGGCCCGGGCAGGCGCAGCCGGGCACCCCGCCCGCCGGTACTCCGGTGACGGGTCCGGGCGCGCTGCCGTTGCCCGCCGAGGCCGGTACCGCGCAGGTGCCGCCCGCCGGCGGTCCCGCAGCCGTGGTCCCGCAGCAGTGGCCGGGCACCGGCGACACCGCCGGGGCGGGCGTCCCGGTCCCCGCCCCCGGCACCCCGGCTCCGGGCGCCCCGCGTCCCGAGGGGGCCCAGCGGGCCGCGCAGCCGTTGCCCGCCGAGGCGGCGGGCGACGGGCCGGTCGATCCGGACTTCACGCAGGGGCGGGCGATCTCCGTCCGTACGCTCGGGCAGGGTGTGCCGTTCGCCCGGCAGGTCGCCCAGGTCCAGCAGCCGACGACGACCCCGCCTCCGCACGCGCCCGGCGGTTCGGGCCGCCGGCGCAAGCTGGGCACGCCTCCGGACCCGGGCGCCCGCCCGCACCCGGCGACCGAGCCCGCGCACCCCTCGCTCGGCGCCCACCCGCCGCTCGGCGCGCAGCCCCCGGTGGCACAGCCCGCGCCGGCCGCCGGTCAGGCACCCGTACCGCAGCCCCGGCCGGTGCCGGGCACCGAGGGCGCCGGGCGGTCGTACGCCATAGGCGCCCCGGGGCCCGACGCCGCCGAGGGTCCGGAGCCGCTGGACGGCCCCGGCGGGGCGGTCGAGGTGGCGGACACCCCGCGCCCGCAGCCGCTGGACGACGAGCTGCCCCCGGAGCCGCTGGACAACCCGCGCCGGCTGCTGGTGTGGCCGGCGCCGGACGTGACGACCCAGCAGGCGCTCAGCGACCGTGGCTACCGGCCGGTCATCGTGCACTCGCGCGAGGAGGTCGACGCGCAGATCGCGGCCTTCCCCGCCGCGCTGTTCGTGGACCCGCTGACCGGTCCGATCACGCGGACGGCGTTGCAGTCGCTGCGCCAGGCCGCCGGGGCCGCCGAGGTCCCGGTGCTGGTCACGGCCGGGCTGGGGCAGGCGACGCGGGAGGCGGCGTACGGCGCCGACCCCGCCGTGCTGCTGAAGGCGCTGGCCCCCCGGGACAGCGAGCAGCACCCGCCGCGGGTGCTGCTCATCGAGGAGCACGCGGAGATCGCGCTGGCGCTGACCTCGACGCTGGAGCGGCGCGGGATGCAGGTGGCACGAGCCGCGAGCGACATCGACGCGGTGACGCTGGCGGCACAGTTCCGGCCGAACCTGGTGGTGATGGACCTGATGCAGGTGCACCGCCGACGGGCCGGGATCGTGGACTGGCTGCGGGCGAACGGGCAGCTCACCCGGACCCCGCTGGTCGTCTACACCGCCGCCGTCGACCAGGCCGACCTGCCCCGGCTGGCCTCGGGCGAGACCGTGCTGTTCCTCGCCGAGCGGTCCACCAGCACCGAGGTGCAGAGCAGGATCGTGGACCTGCTGGCCCGGATCGGCACCAACTAGGCGACCGCCCCGGGTGGCGTCCGGACCGGGGCGGCATCCGGACCGGGGCGGCCCACTCCGGCCCGCCTCGGTCCACCCCCGGCCCGCCTCGGTCCACCCTCGGCCCGCCTCGGCCCACCCCGGTCCACCCCCGGTCCGTTCCGGTCCACCCCGGTCCGGACCCTAGGGCGTGACGATTCTGCGGGCCGCCTCCTTGACGGAGGCCCGCAGGCGGTCGTGACCGGTGTCCTGGGCGCCGGTGATGACGCGCCGCAGCTGCGGGACCACGGCCAGCCAGTTCGTCAGCGCGTTCAGCAGGATCAGCAGGTCGCCGGCCGGGATGACGTCCGTGATGACGCCCCGTTCCTGGCCGTCCCGGATCACCTCGGCCTTACGGGCGTAGTGGTCCCGGCGGGACTCCTCGTCGGGCAGTTCGGCGCTGCCGTACTCCAGGCCCTCCCAGAGCAGCAGGCGCAGCAGTTCGGGGTGGGCGGCGTGGTAGTCGAGGAGGCCGTCCACCCAGCCGTCGATGTCGTCGGGGACGACGGGCACGGTCGAGGCCAGGTCGACCATGCACCGGCCGAGGATCTGCGTGAACAGCTCCGACTTGTTGCCGAAGTAGGCGTAGATGAGCTGCTTGTTGGCCTTGGCCTCGGCGGCGATGCGGTCGATGCGGGCGCCCGCGATGCCGTACCGGGAGAACTCGGCGACCGCCGCCGCGAAGATGCGGGCCTTGGTGGCCTCGGGGTCCCTCACTGCTGCCATGGGGACAGGGTAGGGCCGCGCGAGCCGGACAACCAACCGTTTGGTTGTCGGGAATGCACGGCGGGGCACCGGTGTTGGGAGTTTTCAACCAACCAGTTAGTTGAGTGAGCCGGCTCTAAAGGAGTACTTCCGCTCATGCCGTCAGCCACCACCAGCCGCCAGGCAGCACAGACCGGGACCACCACCCGCGGGCGTTCGTCCTCCGGCACGCTCTTCCTCCTGCTGATCGCCGTCTGCACCGCCGTCACGGCCTCGAACGTCTACCTCCCGGCTCCGCTGCTCCCGCTGATCGCCCACGACTTCGGCACCACGCCCTCGGCTGTGGCCTGGATCGCCTCGGTCGCCCAGCTCGGCTTCGCGGTCGGCCTGCTGTTCTTCGCGCCGCTCGGCGGTCGCGTCGACCGTCGCCGGCTCGTCGCCTGGCTCTCCGTGGCCACCACGGCGGCGATGCTGCTCGCGGCCGTCGCCCCGGGCACCGCGTCCCTCGCCGCCGCCGTGTTCGTCGCCGCCGCGGCGACTGTCATCCCGCAGCTGCTGATCCCGCTGGTGGCCGCGCTCGCCCCGGCCGACCGGCGTGCCCGGCATGTCGCGGTCGTCATCGCCGGGCTGTTCACCGGCATCGTCGCGGCCCGTGTGCTCGGCGGTCTGGCCGGGCAGGCCTTCGGCTGGCGCTGGGTGTTCGGCGGCTCCGCCGTGCTGACCCTCGTCCTGGGGCTGACCACCGCGCTGGCGCTGCCGGCCGAGCAGCGGGTACGGGAGGGCGGGCTGTTCTCCGGCATGGCCGAGCTGCCCGGACTGCTGCGCCGCTCCCCCGACCTGTGGCGGGCGTGCCTCCGGCAGGCGGGGATGTTCGGCGCCTGGAGCGCCCTGTGGACCTCGCTTGCCCTGCTGCTGACCGGCCCGGAGTACGGCCTGTCCACCGCGACCGCCGGGCTCTTCGGCCTCTTCGGCCTGACCGCCACCGCGGTGGGCCCGCTGGCCGGCGGTCTGGTGGACCGGTTCGGTGCCGCGCGCGTCGTCGGCACCGCCTATGTGCTGGCCGCCGTCGCCGTCCCGCTGTTCTGGCTCGGCGGGTATGTGCTGCCGGCGCTGTTCGCCGCCGCGGTCGTCGTCCACGCGGCCCTGGTCGCCTCCCACGTGGCCAACCAGACCCTGGCCCTGACCACGACGTCCTCGCCGGCCACCGCCAACACGGCCTACGTCGTGGCCGCCTTCGCCGGCGGCGCCCTCGCCTCGGCCGCGGCCGGCCCCGCCTTCGGCCACTGGGGCTGGACCGGGGTGTGCGTGGTGGCGGGCGTGTGGCTGCTGCTGGGCTGGGCGTCGACGGCGATCCGCTCCGGCCGCCGCTGACCCCGGGAGCCCGGCCGGCGGTGGCCTCGCGGCCACCGCTGCCCCCGACCCCGACCCGGACCGGGCGGTGGCCCCACGGCCGCCGCCCGGTCCGGCGTACACCTCCCGCAGACGCCACCCGGCCGGGCGTACGCCTCCCACGCCGCCGCCCTGCCCGGCGCACGCCTCCCACGACCGGGCCTCCCCGCTCCCCGCTCCCCGCTCCCCGCTCCCCGCTCCCCGCTCCCCGCTCCCCGCCGAAGGAGGGTGACGCCGGAGGCGGGAGGGTCTCGAAGTCGGCGGTGGCCCCCGGCCGGAGGACCACGGTGGCCAGCGGGCGCTCGCCCCACTTGTCGTCGGGTACGGCGACCACGGCCGCCTCGGCGACGTCCGGGTGGGACATCAGCGCGTTCTCCAGCTCGACCGAGGAGATCCATTCGCCGCCGGACTTGATGACGTCCTTGGCGCGGTCGGTGAGGGTGAGGAAGCCGTCGGGGGAGATCGTGCCGACGTCCCCCGTCTTCAGCCAGCCGTCCTCGCTGAACTTGTCGGCCGGTCGCAGCGGTTCGGCGTCGGGGCCGTTGTAGTAGGCGCCCGCGATCCAGGGTCCGCGCACCTCCAGCTCGCCCGCCGACTCGCCGTCCCAGGGCAGGCGGGCGCCGCCGGGGCCGGTGAGGCGGGCCTCGACGCCGGCCGGGAAGCGGCCCTGGGTGAGGCGGTAGCCGAACTCCTGCCCGGTGCCGACCGCGTGGGCCGGCGGCCGGGCCACCGTGCCGAGGGGGGAGGTCTCCGTCATGCCCCAGGCGTGGCAGACCCGCATGCCGAGGCGGTCGAACGCCTCCATCAGGGAGGGCGGACAGGCCGAGCCGCCGATCGTGACCTGGCCGAGGAAGGACACGTCCCGGGGGCGGGCGGTGAGTTCGCCGAGCAGGCCCTGCCAGATGGTCGGGACGGCCGCCGCGTGGCTGGGCCGCTCGCGCTCGATCATCTCGGCGAGCGGCGCCGGCTGGAGGAAGCGGTCCGGCATCAGCAGGTTGACGCCGGTCATGAAGGTGGCGTGCGGCAGGCCCCAGGCGTTGACGTGGAACTGCGGGACGACGACCAGCGAGGTGTCCTGGTCGGTCAGGCCCATCGACTGGGTCATGTTGACCTGCATGGAGTGCAGGTAGACGGAACGGTGGCTGTAGACCACGCCCTTGGGGTCGCCGGTGGTGCCGGAGGTGTAGCACATGGCGGCGGCCCGGCGTTCGTCCAGCTCGGGCCAGTCGTAGTGGGTGGGCCGGCCGGCGATCAGCTCCTCGTACTCGTGCACCCGGGCGCCGCTGTCCGCGAGCGGGGCGCGGTCGCCGGGGCCGGAGACGACGACGTGCTCGACCGTCGGCAGCTTCGGCAGCAGCGGCGCGAGCAGCGGGATCAGCGAGCCGTTGACGACGACGACCTTGTCGGCCGCGTGGTTGACGATCCACACCAGTTGCTCGGCGGGCAGCCGCAGGTTGAGCGTGTGCAGCACCGCGCCCATGGACGGGATGGCGAAGTACGCCTCGACGTGCTCGGCGTTGTTCCACATGAGCGTGGCCACCCGGTCGTCTCCGGTCACCCCCAGCCCGTCGCGCAGGGCGTGCGCCAGCTGGGCGGCGCGGGCCCCGACCTCGGCGAAGGTGCGCCGGTGCGGCTCGGGCTCGCCGGTCCAGGTGGTCACCCGCGACGATCCGTGGACCGTGGACCCGTGGGTCAGGATCCTGGAGATCAGCAGCGGTACGTCCTGCATGGTGCTCAGCACGGAGTCCTCCCGGGCGACATTGCCTACGCGGTGGTAGAGGTTCCGCTGATTCTGCGCACATACCACGCGGTATGTCACTAGGGGATGGGTCACCGACCTCCGGGAAACCGCGAGTCGGCGGGCCGCGCCGGTCCGCCCGGGTCAGACCTGGCGGACCGGCGCCAGCTCCGGGTCCTCGCGCAGCTTGCCCAGTGCCCGGGAGACCGCCGACTTCACCGTGCCCACCGACACGCCGAGCACCTCGGCGGTCTGCGCCTCGCTGAGGTCCTCGTAGTACCGCAGGACGACCATCGCCCGCTGGCGGGCCGGCAGCCCCAGCACCGCCCGCCACATCGCGTCGCGCAGCGCCTGCCGCTCGGCCGGGTCCCCGGCGCCGGGCACGGGCTCCGGCTCGGGCAGCTCGTCGCAGGCGAACTCGTCCACCCTGCGCTTGCGCCACTGCGAGGTGCGGGTGTTCACCAGCGCCCGGCGCACATAGCCGTCCAGCGCCCGCTTGTCCTCGATCCGCTCCCAGGCGACGTACGTCTTGGCGAGGGCGGTCTGCAAGAGGTCCTCGGCATCGACCGGGTTCGCGGTCAGCGAGCGCGCGGTGCGCAGCAGGAACGGCTGGCGGGCCCGCACGTACGCCGCGAACGAGGAGTGGACTGGGGTCTGCCGCCCGGGTGCGGCGACGGCCGAGGCGCTGGTGCAGACGGGTGTGGTCATGCCTCAACGCTAGGAGCGGCCCCGACGCGGCGGATCGGCCGCAGGTCCCGGAGCGGAGTCCCCCTCAGGTTGTAGGGGTGGGGCTGGCCGCACCTCCTGAAGGTGGACGGCGGGTCCGGGCCGTCTGCGGGTACGACCCCGACGCCTCAGCCGTCCGCCGTCAGGACCAGCCCCGATGTCGGCACCCCGGTCCCGGCCGTGACCAGGGCCCGGGCCGCCCCCGGTATCCGGTTCACGGCCGTGCCCCGCAGCTGGCGGACGGCCTCCGCGATGCCGTTCATCCCGTGCAGGTACGCCTCTCCCAGCTGACCGCCGTGCGTGTTGAGCGGCAGCCGCCGCTCCGCCACGAAGTCCGCCGCCTCCCCCCTGCCGCAGAACCCGAACTCCTCCAGCTGCATCAGCACGAACGGTGTGAAGTGGTCGTACAGGATGCCGACGTCGATGTCGCCGGGGCCGAGCCCGCAGGTGCGCCAGAGCTGGCGGGCCACCGCGCCCATCTCCGGCAGGCCGGTCAGGTCGCCGCGGTGGAAGCCGGTCATCTGTTCCTGCGCCCGGCCGGCGCCCTGGGCCGCCGCCGCGATCACGGCGGGCCGCTGCGGCAGGTCCCGGGCCCGCTCCAGGGAGGTGACGACGAGCGCCTGTCCGCCGTCGGTCTCCTGGCAGCAGTCCAGCAGCCGCAGCGGTTCGGCGATCCAGCGGGAGGCCGCGTGGTCGGCGAGCGTGATCGGCCGGCCGTGGAAGTACGCGGCCGGGTTGGTCGCCGCGTAGCCGCGGTCCACCACGGCCACGTGCCCGAACGCCTGAGGTGTCAGCCCGTACGCGTACAGGTACCGCTGGGCGGCCATCGCCACCCAGGAGGCCGGGGTGAGCAGCCCGAAGGGCAGCGCCCAGCCGAGCGCCGCGCCCTCCGCCGGCGACTCCCGGTGCGCCACCCCCGCGCCGAACCGGCGGCCCGACCGCTCGTTGAACGCGCGGTAGCAGACTCTGGGGCGCCTGGGGTCTCTGGGGCGCCTGGGGTGCTCGCGCGGCGCGGGGCGCGGGGGCGTACTTGAGGATGCGGAAGCGGTGGGTGCCCACCGGCTCGCCGTCCACCCGTACGACCGTGCGGGTGGTGATGAAGTAGCCCGTGCCCAGCCTGGTCGTCTTGCGGCCGGAGACCTCCTCGACGACCGTGTCGAAGGTGATCTCGTCGCCCGGCCTGAGGGGCCGCCGGTACTCCTGCTCGCAGTCGGTGGCCACCACGGCGGTGCAGCCCGCCGCGTCCAGCAGGCCGAGGAGTTGGTCGTACGCCCCGGTGCGGCCCCCGTGCCCGGACAGGCCGCCCATCGTCCAGACCTGGAGCATGGTGGGCGGGGCGATGGCGTCCGGGCCCGTGTAGTCGGGGTGGGTGTCGCCCAGCGCCTCGCACCAGTGCCGGATCATCGGCGCGTTCACCGGGTCCTTGCCGACCCCGGCGACGGCGGCCGGCCGTCCCTCGAACTCCTTGAGCCGCGCGCCCAGCTCGTCGTGCGTGTGCTCCTCGCTCACCGCCACCTCCTGGCCTCGGAAGGTTTCTGACTGCCCGTCAGATAACGTGGGGTGTCAAGGTCGCCGTCGTTCGCGACCGCCTTGGGACACGCCTGCGCGGCAGCACCGAAGGCACCGCCGCGCGGACGTGTCACGACCCCGGAGCACACCTCGCCGAGGCCCTCCCCGCGAGGGACCTCAGCCGGCGCTCACCACCACAGGGGGGTGAAGCCGACGGCCACGTTGCCGTTGCCCTGCTGGAGCGCGGTCGCCGCCGACCCCTCGAGAAATGTCAGCGGCCCCAGGGCCGGAAGTAGCCGAGCCACGGCCCTCACCCGGGCGGCTGGCCGACCGCCCCGGCCGTGGTGAACGACGTCGCGCTTCCAGAGCTGCCCCCAGGAGCGGCGGCGAACCACCCCGAAGCACCGATTCGCCCGCAAGCGTGATGACAAGTCGATAAACCCTCATCGTCACCCTTATTCACTTCTCGCCCCGGCACGCATCAGTACGGAACTTCCACTCCTTAAGCGACGCAAGGGATGAATCGTTCCCGCACGGATCCGGCCGGTCCGCCCCGCACCGGCACGGCTCCGCGACTCACCCTTCCCTTTTTCGAACGTGAGTACGAACATGGAGCCATGGCCACCACCGACCGGCAGGCCACGACGCTGGCCCTCGCGCACGCCCTGTCCGCCGCCGAACGCGGCCTGGCCGTCCTCCCGCTGTCCCGGACGAAGCTCCCGGCCCTGCGCTCCCCCCACCACGACGACCCGGAGCCGGCGGCGCCCTGCCACGGCGAGTGCGGCCGCCCCGGCCACGGCGTGTACGACGCCTCCACCGACCCCGCGCGCATCCGGGAACTGTTCGCCGCCGCCCCCTGGGCCACCGGCTACGGCATCGCCTGCGGGCTGCCGCCGCACCACCTGATCGGCGTCGACCTGGACACCAAGCCCGGTACGGACGCCTCCGCCGCCCTGCGCGAAACCGCCCTGCGCCGGCTGTTCGCGATCCCCGATACGGTCGTCGTGCTCACCCCGAGCGGCGGCCGTCACCTGTGGCTGACCGGCCCGCCGGACACCGTCGTGCCCAACTCCGCCGGCCGGCTCGCCCCCGGCATCGACATCCGCGGCGCCGGCGGCTACCTGGTGGGCCCCGGCTCCCGCACCGGGCACGGCGTCTACATGACCGCGCCCGGCACCGCCCACCTGCCCCCGGCCCCCTGCCCGCCGTCCCTGCTCCGTCTGCTCCTGCTCCCGCCCCCGGCCCGCCACCCGGCGCCGCCCGCCCCCGGCACCCACGGCCGCGGCCTGGTCCGGTTCGTCCGCTCGGCGCACGAGGGCCAGCGCAACACCCGGCTGTTCTGGGCGGCCTGCCGGGCCTACGAGAACGGCATCGGCCCCGCCCTGGCGGCACCCCTGGCCGAGGCGGCCCGGCGGACCGGCCTGTCGGAGCGCGAGGCCCGCGCCACGATCGCGTCGGCGGCACGGATGACCGGGCACCGACCCCCCGGCGCCCGACCGTGACGGCCCGCCGGGCGCTGGACGCGCGAGACGGCCCGATGCCTCTTACGATCCGAACGTGACGGACATACCGGATGAACTGATCAGGCTGGAGCACACCGCCGAGAAGGAGCGCGCCCGGCTGGCGGGCCTCACCGGCACGGCCTACGACGAGCAGCGGCGCCGTTTCTGCGCCGCCTCGGACGCGATCCGGGCGGCGATCACGGCACGCGCCACGGCGACGGGCACCGACCCCCGGGAGGTCGAACAGGCGGTACGGCAGGCCGTACGGCAGGCGCAGGAGGACCCGGCCGTCGAGTAGGCACGGCTCCCCGGCCGGGCCCTCGGACACCTGTGCGCAAAAAACAGGCATGGGCGGGTGACGCGGGGGTAGACGAGCGGCGGTCGGCGGTCATCAGGGGCCGCTCCGGAGGGATCGGTCACGGGAGGGGAAGATCATGGTGCTCATGAGCTCGACGGCGACACACACGCAGGCAAGCGAGCTGCCCGAAGTCGTCGACCCCTCGCGGGTCGCCCCGAAGGACGCCCGGGAGCTGTCGCGGCTCTTCTTCGACCAGCTGGCGGTGCTGGAGGAGGGCACTCCCGAGTACAGCTACGCCCGCAACACGCTGATCGAGATGAACATGTCCCTGGTCCGCTTCGCGGCCGGCCGGTTCCGCAGCCGCGGCCCGGAGGAGATGGAGGACATCGTCCAGGTCGGCATGATCGGCCTGATCAAGGCCATCGACCGGTTCGACCTCTCCCGGGAGGCGGAGTTCACCTCCTTCGCCATCCCCTACATCGTCGGCGAGATCAAGCGCTTCTTCCGCGACACCACCTGGGCCGTCCATGTGCCGCGCCGGTTGCAGGAGGCCCGGGTCCAGCTCGCCCGGGCGACGGAGGAGCTGCGCAGCCGCCTGGGCCGCGCCCCGACGGTCAAGGAGCTGTCGGAGCTGATGAGCCTGCCCGAGGACGAGGTCCGCGAGGCCCGCCTCGCCGCCAACGGGTACAACTCCTCGTCCCTCGACGCCGCGATCGGCACCAGTGAGGACGGCGAGAGCGCCCTCCAGGACTTCATCGGCGCCGAGGACACGGCGCTGGAGCTGGTGGAGGACTTCCACGCACTGGCCCCGCTGATCGCCGAGCTGGACGAGCGCGACCGGCGGATCATCCACATGCGGTTCGTGGAGGAGCTGACCCAGGCCCAGATCGGCGAACACCTGGGCGTCTCCCAGATGCACGTCTCCCGCCTGCTGTCGCGCACCCTCGCCCGGCTGCGCGAGGGCATGCTCAGCACGAGCTGACGACCGGCCGCGTGCTGGTGCTCCTCATCGAGGGGCGCCCTTGAAACACCGTGGACTCGTATGACCGCCGGAAGACGAAGGGGTGCCTCTCCATGAGAGACACCCCTTCTCCTTAACCCACCCCGAAACTAACCCACCCCGAAACTCACGCCGACAGCCCGCGCGTCCCGCCGTCGCCGTGGGGGTTGCCGCCTTCTCCCGCCTATGGCTTCACGTCGAGACGTACGAGCGCGCCGATCTCCACGAGTTGGTCCGGCAATGCCAGGTCGGAAATACCCATGACCGTGCTGGTGGGCCGGTGTTCTCCGAAGTACTCGGCGTGAAGGCGTGCCGTCGTGTCGAAGTTCTCCCGCAGGTTCCTCACCAGCACCGTGGTTTCCACTACCTGGCTGCGCTCGGCCCCGAACTGCTTCAGCACCAGGTCCAGATTGTCCAGTGTGGTCCGCACCTGCGCTTCGTAGTCGCCTACGCCCACGAAATTGCCATCTCGGTCATGGGACAACTGTCCGGACACATAAACCGTGTCACCGACCTGAATGGCCTGGCTGTACCCGTAAGACGACTCCCACGGCATACCGAAACCGAACGCCTTCATTTGAGAACCCATTTCTCACTCCCTTTGAACAGCGCGCGAGACCTTCAATTGAAGACAGGCCCCCTTGACCGAAAATTTACTTGTTCGTTCAACTTCCATGCAAGTAAACGCTTGTTCCACAGCGAAGCAGGACTGTCCTCTGCGCGCACAGATTGGTCGCAATGCGCTTGGCCATCCAGGTAAAGGTGCCCGCCTAGGGTCCGCACGCGGAACGGCGGTCAGTTACAGGGGGGCGCCCGACGCCGCCGCACATCGAGCTGCTGCCGCGGTAAGCCCGCCACACGGCTCGTTTCCCGAGGGGACACCGCGGCTCCTCGGCGCCCTTCGCTCGCCGTCCGCGCTCCCAGCGGCGGGCGTGCCGAAGGGGTGCCCCTCACCGAGGGACACCCCTTCTGACCAGCACGTCTACGACCCTTGCGGAGGCGGTGGGATTTGAACCCACGGTGACATCGCTGCCACGACGGTTTTCAAGACCGTTCCCTTCGGCCGCTCGGGCACGCCTCCCCGCGCCGACGGAGAACGGCGGCGCGCGTACAGATTACCGGGCCGCCGGGGGACGGCGGGGCGACCGGGTCAGCTGTCGCCGTCGCGCGAGCCCAGCGTCAGGTCCACCGTGTGCTCCTGGCCGCCCCGCTTGTAGGTGACCGCGACCTTGTCGCCGGGCTTGTGCGTCCAGATCTCGCCGATCAGGGTGGGGCCGCTGTCGATCACGTGGTCGTCGAGCTTGACGATGACGTCACCGGGCTTGAGGCCGGCCTTGGCCGCCGGTCCGCCCGACTCGACCGCGGCGGCGCCGCCCGTGCCCTGGTCGGTGATCTTGGCGCCGTCGCTGGAGTCCTCCAGCGAGACCGAGGCGCCGATCCTCGCGTACACCGGCTTGCCCGTCTTGATCAGCTGCTGGGCGACGTACTTCGCCTGGTTGATCGGGATGGCGAAGCCCAGGCCGATCGAGCCGGACTGGCCGGAGCCGAAGCCGCCGCTGCCGGTGGACTGGATCGCGGAGTTGATGCCGATGACCGCGCCGGAGGCGTCCAGCAGCGGACCGCCGGAATTGCCCGGGTTGATGGAGGCGTCGGTCTGGAGGGCGCTCATGTACGACGCCTTGCTGGAGGAGCTGCCGTCGCTGGAGGCCACCGGTCGGTTCTTGGCGCTGATGATGCCCGTCGTCACCGTGTTGGACAGGCCGAAGGGGGCGCCGATGGCGATGGTCTCGTCGCCCACGGCCACCTTGTCGGAGTCGCCGAGGGCGAGCGGCTTGAGGTCGGAGGGGGCGTTCTTGAGCTTGATGACCGCCACGTCGTAGCCCTGCGCGTGGCCGACGATCTCGGCGTTGTACTTCCGCCCGTTCGGGAAGGTGGCGGTGAGCCTGCCGCCGTCGACCGCGTCCGCGACCACGTGGTTGTTGGTGACGATGTGGCCCTGGGTGTCGAAGACGAACCCGGTGCCCGTGCCGCCCTCGCCGTTGCCGCTCTCGGCCTCGATCGTCACCGTGCTGGGCAGCGCCCTGGACGCCACGTTGGCGATGGTCCCCGGGGCGCGCTTGACCTGCGTGGCGCCGTCGGAGGCGGAGACCGTGGTGGAGCCGCGGTCGTCCCGGTCCTTGGCCAGGGTGTAGCCGAGGCCGCCGCCCAGGCCGCCCGCGACCAGCGCGGCCACCAGGACCGCCGCGACCAGTCCGCCGCGACCGCCGCGCGGCTTGGGGGCGGGCTGCTGGTACGAGGCCCCCCAGCCGGCGCCCGGGCCGCCGTCGCCGTAGGCCGGGGTGACCGGCGGCGGGGGCGGCCAGGAGCCGTCCGGGGCCGGACCGGCCGGGCCGGGCTGGTGGCGGTAGGGGTCCTGACCGGACGGGTGCTGGTGCTGGTACGGGTCCTGGCCGGGCGCGGTGGCGGCGGCCGGGGCCGCCGGGCTCTCCTGGGGCACCGGCGGGAGCGGGGCGCTTCCCTCGGGCTCGGGGCCTTGCGGCCGAGTGGTCGGAGAGGCGGCCGGCACGGGAGGTACGGACGGCGCCGGGGGTACCGCGTTGCCCTCGTTCTCGGTGCTCAAAGCTCTTCTCCTCGGTCCACGCCTGTTGTCGTCGGTCTCACTGGTACGCAGTCAGCTTTTCCCACGGGCCGTCAGAGCACCATAAGCCGTGGCTGTGGGTCCGGCAGTCCTCTTTATATAGGATCTTTTACGACCACTAACGCAAAAGTTACATAAATGATCAGGGGGTGTGCCCCCGTCCGTCGCAGGACGCGTCCGCGCCGCCCCGTGTACCCGGCGACGGTGGCACCATGACGCGGTGACCCACGCACCACAGCACGCCATCCAGGTCGTCGCCCACCGGGGCGCCTCCGAAGACGCTCCCGAGCACACCCTCGCCGCCTACCGGAAGGCGATCGAGGACGGCGCCGACGGCCTGGAGTGCGACGTACGGCTGACCGCGGACGGCCACCTGGTCTGCGTCCACGACCGGCGGGTGAACCGTACCTCCAACGGCCGCGGCGCGGTCTCCGCGCTGGAGCTGGCCGACCTCGCCGCCCTCGACTTCGGCTCCCGCAGGACGCGCGAGATCTGGCACGGGCGGGACGAGGAGCCCGACTGGGAGCACCGGCCGGAGGACCGCGAGGAGACCTCCGTGCTCACCCTGGAGCGGCTGCTGGAGCTGGTCGCGGACGCCGGGCGGCGGGTGGAGCTGGCCATCGAGACCAAGCACCCCACCCGCTGGGCCGGACAGGTCGAGGAGCGGCTGCTGACGCTGCTGAAGCGGTTCGGCCTGGACGCGCCGCCCGCCGCCGCCGAGTCGCCGGTGCGGGTCATGAGCTTCTCGGCCCGTTCGCTGCACCGCGTGCGTGCCGCGGCGCCCACGCTGCCGACGGTCTACCTGGTGCAGTTCCTCTCGCCCCGGCTGCGCGAGGGGCGGCTGCCCGGGGACGTGCGGATCGCCGGCCCGTCCATCCGCATCGTGCGCAACCACCCCGGCTACGTGGAGCGGCTCAAGCGGGCCGGCCACCAGGTCCACGTGTGGACCGTGAACGAGCCCGAGGACGTCGGCCTCTGCGTCGAGCTGGGCGTCGACGCCATCATCACCAACCGCCCGCGCGCGGTGCTGCGGCAGCTGGGGCGCTGACCTCCCGCGGCCCGGCCGTCCCGGGGAGTGCTCCGGCGCGTTCGCCGTGAAAGGGGCCGCGGCGAATGCGTCCGCGGAAGAGGACTGGCCGGTTTCCGGTACAGGCCAAGGGGGCATCCACTCCGTGGCGTGGGGCGAAGGAGGTCTCGGGGGTGGCGTTGGTGGTGGCACAGGAGGTGCCCACGTCGTCGAGCATGGCCGTACCCCATGGCCCTGCGGGCGTGGGCGAGGCGCGGCACCGGATGAGGGCGCAGCTGCGCGGCGGCGGTGTGGCCGAGTCGGTCATCGACGATGCCGTACTGATCCTTTCCGAACTTTTGAGCAACGCCTGCAAACACGGACGCCCGCTGGGGGACGCGTCGGCCGGGGACGGGGACGTCCGTGCCGCGTGGCGGGTCGACGCGCGCGGGCGGCTCATCGTGGAGGTGACGGACGGCGGCGGCCCGACCCGCCCGGCGCCGGCCACGCCGTCGGTGACCGCGCACGGTGGCCGCGGGCTGAACATCATCACGGCTCTCGCCGACGACTGGGGCGTCCGGGACGACGTCCGGGGCGAGGTGACGGTGTGGGTGCTGGTCCACGAGGACGTGTACGACCCCGACGCCGGGTGCCGCCACGACGCCTTCCCCCCGCGCGCCACCCGCGCCGCGAGCCCGCGGCCGGTCCCGGACCTCGCACGCCCGGGCCTGCCGGCGCCGGACGTGTCGCTGCCCGACCTGTCCCGTCCCGACCTCTCCCGAGCCGACCTGGCCCGCACCGACCTGGCCCGCACCGATCTCTCGCGCACCGACCTGTCCCATCCGGGCGTGCCGCGGCCCGGCGTGTCCCGGCCGGGGGTGTCCCGGCCGGGCGTGTCCCGGCCGGGCGTGTCCCTGCCGGAGCTGTCCGGCCTCGGCTTTTCGGACACCTTCGAGGATCTGGACTGACCGCGCAGGGCCGGCGGGCGCCGTCCCCCGGTTCACACCGCCGGCGTCGAGCACGCGTGCGTTGTCCACAGGTTCCCGTCGGCCATGGCGCGAACGGCTAGGCTCCCGACCGTACGAGAAGAGCCGTAACCGGGAGACACCCATCATGGCCAAGAAACGACCCCAGACGAAGGCCAAGCCGCAGCCGACCGACGGGGAGATCCCGGTCGTCGGCGCTCGCGAACCCTGCCCCTGCGGCAGCGGCCGGCGCTACAAGGCATGTCACGGCCGGGCCGCCGCGCACGCCGCGACCGAACTGGTGCAGCGCCCGTTCGAGGGCCTGTCCGGCGAGTGCGACTGGGTCGCGCTGCGCGAGCTGGTCCCGGCGGCGACGGCCGCGCTGACCCTGAAGGACGGCCTGCCCGAGGGCGTCCCGTCGGTCACCCTGGCCACGGTGCTGCCGATGGCCTGGCCCGCGCTGCGCCGGGACGACGGCTCGGTCCTGTTGGGCCTCCAGAACGACACGGCCTCCGGTGACATCAGCCGCGACCTGGCCGACACGCTGCTGCGCGCGCTGGAGGCCGAGCCGGGCACTCCGGTGCAGGGCCGCCGTGCCCCCGCCGACGCGCCGCGGCTCCAGGACCTGCTCGACGCGGAGGCCGCCTTCGAGCCGGTCGTGCACAGCGGTTTCGAATTCTGGGTGCCGGACGCGGAGAACGCCGCCCCGGAGGTGGCCGCCTCCCTGGAGCGGGCCAACGCCGCCGCCATCCCGACCGTGAAGCTGGCCGGCGTGGACGCCGCCTACTGGTGCGAGACCGCGGAGAAGAACCACCTGCGCTGGGTCATGCCGCATCCGGAGGAGCAGCTTCTGGACGCTCTCGCGCGGCTGCACGCGGTGGGCCGCTCCGGCCTCGGCGAGGGCACCCGGCTCGTGGGCTCCTTCCGTGCTCACGGCCTCACCGTGCCGGTCTGGGACCTGCCGAGCGGGGTCACGGCGGCGGACGTGGAGAAGCCGGCCGCCGAGTTCGCCGAGCGTCTCTCCGCCGCCCTCGCCGTCCGCGAGCCGCTCACGCCGGAGGAGCGCCGGGCCCGCGGCGGACTGACCAACCGGCAGGTCACGCTCAGCTGACGTCCCGCGCGCGGCTGACCGGCCGGTCAGTCGTACCACCGGGCCCCACGGCAGGTGACTCCTGTCACAACTCGCCGTTTTGACAGGGAAATCGGTGTCCGAATCGCCCAGACGGAATTTGCGAACCGCCGATCTCTTGTTACCGTTCCAGTAGCCCGGTTGCTGGTGCATCCCCCGTCGCCAGCAACCGGGTCTTTCCATGTCCGCACCGTGCCGGAGCCGTGTCCACACCGGCGTCCGTCCCGGCACGGAGCGTCAACTCCTCCGCAAAGCTCAGGAGTTGCTGCCCGAGCGGAGCAGCAGTGCCCCGTCCGCGCCGCGCCCGGCGAACTCCGTGACGGCCGTGTAGGCGTCCGGTCCGCCCCGGCTGCGTCCGCGCGGCGTCTCACAGGTGGCGGGCTCGTCGTCGGCCCCGGTGACACAGTGCGTCCGCACGGTCCGCCCGCCCGGCCCCAGCAGACTCAGCAGGGTGTCCAGGGACGTGCCGGTGGCGTTGCGGTAGTAGGTGCGCGCCCAGGTGTCCTCGCCCTGCATCAGCACACACGTCTGGGCCTCGATGCCGTCGGGCGAGGTCAGCTCGGGACCGCAGCGGGCGGCGGTGGCGAGCCCGATGCCGAGCAGGAAGGGCGTGCGGCGAGGGTGTTCCGCGCCGGTCCGGGCGTCGCCCCGGACGGCGGCCGGTACGCCGGCCCGGCCGGCGTCGCCCACCTGTCCCGCGGACGCCACGGTCAGCGGCAGCGCGACCGCGGCCGCCACGACGCCCGCGAGGGCGAACAGACGGAGCCTTCGCGGGTGCCGCCCGCGGCGGCGCGGCTGTGGGGTCCCGGGGCCGCCGGAGTGACGCAGCATGTCCGGACGATAACGAGCGAGCGGCGCCCGTCCGCCCCGGCCGCGCCCGACACCCCTACAACTCGGGGGCGCTCACACCCGTACGAGTGAGGGCGTCGACCACGGCGTCCACCACGGCCTCCACGTCGGGCACCCAGGGCGCGGCCGAGCCGGGCAGCGGGGCACGCTCCCAGCGGACGGCGCCCTGGCCGGTCTCGGAGGGGGGCAGGGCGAGGTAGCCGCCCGTGCCGTGGAAACGCAGGGAGCCGGGGACGAAGTCCTTGGCGTAGAGCAGTTCACCGAGCTGCTCCATGGAGTACGGCTTGACGAGCAGCGCCCAGCGGGTGGGCGAGGCGACCACCGGGCCGAGCCGCATGCCTCGCCGGTCGAGCAGGGCGAGGGCGCGCGAGGCGGCGAGCGCGGGCAGGCTGACCGCGCAGGGCGCCGTGTCGCCGGTCGCCAGGATGATCGGAGCGCTCGGCCGGTTGCTCCACCACCAGCGCACCATGCGCGCGTCGGTGGTGGCGGCGAGCAGCCCGGGGTCGAAGGGGTGCGCACCGGGCACCGTGCACTCCGGGTCGGGGCAGGCGCAGCGGACCCGTCCCTGCGGGTCCGGCGCCACGCCGGGGAGGACCGGCCACTGCCATTCCGCAGCGTAGGTCACGGCCGCGTCGATCAGTTCAGGCCTCCCGCCGTTCCGCCTGGACAGAAGCCTGCGTCGCCTTCCGAGGATCTCGCGCATGAGCGCTCGTTCCTTTCCGTTGCACCGCTGGCAACACCGAGGACCACATCACACCATGTGTCGATCACTTCACTGTGCGTACCTATTGGCGCATCACACCCACGCCCACGGCGTGGGGAACCCCAGGGGGTCGAACTCCGGCCGCGTCCGCGTCCATAGTGCGTCCATCGGGAGCACGGCCGCGGTGCGGGGGTGGCGAAGTCTGGCGTTTTGCCGTCGCGCGTGGATCTCTCCGCCTCCGCCACGGGAGGATGGGGCTCGGCCGTCGGTGGTTATGACGCCCGGGTCCGTCGCCAGGTTCCGGGTGGTTCCCAACCACCCCTGGCCTTCTCCGAGTACGTACCCATCACGACCGCTGTGACGCTCTGTGGAGCAGGGCCAGTCGACCGCAATGGACCGTTACCTAAGGCAGTTTTCAGCCAACTTGGCGGTAAGGCAAGGGGTTCGGGAAAAACCTCGTCCGCCTCATGGACACCAGGAATCCTCGCAGGACAATGCTGGACATCCCCTCTCGAGTGCGTGTACATGTGGAGACACTGCTAGCGGCGCAGAATGACATGGGGGTTCGCGATGCTTTTGAGCACTACGCACCGGTCTGGAAGCCGGACGCCATGAGCGCCCCGCACCCTCCGAAAGTGGCTGGAATCGATCCTACAGTTCCCACGCCCGCACACACTGTCGCGTCCGCCGCACCCCTCTCGGGCGCCCCTGCCGTCCCGGGCGCCGCCGCCGTTCCCGCGCCCCACCCGCCCGGCCCCGGGGCCCTGCTCCAGGACCGGCTGGCCGGCTGGGTCTCCGACCTCACGACCCTGCACGAGCTCACCGAGCGCCTCTCCCGCACCAACGCGCTCGACCCCGCCCTGCACGAACTGCTGCGCGCCGGAGCCGCCCTGGTCGGCGCCCGCCGCGGCCTGGTCGTGCTGGAGCCCGCCGACGGCCTCGGCCCCCGCAGCACCGTCGGCCTCGGGCTCGGCCGCGCCGACCTCGGCCATCTGGAGACCGTGCCGCGCGGCGCGCTGCCCTACGACACCGGCGGCACCGCCGAGGCCGTCCGCCCCGACCTGTTCGCCGAGGACGGCCTCGACCCCCGCCACCGCGAGGTGGCCGCCCGCCTCGGCTACGCCGCCAGCTACGCCCGCCCCCTCGCCACCGACTCCGCCGGCCGCCTCGGCGCCGTCGTCTGGCTCTACGACGAGCCCGCCGAGCCGGACGAGCGCCGCCGACACCTCGCCGGACTGTACGTCCGGCACGCCACCGAACACCTCGCCCGGCTGCTGGAGGTGGAACGCACGCGCGCGTGCGTGGCGACCCTCACCGGGGAACTGCTGCCCTCCCGGCTGCCCCGGGTGGCCGGGGTCCAGCTCGCCGCCCGGCACCGCACGGGCCCGCGCGGCGGCGGCGACTGGTACGACGCCCTGCCGCTGCCGGACGCCGCCCTCGGCCTCTCCGTCGGCTCGGTCACCGGCTCCGGACCGGGCGCGGTCGCCGCCATGGGCCGGCTGCGCGCCTCGCTGCGCGCGTACGCCGTGATGGAGGGCGAGGACCCGGTCGCCGTCCTGTCCGACCTGGAGCTGCTGCTGCGGCTGACCGAGCCCGCCCGTTCGGCGACCGCCCTGTTCGCCTACTGCGAGCCCGCCCTGCGCAAGATCACCCTGGCCGGCGCCGGACACAGCCCGCCGCTGCTGATCGGCGAGCGGCGCACCGAGTTCGCCGAGACCTCGGTCTCCGCGCCGCTCGGCATGCTCGCCTGCTGGGAGGCGCCCAGCGTGGAGATCCAGGCGGAGGGCGGGGAGACGGTGCTGCTCTACACCGACGGGCTGCTGCACCGTACCGGCGACCCGATGGACCGCGCCTTCACCCGGCTGCACGCCGCCGCCGCGAGCGTCCCGCGCGCGGTGCGGCACGACCCGGGGGCCGTCGCCGACCACGTCCTGCGCACGGTCCTGCCGGACGGCCGGGACCCGGGGGTGCCGGCCGGCCGGGCGGGTGCGGGGCCGGGGGACGACAGCGAGGAGGACGTGGTCCTGCTGGCGGTGCGTTTCGACTGAGGCGGCCGGTTGGCATGACCGGGCATAACAGGGCATCCACGCCCGGTCCCGACTCGGTACGACCGTACGATGATGGAGGTTCCCCGCTCGGCCACAAGCAGGAGCGCGCGGGCCCCGGGGGAGATCACAAGGCGTATCGAGGAGGATCACGTGTCCGACGAGCTCAACCCGGCTGTGCCCGACTCCGCTACCGCGGAGGGCCCCGAGACCGAGGCCGAGGAGACGGTCAAGCAGCGGAAGAACGGCCTGTACCCGGGCGTCTCCGACGAGCTGGCCGAGAACATGAAGTCCGGCTGGGCCGACACGGAGCTGCGCGACCTGGAGCCGATCGAGCAGGCCGGGCACACCGCGCGCCGCCGGGCGGCGCTCTCCGCCCGCTTCCCGGGCGAGCGCCTGGTCGTCCCCGCGGGCAACCTGAAGACCCGTTCGAACGACACCGAGTACCCCTTCCGCTCGTCCGTCGAGTACGCGTACCTCACCGGCAACCAGACCGAGGACGGCGTCCTGGTCATGGAGCCCGAGGGCGACGGCCACCGGGCGACGATCTACCTGCTGCCCCGCTCGGACCGCGAGAACGGCGAGTTCTGGCTCTCCGGCCAGGGCGAACTGTGGGTCGGCCGCCGGCACTCCCTCGGCGAGTCCGAGGCGCTGTACGGCATCCCGGCCGCCGACGTGCGCGAGCTGGCCGACCGGCTGCGCGAGGCCACCGGCCCGGTGCGCGTCGTGCGCGGCTACGACGCCGGCATCGAGGCGGCCCTGACCGACAAGGTCACCGCCGAGCGCGACGAGGAGCTGCGCGTCTTCCTCTCCGAGGCCCGCCTGGTCAAGGACGAGTTCGAGATCGGCGAGCTCCAGAAGGCCGTCGACTCCACCGTGCGCGGCTTCGAGGACGTGGTGAAGGTCCTCGACAAGGCCGAGGCGACCAGCGAGCGCTACATCGAGGGCACCTTCTTCCTCCGCGCGCGCGTGGAGGGCAACGACGTCGGCTACGGCTCCATCTGCGCGGCCGGCCCGCACGCCTGCACCCTGCACTGGGTGCGCAACGACGGCCCGGTCCGCTCCGGTGACCTGCTCCTGCTGGACGCGGGCGTGGAGACCCACACCCTGTACACCGCGGACGTCACGCGCACGCTGCCGGTCAACGGCACGTACAGCGAGATCCAGAAGAAGGTCTACGACGCCGTGTACGAGGCCCAGGAGGCCGGTATCGCGGCGGTGCGGCCGGGCGCCAAGTACCGCGACTTCCACGACGCCGCCCAGCACGTGCTGGCCACTCGGCTCGTCGAGTGGGGCCTGGTCGAGGGCCCGGTCGAGCGTGTCCTGGAGCTGGGCCTCCAGCGCCGCTGGACCCTGCACGGCACGGGTCACATGCTCGGCATGGACGTCCACGACTGCGCCGCCGCGCGAACCGAGACGTACGTCGACGGCACCCTGGAGCCGGGCATGGTGCTCACCGTCGAGCCGGGCCTGTACTTCCAGGCCGACGACCTGACCGTGCCGGAGGAGTACCGGGGCATCGGCGTCCGGATCGAGGACGACATCCTCGTGACGGCCGAGGGCAACCGGAACCTCTCCGACGGCCTGCCGCGCCGGTCCGACGAGGTCGAGGCGTGGATGGCCGCGCTGAAGGGCTGACCGGACAACGATCAGCACACACCGATGGCCGGGCGCCGGGGAGGTGCCCGGCCGTCGGCGTGTCCGGACGCGCGCGGGGGCCCCGTGTGCCGGGGGCGGGCGCAGGGAGGACGCGGCGGGCGGGGGCGCGGGGGCGCCTCACGCCGTGAGCAGCGAGGGGTCCGTCCGCCACTTGAGGATCTTGTCGAAGCTGACCACCGTGCCGCCCCGGCCGGGCCTCGCCCCGATGTGGACGTGGTCGGCCAGTTCCCGGATCAGGAAGAGACCGCGCCCGTGCTCGGCGTCCGGACGGGCGGGCCGCGGTGTGCGGACACGGGCGGGGCCGGGGCCCGGGCCGGGTCCGGAGTCGGCCACTTCGATGCGGCACTTCTCACCGTCGAGGTAGGCCGTCACCCGGTACGCCTCCGAGGCGCCGGACGCCGGGCCGCCGCCGTGCTCGACGGCGTTGGCACAGGCCTCGCTCAGGGCCACCGACAGGTCGTACGAGATCTCCGGGTCGACCCCCGCCGTCTCCATCGTGCCGATCAGCAGCCGTCGGGCGAGCGGCACGCTCGCGGCCTCGCGCCGCAGATGGAGTGACCACCAGATGCTCATGCTCCAGCCTCCCCGGCCGCGGCTCGACATACCGTTACCTATTGCCGTCCGCGGGCGGCCGTAAGCACTCCGTGGGCGTGACCGGGCCCCGTGCGGCCGATGCGCCGGGGGCGGAGAACGGTGGACGAGGGGCGGCTCGGGCGACCGGTTGTATGCCTCGGGTGAGGGCAGTGGGATGATGACCCCGCCATGACTGCCCCCCACCCGCGCACGGCGCGTCCCGGAGCCGGGCTCCGGATCCTGCGGGCCGCGGCGTTCGCCGCGGTCTGCGTCGCGCTGGCCGCGTGCGGGCACGCCCTGGCCTCCTGCGCGGGCGTGCCGCTGTGGACGCTCGGCGCGGGCTTCCTCGGCTGCCTGCTGCTCGTGGTCCCGCTCGCCGGGCGGGCCCGCTCGCTGCCGGGCATCGCCGCGCTGCTGGCCCTCGGCCAGACCGTGCTGCACACGCTGTTCGGACTGGGCCAGCACGGGGCCGCGATGGTGTCGGCCGCGATGCCGGCGGGTCCGGCGGCCACCGGGTCCACGGGTGCGGTGCTGAGCGACAGCGCGCTGGTCGAGCGGGCCACCCGGCTGGTGTGCGGTTCGACCCCGGTCTCGCTCACCCCCGGCCACGCCTTCCGGCTGCTGCTCGACGCCCGGCTCATAGACCGTTCCGGCCGCCCGACGGGGGCCCTGGGCACCGTGGAGCACGCGCATGACGCCATGGGCACCACGGCCGGCCTGCTGCCGTCGCTGCCGATGCTGCTCGGGCACGTGCTCGCGGCCGTCGGCGCCGGCTGGCTGCTGCGCCGCGGGGACCTGGCCGTGCTGCGGCTGATCGAACTGTCGGCGCACGGAGTCGCGGAGGGAGCGCGCATGCGGTCCCTCCGCGCCGCCTTCGCGCTGGCGCGCGCCCTGGGTGCCGGGCTGCTGCCCGTCGCCGGGCCCGGCCCGCGCGGCCGGCGCCCCGACCGGGACGACACCCCGGCCCCGCACACCGCCGTCCTCCAGCACACGGTGATCCGGCGCGGGCCGCCCGCCGCGTTCCTCCTCGCCGCCTGACACGACGCGACCACCACTCCAGCCGAACCGGGAACGGAAGAGCCGGACGGGAGGGCCGCCGTCGTGCGGCACGCGCGCGTGCGCACACCGGCCCGGGCCACCACGAGTGACACGGCCCCCCGCACGCGTACTCCCGATCACCCACGGAACCCATCCGGACTGGAGTACTCCCGCCATGAAGGCATCCCGTATCGCCGCCGCGACCGTCGTCGCCGGCTCCGCCGTCCTCGCCCTGTCCGCCCCCGCCTTCGCGCACGTCACCGTGCAGCCCGAGGGCACCGCGGCCAAGGGCGGTTACGCGGTCGTGGACTTCAAGGTCCCCAACGAGCGCGACGACGCCTCGACCACCCGCGTCGAGGTCAACCTGCCGGCCGACCACCCGATCGCCTCGGTGATGGCGCAGCCGGTCCCCGGCTGGAAGGTCGCCGTCACCCGGTCCAAGCTGGCCAAGCCGCTGAGCGCGCACGGCGAGAAGATCGACGAGGCCGTCACCAAGGTCACCTGGACCGCGGACGGCAAGGGCATCGAGCCCGGCTACTTCCAGAAGTTCCCGCTCTCCCTGGGCGCCCTGCCGGACAACGCCGACCAGCTGGTGTTCAAGGCCATCCAGACGTACTCCGACAAGGAGGTCGTGCGCTGGATCGAGGTGCCGCAGGAAGGCCAGGACGAGCCGGAGAACCCCGCCCCGGTCCTGGAGCTGTCCGCCGCCACCGACGACGACCACGACACCGCGAGCGCGGCCGGCACCGCCGAGAAGACCGGCGGGACCGAGAAGACGGCCGCCGCCCAGGACTCCGGCAGCGGCACCGACACCACCGCGCGCGTGCTCGGCGTGGCCGGCATCGTCGTCGGCGTCGCGGGCGTCGCCTACGGCGTCCTCGCGGGCCGCCGCCGCACCACCGCCTGACCCTTTCGTTCCGCAGCGCGCACCGGGCGTCGTACGGCCCCGGCCCTCGATGCCGGGGCCGACCCCCGGTGCGCGCCGGAGTTCACACATCTGGGACATTTTTCTATGCGCAAGAAGACGTTCGCCGCGGCGGCGCTGCTCGCCGCCGCCACCCTGACCCTCTCCGCCTGCGGCACCGGGGACGCCGACAAGTCGCCGGTCGCCGTGGTCTCGGGAGGCTCCGACCAGGCCAGGGCCGCCACCGTCCTCGATCAGCCGTTCGCCAAGCCGGAGCTGACCCTGACGGACACCCACGGCAAGAAGTACGACCTCCGCGAGGAGACCAAGGGCCACCCGACCCTGGTCTACTTCGGCTACACGCACTGCCCGGACATCTGCCCCACGACGATGAGCAACATCGCCGTCGCCAAGAAGGCGCTGCCCAAGGCCGAGCAGGAGAACCTCCGGGTCGTGTTCGTCACCACCGACCCCGGCCGCGACACACCCGCCGAGCTGGGCAGGTGGCTCAAGGGCATAGACCCCTCGTTCATCGGCCTGACCGGTGACTTCGCCAAGGTGCGGACCGGCGCCCGGGCCCTCGGCATCTCCGTGGAGCCGACGACGAAGGACAAGAACGGCAAGCTCGTCTCCGTGCACGGCACCCAGGTCGTCGCCTTCTCGCCGAAGACCGACGCGGGTTACGTCCTCTACGGCGAGGACACCACGGTCGACGACTACACCAAGGACCTGCCCAAGCTCGTCGAGGGAGCCAAGCCGTGAGGCACCGTGCCGTGCTGACCGCGGGCGCGCTCACCGGCGCCCTGGCCCTCGCGGGCTGCTCCGGCTCCGGCGGGGAAGCGGACCGGGCCGAGCTGTCCGTCAGTTCCTCGTACATGCCCCAGCCGGTCTCCGCCGACATGGCCGCCGGCTTCCTGACGATCACCAACGAGGGCAGTGCCCGCGACGAGCTGACCTCGGTCACCAGTGACGCCGCCGGCCAGGTCACCATGCACAGCACGTTCGGCGGGGCCATGGCGGAGAAGTCCTCCTTCGACATACCGGCCCACGGCCGGCTCGTGTTCCGCAGCGGTGGCAACCACCTGATGTTCGAAGGGCTGAAGCGGGCGCCGAAGCAGGGCCAGACGGTCACCGTGAAGCTCACCTTCGCCCAGTCCCGACCGCTCACCGTCGAGATGCCGGTGAAGTCCGCCACGTACAACCCGTCGACCGGCCACTGAGGGAGGGACCACCGTGATCCGGACCATCGCCCCCCGGCTGCGGGTCCTGCTGCTGCTGTGCCTCGCCGTCTTTGGCGCGCTGCTGGCGGGAGCCGGACCGGCCTCCGCCCACGCGGCGCTGACCGGCAGCGACCCCGTGCAGGGGGCGGTGGCCGACAGGGCGCCCACCCAGGTGTCGCTCACCTTCTCCGAGCAGGTGGCGATGAACGACGACTCCGTGCGCGTCCTCGACCCCGGCGGCAGGCCGGTCCAGACCGGCAGTCCCGCCAACGTGAGCGGGACGACATACGCCGTGCAGCTCAAGAGCGGGCTGGCCAAGGGCACCTACACCGTCACCTACCAGGTCGTCTCCGCGGACAGCCACCCCGTCGCCGGCGCCTACACCTTCTCCGTCGGGGCGCCCTCGCAGACGGTCGTCCCCGGTACCGGGCCGGTCGCGGGCGGCGGTGCGGTGGGCGCGCTCTACGCGTTCGGGCGGTACGTGTCGTACGCCGGCTTCACCGTGCTCGTCGGCGGCGCGGCCTTCGTGCTCGCCTGCTGGCGGCGCGGCGCTGGGGTCCGGGCCCTCCAGCGGCTGGTCGTCGGCGGCTGGATCACGCTGACCGCGGCCACCCTGTGGCTGCTGCTCCTGCGCGGCTCGTACACCACCTCCGGCCGGTTCGCCGACGTCTTCGACCTCGGTCTGCTCGGCGAGGTGCTCCAGACCAAGACCGGGGCCGCGCTGGTCTCGCGGCTGCTGCTGCTCGCCGCCGCCGCGCTGTTCGTCGCCGTCCTCTTCGGCACCTACACCCGGCGCGAGGAGGGGACGGAGAAACGCGACCTGGCCTTCGGGCTCGCGGTCGGCGGCGTGGTCGTCGCGGCCGGGCTCGCCACCAGCTGGGCCATGGCCGAACACGCCTCCACCGGGCTCCAGCCGGGCATCGCCATGCCGGTGGACGTCGTCCACCTGCTGGCCGTCGCCGCCTGGCTGGGCGGGCTCACCGCCCTGCTGACCGCCCTGTACCGGGCACCCGCCGAGACCCCGGTCGAATCCGCCGCCGTGCGCCGCTTCTCCCGGCTGGCCTTCGGTTCCGTCCTCGCGCTCGTCGCCACCGGGGTGTACCAGTCCTGGCGGCAGCTCGGCTCCTGGTCGGCCTTCACCGAGACCCGCTACGGGCAGCTGCTGCTGGTCAAGATCGCGCTGGTGGCGGCACTGGTCGCCATCGCGGCGGTGTCCCGGCGGTGGACCGGACGGCTCACGGACCGGGCCGCCGACACCGGCACGGCGAAGAAGGCCCGGACCCGGAAGGAGAAGGTCCAGGCCCGGCGGGAGGAGGTCGCCGCCGCCAAGGCGCCCGCCGGCACCGGTGGCGGCACGGGCGCCGGCCACGGCTCCGACGCGGGGGACTCCCGCCGTGCCGCCCAGCTCGCCCGGCAGCGCGCGGCCGTCGACGCCGCCCGGCAGAAGCGGCTGCGCGACGCCGACCCGCACCGCTTCGGACTGCGCCGCTCGGTGCTCGCCGAGGCCGGTGTCGCCGTCGTACTGCTCGCCGTCACCACCGCGCTGACCCAGACCGAGCCGGGCCGCACCGAGCAGGAGGCCAAGGCGGCCACCGCCGCGCCCGCCGACTCCGGCCGGGCGTCGTCCGGCGCGCTCACCCTGGACATGCCGTTCGACACCGGCGGCACCGACGGCAAGGGCGTCGTCAGCATCGACCTCGACCCCGCGCGCGCGGGGTCCAACGAGATGCACGTGTACGTCCAGCGGCCCAACGGCCGGGCCTTCGACGTCCCGGAGGTGAAGATCTCCTTCACCCTGGAGGCGAAGAAGATCGGCCCGCTGACGATCGACCCCGACCACATCACCACCGGCCACTGGTCGGCGAACGGGGTGCAGCTCCCCATGGCCGGTGACTGGAAGGTCGCCGTCACGGTCCGCACCTCCGACATCGACCAGGTGACCGTCTCCAAGAACGCGCAGATCGGCTGACCCACACCATGCCCGACCAGTCCATCCCGCAAGCCCGCAGGCCCGACACACCGGTGGCCGAGCCCCCGTCCGGCACGAGCGGCATCTCCCGGCGCGCCCTGCTCGGCACCGCCGGCGCCACCGGGCTCGTGCTCGGCGCGGCCGGCGGTGCCGTGGGGTACGCCGCCGCGCCCGCCGCGGCCACCCCGCTGACGACGGTGGGCGCCGGCCGGGCGATGTTTCACGGGAAACATCAGCCCGGCATCACCGAGGGGCTCCAGGCGCGCGGCCATCTCGTCGCCTTCGACCTGGTGGCGGGTGCGGGCCGCAAGGAGGCGGCGGCCCTGCTGCGCCGCTGGTCGGCGACGGCCGCCCGGCTGATGGCGGGCGAGCCCGCGCCGCACGAGGACACCGGCGTGTCCCGGGACGCGGGACCGTCCTCGCTGACCGTGACCTTCGGCTTCGGGCACAGCTTCTTCGGGCGGACCGGTCTGGCCGCGCAACGGCCGAGCGCGCTGGACCCGCTGCCGGACTTCTCCTCCGACCGGCTCGACAAGAACCGCAGCGACGGCGACCTGTGGGTGCAGATCGGGGCGGACGACGCCCTGGTCGCCTTCCACGCCCTTCGCGCGCTCCAGAAGGACGCGGGCTCGGCCGCGCGGGTGCGCTGGCAGATGAACGGCTTCAACCGCACCCCGGGAGCCACCGCCCACCCCATGACCGCCCGCAACCTCATGGGGCAGGTCGACGGCACCCGGAATCCGAAGCCGGCCGAGGCCGACTTCGAGAAACGTATCTTCGTGCCCGCCACGGGCGAGCCCGCGTGGATGGCGAACGGCTCCTACGCCGTCGTCCGCCGCATCCGCATGCTCCTGGACGACTGGGAGAAGCTGACGCCCGCCGCCCAGGAGCAGGTCATCGGGCGGCGCAAGGCGGACGGCGCTCCGCTGTCCGGCGGCGGCGAGACGACCCCGATGGACCTGGAGAAGACCGATGCCAAGGGCGACTACGTCGTCCCGCTCGGCGCGCACGCCCGGATCACCCGGCCCGACCAGAACGGCGGCGCGGCCATGCTGCGGCGCCCCTTCTCCTTCCACGACGGGATCGACGCGGACGGCACGCCGGACGCCGGGCTCCTCTTCATCTGCTGGCAGGCGGATCCGCTGCGCGGTTTCGTGCCGGTGCAGCGCAAGCTCGACCGGGGCGACGCGCTGTCGAAGTACATCCGGCACGAGGCGAGCGGCCTGTTCGCGGTGCCGGGCGGAGCTGCGGAGGGCGAATACGTGGGACAGCGGCTGCTGGAGGGCTGAACCGGGTCCAAACCACCCGGACGAGTGGCATGTGAGCAGCACAGGCGCCGGGCCCGGCCGCGGCCATTAGGGTGAGGACCATGCCAGCGAGCTATGCCTATCTCGGTCCGGAGGGCACCTTCACGGAGGTCGCTCTGCGCACGCTCCCGGAGGCGGCCACCCGGGAGCTGATCCCGTACGTGTCGGTGCAGTCCGCGCTGGACGCGGTCCGGGCGGGCGAGGCCGAGGCCGCGTTCGTGCCGATCGAGAACTCCGTCGAGGGCGGCATCACCACCACCCTGGACGAGCTGGTCGCGGGGGCGCCGCTGTCGATCTACCGCGAGGTGCTGCTGTCCATCACCTTCGCGCTGCTGGTCCGGCCCGGCACGCGGCTCACCGACATCAAGACGGTCTCCGCCCATCCCGCGGCCCAGCCGCAGGTGCGCAACTGGCTGCGCGCGCACCTCCCGGACGCCGTGTGGGAGTCCGCCGCCTCGAACGCGGACGCCGCCCGCCTGGTCCAGGAGGGGCGCTACGACGCCGCCTTCGCGGGGGAGTTCGCCGCCGCCCGGTACGGCCTCGAGGCGCTGGAGACCGGCATCCACGACGCGGAGAACGCGCAGACCCGGTTCGTGCTGGTCGGCCGCCCGGCCCGGCCGGCCGCGCCCACCGGTGCCGACAAGACCTCGGTGGTGCTGTGGCAGCGGGACGACCACCCCGGCGGTCTGCGCGATCTGCTCGGCGAGTTCGCCTCGCGCGGCATCAACCTCATGCTGCTCCAGTCCCGGCCGACCGGCGCCGGCATCGGCAACTACTGCTTCTGCGTCGACGCCGAGGGCCACATCGCCGACCGGCGGATGGCGGAGGCCCTGATGGGGCTGCGGCGGGTCTGTCTCCAGGTGCGCTTCCTGGGTTCCTATCCGCGGGCGGACCTCACCCCGGGCGAGGCCCGGCCGACACTGCCGGGGACGTCGGACGAGGAGTTCGCGGTGGCGGCGGACTGGGTGGCGCGCTGCCAGGACGGCCGCTTCTAACAGTCGTACCTGCAGACGAACGTTATCCACAGGAGTTATCCACAGGTGCCCTTCTCGACCTGGGGACAAGTCGACAGCGTGGAGGCATCAGGTCGACAAATCGCCCTCCACCCCCCGGCCCGGAGCACCCTCCCGTGGGTTACCCGTAGTCCATCCGCCCCCTTCGGTTCATCTTCCAGGGGGCCGATTTCCACCCGAAAGTGGATGCCGGTGGGGTTTGCCCCGGGAATTGGCCGCCCTGATCACGGTGTGCGGAGTGATCAATTCCCGAATCCACAGCCCTTCCGCACAGCCTGTGGATAACTCTGCGGAAGCCGCACTTCTCTGTGGACAACGAAGCCGCCAAATCCCGTTCTCCACAAGGAAGTCCGGTCAACCGGCCGCCGGGCGCCTGCTCCGTCCCAGGGAGTGGGACACTTTTCCCTTGACGCACCGCGCCACGCTCGGCAATTACCGCACAACGGTACGTAAGCAGCGAATCCGAACTCACCGGAATAGTGATTCGTGAGCGCCCACCCCGCACCGGTAGCCTTGCCCTCGTGATTGACCTTCGCCTGCTCCGTGAGGACCCCGACCGTGTGCGCGCTTCCCAGCGCGCCCGTGGAGAGGACGTCGCGCTCGTCGACTCCCTCCTCTCCGCCGACGAGCGGCGCAGGTCCTCCGGCGTCCGCTTCGACGAGCTGCGCGCCGAACAGAAGCAGCTCGGCAAGCTGATCCCCAAGGCCACCGGTGACGAGAAGGCCGAACTGCTCAAGCGCGCCGAGCAGCTGAAGGCGGACGTCAAGGCCGCCGACGCCGAGCGCGACACGGCCGACGCCGAGACCCACGAGCTGCTGCTCCGGCTCGGCAACCTCGTCCACCCCGACGTCCCCGTCGGCGGCGAGGAGGACTTCGCCACGCTGGAGACGCACGGCACGATCCGCGACTTCGGCGCCGAGGGCTTCGAGCCCAAGGACCACCTGGAGCTGGGCCAGCTGCTCGGCGCCATCGACGTCGAGCGCGGCGCCAAGGTCTCCGGTTCCCGTTTCTACTTCCTCACCGGCGTCGGCGCCCTGCTGGAGCTGGCCCTGGTGAACGCGGCGATCTCCCAGGCCACCGCGGCCGGCTTCACGCCGATGCTGACCCCGGCGCTGGTCCGCCCGCAGTCCATGGCCGGCACCGGCTTCCTCGGCCAGGCGGCCCAGGACGTCTACCACCTCGACAAGGACGACCTGTACCTGGTCGGCACCTCCGAGGTCCCGCTGGCGGCCTACCACATGGACGAGATCATCGACGCCGACAAGCTGCCGCTGCGGTACGCGGGCTTCTCCCCGTGCTTCCGCCGCGAGGCCGGCTCGCACGGCAAGGACACCCGGGGCATCTTCCGCGTCCACCAGTTCGACAAGGTCGAGATGTTCTCGTACGTCGCTCCCGAGGACTCGCAGGCCGAGCACCAGCGCCTGCTGGAGTGGGAGAAGCAGTGGCTGACCTCGCTGGAGCTGCCGTTCCGCGTCATCGACGTCGCCTCCGGTGACCTCGGCGCCTCGGCCGCCCGCAAGTACGACTGCGAGGCGTGGATCCCGACCCAGGGCAAGTACCGCGAGCTGACCTCGACCTCGGACTGCACCGAGTTCCAGTCCCGCCGGCTGTCCATCCGGGTCCGCGACGGCAAGCAGGTCAAGCCGCTGGCCACGCTCAACGGCACGCTCTGCGCCGTACCGCGCACGATCGTGGCGATCCTGGAGAACCACCAGCGGGCCGACGGTTCCGTCCACGTCCCCGAGGTCCTCCGTCCGTACCTGGGCGGCCGTGAGGTGCTGGAGCCGGTCGCCAGGTGACCGGCTTCCCCTACCGGCTCGTCGCCACCGATCTCGACGGGACGCTGCTGCGCTCCGACGAGTCGATCTCGCGGCGCACCCGTGACGCGCTCGCCGCGGCCACCGCGGCGGGCGCCGCGCACATCGTCGTCACCGGCCGCGCCGTCCCCTGGACCCGGCACATCCTGGACGACCTCGGCTACGACGGCCTCGCCGTCTGCGGCCAGGGCGCCCAGGTGTACGACGCCGGCGCCCACCGCCTGCTGACCTCGGTCACCCTGGACCGGCAGCTCGCGGGCGTGGCCCTGGCCAAGATCGAGGCCGAGACGGGCCCGCTGTACCTGGCGGCCAGCCGCGACGGACTCGACGGCGAGGTGCTGGTCGGCCCGGGCTACGCGGTCACCGGCACGCTGCCCGCGACGCCGTTCACGGACGCCTCGGACCTGTGGACGGCCCCGCTCAACAAGATCTACATACAGCACCCGACGCTCGGCGACGACGAGCTGGCGGAGGTGGCCCGGCGGACGGCCGGCGGCTTCGTCACGGTGGCCATGGCGGGCGAGGGCATCGTGGAGCTGCTCCCGCTCGGCCTGTCCAAGGCCACCGGGCTGTCCCTGGCGGCCCGCCGGCTGGGTCTGAAGGCCGCCGACACGATCGCCTTCGGCGACATGCCCAACGACATCCCGATGTTCGCCTGGGCGGCCCGGGGCGTGGCCATGGCCAACGCCCACGCGGAACTGCGCGCGGTGGCCGACGAGGTGACGGCCTCCAACGAGGAGGACGGCATCGCCGTGGTGCTGGAGCGGTTGCTGCCGTAGCCCACGGGCCGGACGGACGGGACGGGACGGGACCGCTGTGGCCCGCCCGGACAGGACGGAACCGCTGTGCCCGTCCGGGCCGGCCCGCTCCGGGCCGGTTACTCCTCGCCCGCCAGCGTCAGCGACCGCAGCTTCCGGCCGGCGTACCAGGTGGCCAGGACGGTCACCGCCACCAGCAGCACGGTGGCCGTCACCAGGCTCACCTCGGAGGTCACCAGGTCCCCGCCGGCGACCTTGTGGGCGACGGCCAGCGACCACTGCTGGACGCTCAGCGTGCGCGCGCCCGGCACCAGGGAGCCGAACAGCGCCTCCCAGACCAGGGCGTAGACCAGCCCGAAGACCACCGCGTGCCGGGAGACCGTGCCCAGCAGCAGGAACAGCGCCGAGTAGGCGATGGAGGAGACGAGCGCGGCGACCGTGTAGGCGACGGCGATCTGCTGGCCGTTGCCGTTCAGGATCAGACCCGCGATCAGGGTCGGCACCGCGGAGAAGACCATGGTCACGGCGATCGCGACGATGAGCTTGGTGAAGATGATCGTGGGCCGCTTGAGCGGCTTGGACAGCAGATAGACGACGGAGCCGTCGTCGATCTCCGGGCCGATCGCGCCCGTGCCCGCGATGACACCGATGATCGGCACCATGGTGGCGAGCGCGAAACCGCCGAGCACGTCGGACGCGGTCTGGTCGTCGGCGCCGGTCAGGGCGCGCACGGCCACGGAGATCACGAGCAGCAGCAGCGGCAGCGCGCCGAGGATGAGGGCCCGGCGACGGCCGAGCAGGGCCCGGTAGGTGAGCCGGGCGACGGTGGGGTCGTACATCTTCGGCCTCCTACGCCGCGACCAGGTACGAGAAGACGGACTCCAGGGACTCGTCGGACGGCGAGACCGTGAACAGCCGGATGCCGTGGTCCCTGGCGACCTTCGGCAGCAGGGCGGTGAAGCGGCCGAAGTCCACGGCCTGGACCCGCAGGGCGCCCTCGGCCACGTCGACCTCGATGCCGGCCGTGGACGGGTCGGCGATCAGCGCCGCGGCGAGGGCGCGGTCGTCGCTGGAGCGCACCAGGTAGCGGTGCGGGCGGTCGGTCATCAGACGGCGGATCTTGCGGAAGTCGCCGCTGGCCGCGTGCCGTCCGGCGACGACCACCTCGATGTGCCGGGCGAGCTGCTCGACCTCTTCGAGGATGTGCGAGGAGAACAGCACGGTGCGGCCCTCGTCGCCCATCTTCCGCAGCAGGTCCATCAGCTGCATGCGCTGGCGCGGGTCCATGCCGTTGAACGGTTCGTCCAGCAGGAGCAGCGACGGGTCGTGCACGAGGGCGCTCGCCATCTTCACGCGCTGGCGCATGCCCTTGGAGTAGGTGGCGATCCTCCGGTCCTGCGCGTACTCCATCTCGACCGTGGCGAGGGCGCGCCGGGCGGCCTGGTCGCCGAGGCCGTGCAGCTCGGCGTTGGCGACGACGAACTCGCGTCCGGTGAGGAAGTCGTACATCGCCTCCCGCTCCGGGACGATGCCGATGGTCCGGTAGATCGCCTCGTTGCGCCACACCGGCTCTCCGTCGAGGGTGACGGTGCCGGTGGAGGGGGCGAGGAAGCCGCCCATCATGTTGATCAGGGTGGACTTGCCCGCGCCGTTCGGGCCGAGCAGGCCGGTGACGCCGGGGCCGATGGTCATGGTGATGTCGTTGACGGCGACCACGTTGCCGAACCAGCGGGAGACGTGGTCGAGGGAGAGCGTCGTCACAGTCCCACCTTCCGGTAGCGGCGGATCAGGAGGCCGTAGCTGGCGGCGATCAGGCCCAGGACGGCCAGGACGAAGACCACGCCCTCGCCGGTGGACGGGCCGGACCCGCCGGGGAAGGCGGAGCTGCCGCCGAGGAAGGCGGACTGCACGCCGTCGATCAGGGTGATCGGCGAGAACAGGCCGATCCACGGCACGGCGCCGGTGCTGCCCCGGGTGTCGGCGATGGCCTGGAGGGTGGAGACGGCGCCGTAGGAGATGGTCAGTACGGCGATCACGGCGGCGATGCCGAACCCGCGGCGCGGGGTGAAGGCGGCGATCACCAGGCCGATGCCGGCGAAGAGGGTCGAGAGGAGGGCCACGGCGACCAGTCCCTGTGCGCATTCCTTCGTCTGGTGGGCGAAGTCCATCTTGGCCAGCAGCGCGCCCACGTACATCACGAGCAGGGGCGCCGCGGTGAGGACGAACAGCGCCGAGGCGAGCGCCGCGAACTTGGCGCGGACGTAGTCGGCGGTCTCGATGGGCCGCGAGAAGTACAGCGGCACGGTCTTGAAGCGCAGGTCGCGGGAGACGGCCTGGGGCGCCTGGGAGGCGACGTACAGGCTGATCACGGCCTGCATGACGATGGCGTACCGGGTGTAGGACAGCGGCAGTTCGTGCGCCTTGGTGGTCACGGCGACGGCCACCATGATGGCGGCGGGCACGCACATCACCGCGAACAGCAGCATCGGCAGCACCTTGGACTTCACCGAGCGGCCGAGGCCGTAGGCGCCGCGCAGGGACTGCGAGTACAGCGAGCGGCGGGCGTAGGAGCGGCCGAGGCGGGGGCCGTCGTAGCCGCGGTAGCCGATGTCGTGGATGCGGGACCGGTCGCCGGCGGGCGTCGCCGGGGGATGCTCAACCGCCATGGCCGACGGCCTCCTTCCGCTCTTCGTCGCCGCCGGTGAACACCTCGGAGATGTGGTGCCGGCGCTGCTCCATGCGGACCAGGCCGAGGCCGAGGTCGGCGACCACGTCCCGGACCAGGTCGTACGTCTCCTCGCCCGTGGCGGTCAGCAGCAGGATGTGACCGGCGCCGGGCAGGCCGCCGGCCTCCGTGTGGGTGTCGGCCCCGCGCGCGTGCAGCGCGTCGCGGACCGCGCGGGTGCCGTCGGGGTGGGTGTCGCTGTCGGTGACCTCGATCGCGAGGGTGGTCGTGGTCTGGGTGAAGTCGGTGGTGGAGCTGGAGCGCAGCAGCTTGCCGCCGTCGATGACGACGACGTGGTCGCAGGTGCGTTCCAGCTCGCCCAGCAGGTGCGAGGTGACCAGGACCGAGATGCCGAAGTCGCTGTGGATGCGGCGGATCAGGCCGAGCATCTCGTCGCGGCCGACCGGGTCGAGTCCGTTGGTCGGCTCGTCCAGGAAGACCAGCTGCGGGTCGTGCACCAGGGCCTGGGCGAGTTTGACCCGCTGCTTCATGCCGGTCGAGTAGCCGCCGATGGGTCGGTAGCGCTCCTCGTACAGCCCCACGTGGCGCAGGGTGTCGGCGGTGCGCTCGCGCGCGGCGGCCGGCGGCAGGCCGGACATGCGGGCCATGTGCACGACGAACTCGGTGGCCGAGACGTCCGGCGGCAGGCAGTCGTGCTCCGGCATGTACCCGACCCGCTCACGGATGGCGGCGCCCTTGGTGGCGACGTCGAGGCCGAGCACCGCGGCCCGGCCCTCCGTGGCGGGGGACAGCCCCAGCAGGATCTTGATCAGGGTGGACTTGCCGGCGCCGTTGGCCCCGACGAGTCCGGTCACACCGGGCCCGATGTCCATGGACAGCCGGTCGAGCGCGGTCACCCGGGGGAACCGCTTGCTCAGGCTTTCGGTCGCGATCACAGTCACATCGACGACGGTAGTGATGCCGGCCACGTCCGTCGTCAGACCTCAGAGCCGTTTCCTCGTCCGACCCAGGTAGTACGGAGCCCTAGGGGGAGTCGTTTGGCTCAGCACGGGTCCGCCCTGATCCAAACAAAACCCTGGGGGACCCCCTGCCCGGGGCTCATCGCGCGTCGCCCACAGCGTGCGCCCGCCCTATTGACGCGGCCTCTAACAACTGCCAGGGTCACCGGAGGCAGAAGTTACTGACACGTACCGGGGACGACGGGACGGGACGGGCATGACGACGGCAGTGAGCAGGGCACCCTCCTCCGTGGACCTGAGCGGGTTCCGGCGGGTCCAGCGCCTCGCCTACGAATGCGCGGAGGCGGTCGCGGCCCGCCTGGAGCCGGGCGTGACCGAGCGCGAGGCGGCCCGGATGCAGCGGGAATGGCTGCGCGAGCGCGGTGTGCGCGACTGGTTCCACCTCCCCTTCGCCTGGTTCGGGGACCGCACGGCGTTCGTGGACTTCCGCATCCCGCTCCAGTTCTTCCCGACCGACCGCGCCCTGGAGCCGGGCATGCCGTTCATCCTGGACATGGCGCCCGTGTACGAGGGACACACGGCGGACATCGGCTACTCGGGCTCGCTGGGCGTGAACCCGGTGCAGGACCGGCTGATGGCCGACCTGGAGGCGCACCGGGAACTGATCCTGCGCGAGGTGCGCGAGCGGCGCCCGCTGCGGGAGATCTACCAGGACGTGGACCGGCTCATGGTCCGCCAGGGGTACGCCAACCGGCACCGCGCCTACCCCTTCGGGGTGATCGCCCACAAGGTGGACCGGGTACGGCAGCGCCGCTGGTCGCCGAGGCTGTTCGGGTTCGGCACGCAGTCCCTGAAGGGCCTGGCCGCCGACGCGCTGCACGGCCACCGCGAGGGCTGGTCGCCGCTGTGGTCGCCGTACCGCTTCTCGGACCATCCGCCGCGGCCGGGCCTGTGGGCGGTCGAACCGCACCTCGGATTCCGCGGCACCGGAGCGAAGTTCGAGGAGATCCTGGTGGTCACCGACTCCCGGAACGCCGAGGAGAGCGCGTTCTGGCTGGACGACGATCTGCCGCACGTGCGGCGCTGGGCGGAGGAGAAGTGACACTGCGAGGCGCGCGTGAGCGCTGGGTGCGGACCGGCGGGGTCGAGCTGTGCGTGGCCGAGCTGGGCGACCCGAAGCAGCCGACGGTCGTCCTGGTGCACGGCTACCCGGACAGCAAGGAGGTCTGGTCGGAGGTCGCGGCCCGTCTCGCCGACCGCTTCCACGTGGTCCTGTACGACGTCCGGGGCCATGGCCGCTCCACGGCACCGCGGCCGCTGCGCGGCGGCTTCACGCTCGCCAAGCTCACGGACGACTTCCTGGCCGTCGCGGACGCGGTCAGCCCGGACCGGCCGGTGCACCTCGTCGGGCACGACTGGGGCTCGGTGCAGTCCTGGGAGTTCGTCACCGTCGGCCGCACCGAGGGCCGGATCGCCTCGTTCACCTCGATCTCCGGGCCGTCCCTCGACCACTTCGGGCACTGGATCAACGCGCGCGTGAAGCGTCCGACGCCCCGACGGGCGGGCCAGCTCCTCGGCCAGGGCGCCAAGTCCTGGTACGTCTACCTGCTGCACACCCCGGCCCTGCCGGAGCTGGCCTGGCGCGGACCGCTCGGCAGGCGCTGGCCGGAGATCCTGCGCCGGATCGAGCGGGTGCCCGGCGGCGACTACCCGACCTCCTCCCTGCCCGCCGACGCGGCCCACGGCGCCTGGCTCTACCGGGACAACGTCCGCCCCCGGCTGCGCAGGCCGCGCCCGGACGCCTACGCGCACGCGCCCGTGCAGCTCATCACGCCCCAGGGGGACGCGTTCCTCTCGGAGCGGCTCTACGACGACCTGGAGCGGTGGGTGCCGCGACTGACCCGCCGCACGCTGCCGGCCCGGCACTGGGTCCCGCGCACCCGCCCCGACCAGGTGGCCTCGTGGATCGCGGAGTTCGCCGGGTCCGTGGAGGGCGGCCGGCCCGCCGAGCGGCCCACCGGCCGGCACGCCGACCGGTTCGCCGGGCAGCTGGTACTGGTCACCGGCGCGGGCAGCGGCATCGGCCGGGCGACCGCCTTCGCCTTCGCGGAGGCCGGCGCACGGGTGATCGCCGTCGACCGCGACGCCGAGGCCGCGACCCGCACCGCCGAGCTGTCCCGGCTCGTCGGCGCCGCCGAGGCATGGGCCGAGACGGCCGACGTCTCCGACGAGCAGGCCATGGAGAAGCTGGCGGAGAAGGTCCACCGCGCGTACGGCGTGCTGGACGTGCTGGTCAACAACGCGGGCATCGGCCTGTCGGGCTCCTTCTTCGCCACGACGACCGACGACTGGCGCAGGGTGCTGGACGTGAACCTGTGGGGCGTGATCCACGGCTGCCGGCTGTTCGGGGCCCGCATGGCCGAGCGCGGCCAGGGCGGCCACATCGTGAACACCGCCTCGGCCGCGGCGTACCAGCCGTCCCGTGCCCTGCCGGCCTACAGCACCTCCAAGGCGGCGGTGCTGATGCTCTCCGAGTGCCTGCGCGCCGAGCTGGCGTCCCAGGGCATCGGCGTCACGGCGGTCTGCCCGGGCATCGTCAACACCGGCATCACCTCAACGGCCCGCTTCGCCGGCGTCGACGAGGCGGAGCAGCGACGCCGTCAGCAGCGGTCCGCCCGGCTGTACGGGCTGCGCAACTACCCGCCGGAGAAGGTGGCCGACGCCATCCTGGACGCGGTGGTCCAAAACAAGGCGGTGGTCCCGGTCACCCCGGAAGCCCGGGGCGCGCATCTGCTCGCCCGGTTCGCGCCGGGGCTGCTGCGGAGGGTGGCGCGGGTGGAGCCGAGGTTGTGAAACCCACGCCCGTTGTCCACAACTTCGCCAAAAATCCTGTGGATAACCGCACTTGGCTGTGGATCAAACCTCCGTCCGGGAAAACCCGCGTGATCTGCGTCTCCCACCCGGTACGGCCGCGTGCGTGCGCACCGTGACCGCCTCCCCCGCCGCCGGCGGCGCCGCTTACGCTCGGGGACATGAGTCTGCGTCTGAGCACCGTGATCCTCCCGTACCGCCGCTGGCACGAGGGCGCCCGTTCGGCGTGGGTGCGCGCCGAGCAGCTCGGCTTCCACACGGCGTACACCTACGACCACCTGTCCTGGCGCAGCTTCCGCGACGGCCCCTGGTTCGGTGCCGTGCCGACCCTCACGGCCGCCGCGGCGGTCACCGACCGGCTGCGCCTCGGCACGCTGGTCACCTCGCCCAACTTCCGCCACCCGGTGACCCTCGCCAAGGAACTGATCTCCCTGGACGACATCTCGGGCGGCCGGGTCACCCTCGGCATCGGCGCGGGCGGCACCGGGTTCGACGCGACCGCCCTCGGCCAGGAGCCGTGGACGCCGCGTGAGCGCGCGGACCGGTTCGCCGAGTTCGTGCCGCTCCTCGACCGGCTGCTCACCGAGGACGCGGTGTCGTACGAGGGCCGGTTCTACTCGGCCCACGAGGCCCGGAACATCCCCGGCTGTGTGCAGCGCCCCCGGCTGCCGTTCGCCGTGGCGGCCACCGGACCGCGCGGTCTCGCGCTGGCCGCGCGGTACGGCCAGGCGTGGGTGACGACCGGTGACCCGAAGCTCTACGAGTCCGGTACGCCGGAGCAGTCCGTCGAAGCCCTGCGCGGCCAGCTCGGCAAGCTGTCCGAGGCGTGCGGGGCCGCCGGGCGGGACGCGGCCGAGCTGGACAAGGTCCTGCTCACGGGCTTCACCCCGGACCGCGGCCGGCCGCTGGAGTCCCTGGACGCCTTCGTGGACTTCGCCGGCCGCCACCGGGAGCTGGGCTTCACCGAGATCGTGATCCACTGGCCCATCCCGGACTCCGACTTCGCCGCGGACGAGAAGGTCTTCGAGCGGATCGCCGTGGAGGCCCTGGCGCAGCTGGACTGACGGCCGCACCCAGCCGGGGGCCGGGGCCTCCGGCGCCGCCTTCATGTCCGCGGGGGGCGCCGGCCCGGGCGCCGGGGGTCCGTAGGGTTGTGACGGCCCTGGGCTCCGTGGGATGACGCGTCGGGCGACTGTCCCGGGACGTCGGATGTGTCTCATCTGTGCGCTCTCGTGCACGGCCGTGCGGAGGGCTGCGCGAGAATGGCCGGGTGACCTCAGCGACCAGACAGCCCGGGACCCCTGCCGCCGCCCTGCCGGCGCGGCTGATCGCCACCGACCTCGACGGCACTCTGCTGCGCGACGACAAGTCCGTCTCGGCACGGACCGTCGCCGCGCTGGCCGCCGCCGAGGAGGCCGGGATCGAGGTCTTCTTCGTCACCGGCCGGCCGGCCCGCTGGATGGACGTGGTCAGCGACCACGTCCACGGTCACGGCCTGGCGATCTGCGGCAACGGCGCCGCCGTGGTCGACCTGCACGGCGACCCCGGAACCCACCGGTTCGTGATGGTCCGCGAGCTGGCCCGGGAGAACGCCCTGAACTCCGTACGGCTGCTGCGCGAGGCGGCGCCCGGCACGGTGTTCGCGGTCGAGCAGACCTACGGCTTCCACCAGGAGCCGGGCTATCCCAAGCTGCACATGGAGATACCCGACAACCTCATGGACGCCGGGGAACTCCTCGCGCCCGACGGCCCGTGCGCGGCCCAGTCCGTGCTGAAGATCCTCGCCTACCACCCGACCCTCGACCCCGACGCCTTCCTCACGCTGGCCCGCCTGGCGGTCGGCGCCCACGCCAACGTCACCCGCTCCAGCCCCAGCGCCCTGCTGGAACTCAGCGGCCCCGGCGTCTCCAAGGCCAGCACCCTCGCGCTGTGCTGCGCCGAGCGCGGTATCTCGCACGAGGAGGTCGTGGCCTTCGGGGACATGCCGAACGACGTCGAGATGCTGACCTGGGCCGGCCAGTCCTACGCGATGGGCAACGCCCACCCGGACGTCGTCGCCGCCGCGTCGGGCCGTACCGTCGCCAACAACGACGACGGGGTGGCGGTGGTGATCGAGCGGATCCTCGCCGACCGCATGCGGTAGACACCCGCGCCGTCCCTGAGGCACCCGGTCCCGGCGGGCCGTACGGGCACCGCTCACCGCACTCCGGCCGGTGCCTCCGCCTCGGCCTCCCGCGCCGCCATCTCCCGCAGGGGACCGTCCTCGGCCCGCAGCCGCTCGTACGGCCCTCGCTGCACCACCCGGCCCGCGTCGAGCACGATCACCTCGTCCACCGCGTCCAGCCCGGCCAGCCGGTGGGTGATCAGCAGCGTGGTACGGCCCTCCGTCGCGGCCAGCAGATCGGCGGTCAGGGCGTCCGCCGTCGCCAGGTCCAGGTGCTCGGCGGGCTCGTCCAGGACCAGCACGGGGAACCCGGCCAGCAGCGCGCGGGCCAGCGCCAGCCGCTGCCGCTGTCCGCCGGACAGCCGTGCCCCGTGCTCGCCGACGAGCGTGTCCAGGCCGTCCGGCAGCGAGTCCACCCAGTCCAGCAGCCGGGCCCGGGCCAGCGCCGCGCGCAGGTCGGCCTCGGTCGCGTCCTTCCGGGCCAGCAGCAGGTTCTCCCGCACCGAGCTGTCGAAGAGGTGCGCGTCCTGCGCGCACAGTCCGACGAGCCGCCGTACGTCGTCCCCCGCTAGGGCGCACGCGTCCACCCCGGCCAGGGTGTACGAGCCCGCCGCCGGGTCCAGGAACCTCAGCAGCACCTGCGCGAGGGTCGTCTTGCCGGCCCCGGACGGCCCCACCACCGCGATCCGGCGCCCCCGCTCCAGTGTCAGGTCCAGCCCGGCGAGCGCCTCCTGCCGCTGCCCGGCGTACCGCGCGACCACACCCTTGACGACCACCGGGAACGGCGAGACCGGCGCCTGCCGGGGCGACTCGGGCTCGTGTACGGGCTCGGCGGCGTCCAGGATCTCGTACACACGCTCCGCGCTGCGCCGCACCCGCTGCCGGTACCGCACGGCGAGCGGCAGCCCCAGGACGGCCTCGAAGGCGGCCAGCGGGGTGAGTACCACCACCGCCATCGCCACGCCGTCCAGCCGGCCGTCCGCCACCGCCCGGACGCCCAACACCGCGGTGGCCGCGACGGTCAGCCCGGAGATCAGCGCGGTGAGCCCGTCCCCGAGCCCGGTGACGGCGGCGGCGCGCGCGGCGATCCGGGTGAGGGTGCCGTCGGCCCGCCGGGCCGCGGCCGCGCGGGCCGGCAGCGCGCCGGCGACGGTCAGCTCGGCGGTGCCGGTGAGCAGGTCCGTCACGCGGGTCGCCAGTACTCCCCGGGCGGGCGCCAGCCGCCGCTCGGTCCGCCGGGCCGCGGTCGCGGTCAGCAGGGGGACGCCGGCACCCGCCGTCAGCAGGCCCGCCGCCAGGGCGGCACCGGCCTCGGGCAGCAGCCAGGCCGTGAAGCCGACGGACACGGCGGAGACGGTGAGGGCGGCTCCGGCGGGCAGCAGCCAGCGCAGCCAGTAGTCCTGGAAGGCGTCCACGTCCGCGACCAGCCGGGTGAGCAGATCGCCGCGCCGGGCGCCGCGCAGTCCGGCGGGGGCCAGGCGCTCCAGACGCCGGTAGACCGCGACCCGGGTGTCGGCCAGCATCCGCAGGACGGCATCGTGCGACAGCAGCCGTTCGGCGTAGCGGAAGACGGCCCGCCCTATCCCGAAGGCGCGGGTCGCGGTCACGGCGACCATCAGATACAGCACCGGCGGCTGCTGCGAGGCCCGCGAGATGAGCCAGCCGGAGGTGGCCATCAGCCCCACGGCGCTGCCCAGCGCCAGACCGCCCAGTGCCAGGGCACCCACGAGCCGGCCGCGCGATCCCCGGCCGAGCCCGCGGACCCGGGCCAGGACACCGCGCCCGCCCCGGGGCGCCCGTCCCGCCGGAACGCCGGCCGGTTCGGCTTCCGGCCCGCCGGACCCGGTCCCCGCCGGGTCGCTTCCCGGCCGCGCGGACCGGGTATCGGGAACTCCACCGGGGGCACCGCCGGGCTCCGGCTCCCCTGTCGGCTCGGTGCCGGTCAGCCGCACCACCCTGTCGGCCACCGTCAGCAACGCGGGCCGGTGGACGACGAGCAGGACCGTGCGCCCGGCCGCGAGCCTGCGCACCGCCGCCACGACATCCGCTTCCGTCGCCCCGTCCAACGCGGCCGTCGGCTCGTCCAGCAACAGCACCGGCCGGTCCGCGAGGAACGCCCGGGCCAGCGCGAGCCGCTGCCGCTGCCCCGCCGAGAGCCCCGCCCCGTCCTCCCCGAGCAGGGTGTCGACGCCCTCCGGCAGCGCCGCCACGAAGTCCCAGGCGCCCGCGTCCCGCAGCGCCCGCCGCACCGCGCCGTCGTCGGCCCCGGGCCGGGCCAGCCGCACGTTCTCCGCGACGGTCCCGGCATACAGGTGCGGTCGCTGCGGCACCCACGCGATCCGGGACCGCCACTCCTCCAGGTCGAGCCCGGCGAGATCGGCGCCCCCGATCAGCACCCGCCCCTCGGCTGGCCGTACGAACCCCAGCAGGGCGCTCAGCAGCGTCGACTTGCCCGCCCCGCTCGGTCCGACCAGCGCGACGGTCTCCCCGGGGCCGACGCTGAACGACACCCCGGTCACCGCGTCCGACGAACGCCCCGGATACCGGACGGTCACGCCCTCGAAGGCCACGGAGCCCGCGGGCACCGCAGCGGTGCCCGACCCCGGCACCGGCGTCTCCAGCACGGTGAAGATCTCCTCCGCCGAGGCGAGCCCCTCCGCCGCCGCGTGGTATTGCGCCCCCACCTGCCGCAGGGACAGATAGGCCTCCGGCGCCAGCACCAGGATCATCAGCCCGACGTACAGGTCCATCTCGCCGTGCACGAGCCGCATCCCGATCGTCACGGCGACCAGCGCGACGGACAGCGTGGCCAGCAGCTCCAGCGCGAAGGAGGAGAGGAAGGCGATCCGCAGCGTGCGCAGGGTGGCCTGCCGGTACTCACCGGTGATCCGGCGGATGGACTCGGCCTGCGCCTTGGCCCGGCCGAACACCTTGAGCGTCGGCAGTCCCGCGACCACGTCCAGGAAGTGGCCGGACAGCCGGGACAGCAACCGCCACTGACGGTCCATCCGGGACTGCGTCGCCCAGCCGATCAGCACCATGAAGACCGGGATCAGCGGCAGGGTGCCGACGATGATCGCCGCCGACACCCAGTCCTCGGTGACGATCCGCGCCAGCACCGCCACCGGCACGACCACGGCGAGTCCCAGCTGCGGGAGGTAGCGCGAGAAGTAGTCGTCCAGGGCGTCGACCCCGCGCGTGCCGAGGGTGACGAGCGAGCCGGTGTGCTGACCGCTGAGCCATCCCGGACCGAGTGCCGCCGCCCGGTCCAGAAGCCGTCCGCGCAGCTCCGACTTCACCGCCGCGCTCGCGCGGTGGGCGGCGAGTTCGGTGAGCCACGCGACCAGCGATCGCCCCACGGCCACGGCGGCCAGCAGCACCAGCGGAGTCCGCAGGTCGGTGACCGACTGCCCGCGCTGGAACGCGCCGACGACGATCTCGGCGACGAGCATCGCCTGAGCGATGACCAGCCCGGCACCCACGGCCCCCAGACCGACGACGGCCGCGAGGAAGAGACGGGTGGCGCGGGCGTACCGCAGAAGCCGTGGATCGATTGGTTTCACGTGAAACATGCCCTTCGGTCCAGAGGGTGCGTTTCACGTGAAACACACCCTCGGCGGACTCAGTGCGCGGCGCCCGCAGCAGCGTCGGGAGCGATGTGCTGCGTGCCGATCCGCTTGCGGAACACCCAGTAGGTCCAGCCCTGGTACAGCACGACGAGCGGAGTGGCGATCGCCGCCAGCCACGTCATGATCTTGAGGGTGTAGGGGCTCGACGAGGCGTTGCCGACCGTCAGGCTCCAGTCCCCGTTCAGGGTGGACGGCATGACGTTGGGGAAGAGCGACAGGAAGAGCATCGCCACGGCGGCCACGATGGTGACGCCGGAGAGCGCGAACGCCCATCCCTCGCGCCCTGCCTGGTTGGCCACCAGGGCGGTGATCAGGGCGACGACGGCCACGACCACGGCAACCAGGCTCTTGCCGTCACCGCTGTCGGCCTGCGTCCACAGCAGGAACGCGAGCGCCACGACGGCCGTGACCAGGCCGACCCATCGGGCCAGCTTCCGTGCCCGTGCCCTGATCCCCCCCACGGTCTTGAGCGCGGTGAAGACCGCTCCGTGGAAGGTGAACAGCGTGAGCGTCACCAGCCCGCCGAGCAGGGCGTAGGGGTTGAGCAGGTCCCAGACACTGCCGACGTACTCGAAGTGCTGGTCGATCTTCACGCCCCGCACGATGTTCGCGAAGGCCACGCCCCACAGGAACGCTGGGATCAGCGAGGTCCAGAAGATCGCCGTCTCCCAGTTGCGCTGCCAGTTCTCCTCCGGCCTCTTGGCCCGGTACTCGAAGGCCACGCCCCGGACGATCAGGCAGACCAGGATGAGCAGCAGGGGCAGGTAGAAGCCGGAGAAGAGGGTGGCGTACCACTCCGGGAAGGCGGCGAAGGTCGCGCCGCCCGCGGTGAGCAGCCACACCTCGTTGCCGTCCCAGACCGGACCGATGGTGTTGATCAGCACCCGGCGTTCGGGCCGGTCGCGGGCGAGCAGCCTGGTGAGGATGCCGACTCCGAAGTCGAAGCCCTCCAGGAAGAAGTAGCCGGTCCACAGGACGGCGATCAGGACGAACCAGACGTCGTGAAGTTGCATGACTGTTCCCCCGGCCTAGTACGAGAAGGCCATCGGCTTGTCGGCGTCACGGGTGTCGCCGCCGATCTTCGTGGGCGGGTTGAGGTCGGCCTCGGTCAGTTCGGGCGGGCCGGCCTTGACGTACTTCGCGAGCAGCTTGACCTCGACCACGGCGAGGATCGCGTACAGCGCGGTGAAGACGGTCATCGAGGTGATGACCTCGCCCTGGGAGACACCGGGGGAGACCGCGTCCCGGGTCTGGAGGACGCCGTAGACGACCCACGGCTGGCGGCCCATCTCGGTGAAGATCCAGCCCCAGGAGTTGGCGATCAGCGGGAAGGCCATGGTCCAGGTCGCGACGCGCCAGTACCAGGGGGTGAGCTTCGGGCTGAGCGCCTTGTTCCTGAACAGCACCAGGTGCGGCACCTCGTCGTCGCCTACCCGCAGGTGCTGCGGCAGCAGGAACTTCTTGCGGGTCAGCCAGAGACCGGCCAGCCCGATGGCGAAGGAGGCCATGCCGAAGCCGATCATCCAGCGGAAGCCCCAGAAGGCGACGGGGATGTTGGGCCGGTAGTCGCCGGGACCGAACTTCTGCTGCTCGGCCTTGTTGACGTCGTTGATGCCGGGGACGTACGAGGTGAAGTCGTCGTCGGCGAGGAAGGACAACAGGCCCGGTATCTCGATGGCCACGCTGTTGTGGCCCTTGTCCACGTCGCCGTAGGCGAAGATCGAGAAGGGTGCCGGCTTCTGGCCGTCCCACAGCGCCTCGGCGGCGGCCATCTTCATCGGCTGCTGCTTGAACATCACCTTGCCGAGGGTGTCGCCGCTGATCGCGGTGAGCAGGCCGGCGATGACCACGGTGATCAGACCGAGCCGCAGCGTGGTCTTCATCTCGCGGATGTGCTTCTTGCGGGCCAGGTGGTAGGCGGATATGCCCACCATGAAGGCGCCACCGGTCAGGAAGGCCGCCGAGAGGGTGTGGAAGGCCTGGCTCAGGGCGGTGTTCTGGGTCAGCACGGCCCAGAAGTCGGTCAGCTCGGCACGCCCCCGAGCCTTGTCGATCTTGTAGCCGACCGGGTGCTGCATCCAGGAGTTGGCCGCCAGGATGAAGTACGCCGACAGGATCGTGCCGATCGAGACCATCCAGATGCAGGCCAGGTGGATCTTCTGGGGCAGCCTGTCCCAGCCGAAGATCCACAGGCCGATGAACGTGGACTCGAAGAAGAAGGCGATCAGCGCCTCGAAGGCGAGCGGGGCGCCGAAGATGTCACCGACGAAGCGCGAGTAGTCCGACCAGTTCATACCGAACTGGAACTCCTGCACGATGCCGGTGACCACGCCCATCGCGATGTTGATCAGGAAGAGCTTGCCCCAGAACTTCGTCGCCCTGAGGTACTTCTCCTTCTCCGTGCGCACCCAAGCCGTCTGGAGCCCGGCCGTGAGCGCGGCCAGGGAGATCGTCAGCGGAACGAACAGGAAGTGGTAGACGGTGGTGATGCCGAACTGCCAGCGCGCCAGTGTCTCCGGCGCCAAAGCCAGGTCCACGTCGTCACTCTCCTTACTACGGCGTGGTGCAGCGGCGGTTTGCCCCTCTTGCCACTCACATACAGGAGCAAACCAGACGCGCTTGTGAACGCGTTCACATTCACAAGCCATTATGACGCACTGATTTTCAGCCGTGGCACGGGGGTCTCCCCTTCGCCGGCACGTCAGGCCCTCGACGGCGACTTCAACATCTCGTTGAATTGCGCGCCCCGCAGATACGCATCTCTTGGCCCGCGGGCAACATCACCGCGACCCTCGACGCGCACGCACCGACGGTGCGGGCCCTCGCCGAGGCGCTGCCCCTCGCCTCGACGGCGCGCACCCGGGGTGAGGAGGGGTATTCCGACACAGGCGTCTCCGTTTCCCGTGAAACGGACGCCCGGCAGGTCGTGGAACCGGGCACAGTGGCCTTCCGGACGGACGGCGACGCGCTCGCCCTGCCCTACGGGCCCACGCCGATCTCGCGAGGGGCGGAACGCCGCCTCGCGAGCCCGTGCGACGTCCTCGGCGGTCTCGACGGGGACGCCGGTCTCCTGGCGACCGTACGGGACGGCGACCCCATCCGGGTCGGACTGATCGAGGACGGGCGCTCCAGCCGAGCCGCAGCGCCCTCCGACCGGGCTACCGCTCCTTGTGGAACGCTTCCGCCACCTTCAGGAAGATGTCGTTCGCCTCGGTCTCCCCGATCGTCACCCGCACACCCTCGCCCGGGAACGGCCGGACGACCACACCGTGCTCCTCGCACGCCTGCGCGAACGCGACCGTCCGCTCCCCCAGCCGCAGCCAGACGAAGTTCGCCTGGGTCTCCGGCACCGTCCAGCCATGGCCCCGCAGCCCGTCGACCACGCGCGTGCGCTCGCACACCAGCGAGCCGACCCGGCCCAGCAGCTCGTCCTCGGCCCGCAGCGAGGCGACCGCCGCCGTCTGCGCGAGCTGGCTCACGCCGAACGGCACCGCCGTCTTGCGCAGCGCCGCCGCCACCGGCTCATGGGCGATCGCGAAACCGACGCGCAGCCCGGCCAGCCCGTACGCCTTGGAGAAGGTCCGCAGCACACAGACGTTGGGCCGCTCCCGGTACAGCTCGACCCCGTCGGGCACCTCGGTGTCGCGGTTGAACTCCCGGTAGGCCTCGTCGAGCACCACCAGCACATCGCCGGGCACCCGGTCGAGGAATCGTTCCAGCTCGGCCCGCCGCACCACCGTGCCGGTCGGGTTGTTGGGGTTGCACACGAAGATCAGCCGCGTGCGGTCGGTGATCGCGTCCGCCATCGCGTCCAGATCGTGCACATCGCCCGGCGTCAGCGGGACCTGCACCGACCGGGCACCGCTGATCTGCGTGACGATCGGGTACGCCTCGAACGAGCGCCAGGCGTAGAGCACCTCGTCACCAGGGCCGCTGGTGGCCTGCACCAGCTGCTGGGCGATGCCCACCGAACCGGTCCCCGTGGCCAGATGCGAGTGCGGCACACCGAAGCGCTCGGAGAGCTCGTCCATCAGCTCGGCGCAGGCCATGTCCGGGTAGCGGTTGAGGTCGCAGGCCGCCGTGGTCACCCTCTCCAGCACGCTCGGCAGCGGCGGGTAGGGGTTCTCGTTGGAGGAGAGCTTGTAGGCGACCGGCCCGCCGGCAGCGGCCGGCTTGCCCGGCTTGTAGGTGGGAATGCCTTCCAGCTCGGCGCGCAGCTTGGGGCTCGTCTCGCTCACCGCAGTCCTCCTCGCGACCACCGGCGGACCGTCGACACCGCCGGCTTCCAATACTTCTCACCTTATGAGGATTCGGCGCCGCTGAGTACAGGCCCGGGAGCCTCGGACACACGGCTACCGGCCCCGGGGAAGAGGTGGATCTCACGGCTCCCGGGGGCATCAGGGGCATCCCTGTACGAAGGCGCATGTTTCGGGGGGCGCGTCGTACATATATCTACGCGCCGGTGGCTTGCGCCCTGGCGCGCGTCGCCCGTGCAGGTGAGTTGAGACCTCTTCGAGACATCGGGCACTTGGCAGGCTCACACGCGTCGACACGCCACGTCTTACTATGGAACCGGGCAACTACCTTTCATTCCAGGTAAGTTGGCCTCTCTTGACCATGCAGAAACGTGCCTGTCGAGGCGTGCATATGCGTCCGCACTACCCCACCGCATGAGCCCTACTATCGGCTCGCCATGACAGCAGCAGGGAAGCACCAGGTGAGCCGCGCGGAAACCTCACGTCGAGGCAGCCGGCCGGGTCGGGCGGGCATCAGGGACGTCGCCGCCGCCGCCGGGGTCTCCATCACGACCGTGTCCGACGCCCTCAACGGCAAGGGCCGGCTCCCGGATGCCACCCGGCGCCATGTCCGCGAGGTCGCCGACCGCCTCGGGTACCGCCCCTCGGCAGCCGCCCGCACCCTCCGTACCGGCAAGTCGGGACTGATCGGCCTGACCGTGACGACGTACGGGGATGAACCTTTCACCTTCACCGAGTTCGCCTACTTCGCCGAGATGGCACGGGCCGCCACCTCGGCCGCGCTCGCCCGCGGCTACGCCCTGGTCATCCTGCCCGCGACCTCCCGCCACGACGTCTGGTCCAACGTCGCCCTGGACGGCACGGTCGTGATCGACCCCTCCGACCAGGACCCGGTCGTCAGCGAACTGGTCCGGCAGGGGCTGCCGGTCGTCTCCGACGGCCGCCCGGCCGGCTCCCTCCCCGTCACCGCCTGGGTCGACAACGACCACGAGGCCGCCGTCCTCGGCATCCTCGACCACCTCGCCGCCGCCGGCGCCCGCCGCATCGGTCTGCTCACGGGCACGTCGACGGACACCTACACCCATCTGTCGACCAGCGCCTACCTGCGGTGGTGCGAACGGGTCGGCCAGGACCCGGTCTACGAGGCATACCCGGCACACGACCCGTGCGCCGGTGCCGTCGCCGCCGACCGTCTGCTCGCCCGCCCCGACCGGCCGGACGCGGTCTACGGACTGTTCGACCCCAACGGCACCGACCTGCTCGCCGCCGCCCGCCGCTACGGCCTGCGCGTCCCCGACGACCTGCTGCTGGTGTGCTGTAGCGAGTCCACCAAGTACGCCAGCACCGAGCCGCCGATCACCACGCTCTCGCTGAAGCCGCGCCGCATCGGCACGGCCGTCGTCCAGCTCCTCATCGACGCCATCGAGGGCGTCGATGCCGACCAACCGGTCGAGCAGGTGATACCGACCGAACTCATGGTCCGCACCTCCTCGCAGCGCCGGCCGCCGCGCACGACGGTCAGCCCGCCGCGGACCCCGGACGAGCGGTGAGGGGGCCGGGCCCCGCACCGGCCGGCGCGGGGCCCGGCCGGTGCGGCACATGGACTACCGGCCGAGGCACCGGCCGGCCGACAACCGACCGAACATCTGCCCAAACAGGGCGAAAGCCGCGGCGAACCGGCGTCTTGTTCCGATTCACCACCCCTGGGTCATCACACGGCGCGACGCGCGTTCCTATGATGGGCGCACGACACCGCGGACCGCTGCGACCAGGCAGTCCGAAGCGGTGCAGATGCGGCGCGATGGTGGAGGGGTCTGATGACTCAGGGGGCCGGTCAGGGACCCGAGGCGGAGCGGACGGCGACGCTGCGCGACTTCCGGGTACCCGCGTACGTCCACGAGACCGGTCCGTACGTCCACAGCACCCACCCCGGCAACGCCGTACCGGCGACCGACGAGGCGTATCCCGAGGGCTACCCCGAGGGATACACGCCCACCCAGCGCGACCTGCCGGTCATCAACCGCGGCGACACCCTCCAAGTCCCCGTGGAACCGGCCCCCGCCGCCCCGGCCCCGCAGGCCGCGACCGGCCCGGGACCGCTCTACGTCGTCGGCGACGTCCACGGCTACCTGGACGAGCTGGTGCTCGCCCTCCAGGAGCAGGGCCTGATCGACGCCTCGGGCCAGTGGTGCGCCGGCACCGCCCGGCTGTGGTTCCTCGGCGACTTCACCGACCGCGGTCCGGACGGCATCGGCGTCATCGACCTGGTGATGCGGCTCTCCGCCGAGGCGGCCGCGGCGGGCGGCTACTGCAAGGCCCTCATGGGCAACCACGAGCTGCTGCTGCTCGGCGCCAAGCGGTTCGGCGACACCCCCGTCAACTCCGGCGCGGGCACCGCCACCTTCCAGGCGGCCTGGCTGCTCAACGGCGGGCAGAAGACCGACATGGACCGCCTCCAGGACCACCACCTCCAGTGGATGGCCCGCCTGGACGCCGTCGAGATGGTCGACGGCTATCTGCTCGTCCACTCGGACACCACCGCCTACCTCGACTACGGCGACTCCATCGAGGCGGTCAACGACACCGTCCGCGAGGCCCTGACCCGTAACGACGCCGACGAGGTCTGGGACCTGTTCCGCAAGTTCACCAAGCGTTTCTCCTTCCGCGACGAGGGCGGCGCCGATGCCGTGCGTTCCCTCCTCGATACGTACGGCGGCACCCGGATCGTTCACGGGCACAGCCCGATCCCCTACCTCCTCGGCCAAGTCGGCTCCGAGGACGACGAGGAGGGCACCGGCCCGGTCGTCGAGGGACCGCACGTCTACGCCGGCGGGCTCGCCATCGCCATGGACGGCGGAGTGACCATGGCCGGAAAGCTGCTGGTACGCGAACTTCCGCTGGATGTCTGACCGTTCCCCCGGCCGACCTCACCCGGCCGCGTAAGCGCAGGCCGGACGGCAATTTCCGGCAATTACTGTCACCACGCGCCGTGCCGGCTCTACCATCTGCTTGTCCGTAGCAGGCTCCCCTCCGTTTCTGCCCGACGGCTCGCCGGCGTGCGAGCACCAAGCCCTACGGAGCATCGGGGGATGCACATGAACAGCGTTCCGCAGCACTTGCAGAGCGAGGACCGGCAGGACTTCGAGCGGCTCCTCGATGAGGTGCTGCGCTCCGCACCACACCGACCGGATCTGGCCGCCGTCGGAGAACGGCTCACCACCGCACAACTGCGCGCCATGGCACTCGACGCCTCCGCACTGATCACGGCGGCAGCGGCGGCCGAGTACGAGCACTACGTCGGGGTCCGCGACGCACTGCGCCACCCGGCACTGTCCGCCCCGCCCGCCGCCGGCGAGACCACCACCGCGCTCCCGGATCCGAGCGCCCCGGACTCCGGCAGCGGCCGCCGCGAGGAGGCCGACGACCCCGGCGCGGGCGCCCTCGCGGTGATCGCCGTCCTGGCACCCGTCCTGTCCGGGACCGCGGCGGTGATCTTCCTGCTCGTCGGCTACGTCCTGAAGGTGCTGAACCCGGGACACACCCTGGCCCGGACCCTGCTCACCACCGGCTGGGTGTTCGGCGCCATCACCGCGGCGGCGATCGTCGTCGCCGCCGTCGCGCTGCTGCTCACCGCCCTGCGCAACGGCACCCCGGCGGACGCCCGGGCCCGGGCCACGGCGGACGAGGAACTGGCCAGGGCCAGGGAGGACTGGCGGGACGCCCTGCGGGAGCGCGGCATCCTGCCCTTCCTCCGGACGGCACTGGCCGAACCCGGCCGGGCCACGCGCCCCACGGCCCCACCCGCGCCGACCGGCCGCATACCGCGCCTGGGCTACGACCGGCCCGGTTTCAGCAGCCCCGACGACGGCGCCACGACCGACCGTCCGAGCTACACCGGTCCCGACTACTCCAGCCCGGGCTTCAGCGGCCCGGACTTCGGCGGCCCGGAGCATCCACCGGAGTAGTCCCGCCGCCGGACCGGCCAGCGGCGGGCTCACCGCGCGGTTCAGTCGGCGATCGGCAGATACACCCGGTTGCCGGCGGCCGCGAACTCCTTCGACTTCTGGGCCATGCCCTCCTCGATCTCGGCCCGGCCGCTCCCGTGCTCCCGCCGGATGTCCTGCGAGATCTTCATACTGCAGAACTTCGGGCCGCACATGGAGCAGAAGTGGGCCGTCTTGGCGGGCTCGGCCGGCAGGGTCTCGTCGTGGAACTCCCGTGCCGTGTCCGGGTCCAGGGCCAGGTTGAACTGGTCCTCCCACCGGAACTCGAAGCGGGCGTCCGACAGCGCGTCGTCCCACTCCTGGGCGCCTGGGTGGCCCTTGGCGAGGTCGGCCGCGTGGGCTGCGATCTTGTAGGTGATGACGCCGGTCTTGACGTCGTCCCGGTTGGGCAGGCCCAGGTGCTCCTTGGGCGTGACGTAGCAGAGCATCGCGGTGCCCCACCAGGCGATCATCGCGGCACCGATGCCGGAGGTGATGTGGTCGTACGCCGGCGCGACGTCCGTGGTCAGCGGGCCGAGCGTATAGAACGGAGCTTCATCGCAGATCTCCTGCTGAAGGTCGATGTTCTCCTTGATCTTGTGCATCGGGACGTGCCCGGGGCCCTCGATCATCGTCTGTACGTCAAAACGCCTGGCGATCCGGTTGAGTTCCCCGAGTGTCCGCAACTCCGCGAACTGAGCCTCGTCGTTGGCGTCCGCGATCGAGCCCGGCCGCAGGCCGTCGCCCAGCGAGTAGGTGACGTCGTAGGCGGCGAGGATCTCGCACAGTTCCTCGAAGTTCTCGTAGAGGAACGATTCCTTGTGGTGCGCCAGGCACCACGCGGCCATGATCGAGCCGCCGCGCGAGACGATGCCGGTCTTGCGGTTCGCGGTGAGCGGGACGTACGGCAGCCGGACGCCCGCGTGGACGGTCATGTAGTCCACACCCTGCTCGGCCTGCTCGATGACGGTGTCCTTGTAGATCTCCCAGGTGAGTTCCTCGGCCCGGCCGTCGACCTTCTCCAGTGCCTGGTAGAGCGGCACCGTGCCGATGGGGACGGGGGAGTTGCGCAGCACCCACTCGCGGGTGGTGTGGATGTTGCGGCCGGTGGACAGGTCCATGACCGTGTCGGCGCCCCAGCGGGTCGCCCAGGTCATCTTCTCGACCTCCTCCTCGATGGAGGACGTCACCGCGGAGTTGCCGATGTTGGCGTTCACCTTCACCAGGAACCGCTTGCCGATGATCATCGGCTCGATCTCCGGGTGGTTGACGTTGGCCGGCAACACCGCCCGGCCGGCCGCGATCTCCTCGCGGACCACCTCGGGCGAGACGTTCTCCCGGAGAGCCACGAACTCCATCTCCGGTGTGATCTCGCCCCGACGGGCGTACGCGAGCTGCGTCACCGCCTGGCCCCCGCGACCCCGCCGCGGCTGACGCGGGCGGCCGGGGAAGACCGCGTCCAGGTTGCGCAGTCCGCCGCGCGGAGAGGTGTGCTTGATTCCGTCGTCCTCGGGACGGACCGGACGGCCCGCGTACTCCTCGGTGTCGCCGCGGGCGATGACCCAGTTCTCCCGCAGGGGCGGCAACCCCCTGCGGACATCCGTGTCGGCGAGTGGATCGGTGTACGGGCCCGACGTGTCGTACAGCGTGACCGACTGCCCGTTGGTGAGGTGCACCTGACGGACCGGCACCCGCAGGTCGGGGCGTGAGCCCTCGACGTACGCCTTGTGCCAGCCGATGGACTTCCCGGCCTCCGGGGACGTGTCGTCCTGGGCGGAGGCAGGCGTGCGTGTGTCCTTGTTGGTCATGAGACCTACTCCCTACGCCGGCATTACCCGGTAACAGGTTCGGCGGTCGACGCAGCGGTTTCCGTCTGACGACCTTTCCCGCGGAACATCGCTCGTTCCACGTGAAACATCGCGTCTACGGAGGTCAGCGCCCTCTCAGCCCGGTGCTCCGAGCTCCCGCGTGTGCAAAGGTGCCTCCACGCTAGCGCCATGTGTGGCGCGGTGAACAGTGGGCCCCCGACGTTCTTGGGATGATCGGGCGGTGACCAGGATGGAGCAGTACCCCTACCAGCCGCCCGAACCGCGCCCGCGAGACGGCTCGGAAGAGGACACCGGGCACGGCCACTCCGCGCCCGGGAGCGGCCGTGAGACCCGCCCTGGGCACGACCACCAACACGGCTCCGGTTCCGGTCACACGCACGGTCACAGCCACAGCCACGGCCCCGCCGCCCCCGTCTCCCAGCATCTGCGCAAGGTGATCGCGGCGATCCTGATCCCCTTCACCGCCGCGGTTCTGGTCGGCCTCGTGGTGCTCTGGCCCGGGGACGCCCCGTCCCACAAGCGCACGGGCGTCGGTTTCGACCGGCAGACCCAGCAGGCGACGGTCACCCGGGTCGTCGGCATCAGCTGCAAGTCGGCGAGCGCCTCCGGTGTCCCCCCGACCGGCGACACCTCCACCGCAGAGGGCAGCTCGGCTCAGCAACAGGCCGACGGGGACTGCAAGAAGGCGACCATCCGGGTCGACACCGGCAAGGACGAAGGTCGTACCTTCACCGAGATCGTGCAGCCGGACCAGTCGCGGCAGCTCCACCAGGGCGAGAAGGTCGTGGTCGCCTACGAGCCCTCGGCGCCGAAGGACCTCCAGTACGCGGTGACCGACGTGAACCGGACGTTCCCCATGACGCTGCTCGCGGGGATCTTCGCGGTGGCCGTCGTGGTGGTGGGCCGGCTGCGGGGTCTCATGGCGCTGGTAGCGCTGGCCGTCAGCTTCCTGGTGCTGACGCTGTTCATCCTGCCGGCCATCCTCCAGGGGTCGAACCCGCTGGTGGTGGCCGTGGTCGGGTCGAGCGCCATCATGCTGATCGCCCTGTACATGTGCCATGGACTGTCGGCCCGTACCTCGGTGGCGGTGCTCGGCACACTGATCTCGCTGGTGCTGATCGGGGCGCTCGGCTCGCTGTTCATCGGCTGGGCCGCGCTGACCGGCAACACCGACGACAACACCGGCCTGATCCACGGGCTGTATCCGTCGATCGACATGAGCGGCCTGCTGCTGGCCGGAGTCATCATCGGTTCGCTCGGTGTCCTGGACGACGTGACGGTGACACAGACCTCGGCAGTCTGGGAGCTGCACGAGGCCAACCCGTCGATGGGCTGGCGCGGGCTGTACCGGGCGGGCATCCGGATCGGCCGCGACCACATCGCGTCCGTGGTCAACACCCTGGTGCTCGCCTACGCCGGTGCAGCGCTCCCGTTGCTGCTGCTGTTCTCCATCGCGCAGAGCAGCGTCGGGACGGTGGCCAACAGCGAGCTGGTGGCCGAGGAGATCGTGCGCACGCTGGTGGGCTCGATCGGTCTCGTCGCCTCGGTCCCGGTCACCACGGCGCTGGCCGCGCTGGTGGTGTCGGCCGACCGGGTCCGACCGGCTGCCGAGCCCTCCGCCGGAACCCCGGCCGGTCCGGCCCGTGGCGGTCGGGGCCGACGGCGCAAGCGGTGAGCGGGGCGACCCCGCCGCCCCCATGCAGAAGCGTTCCTGCACAACTCCGCGCGGAACAGCGGAGCGTGCCGTGCTCCGTGTCGCGATGCCTCAGCCGGCGCTCTGTTCCTCGGCCAGGATGCGGTCCAGCGCCTCGTCGAGGTGCGCGTCGAAATCGGCCAGCGCGCCTTCCTGTCCGAGCGGCACGAGTTTGTCCGTGCGGTCGAGGAAGGCCACGAGCGGGGGCGCCGACGAGCGGAACAGGGCGTGGTCGCCTCCCACCTGAAGCCGGATCAGCACCTCGCCCAGCACCTCGGAGTCGGCGGGGTAGATCCGCACGTCCCCCTCGCCGCAGGGACGGCCGACCCCGTCGATCAGCAGCTCCCGCCCGAAGGCCCAGGTCACCGGGGCGTCACCGGGCAGATGGAAGGTGAGCCGCACGGCATAGGGATCACTGGTCTCGTAGCGCAACTCCACCGGGATGCGGAAGGAGAGCTCCTCCGACACGAGAAAGCTCATCATGACTTCTGCCTGTACGGACTCGCGCATTGCCTATCCCGTCATATGACATCGACTGGCCGGGATTGATCCCTCTGACCGTGGTCAAATCTTGCTGAAAGTACACAAGAGATCACAAGGAGTAAGTTTTCAGATACTGATAGCGAGGGTGAGTGATCCCAGATGCCGCCCGATCTCCGTCTGGAGCCGACAGGCCGCCGGCAGCAGCCGATCGGCCTGGTGGGCGGGGAGGGAGAGGGCCACAGTGGCCGCGGTGGTGCCCACCGTGATCGGAAGCGCGGCGCACACCGTGCCGACCGCGTACTCCTGCCGCTCCACCACCGGCTCCATCCGCCGGGTGCGGGCCAGCCGGCGCAGCAGCGCGTCGTCGTCGCGGACCGTGTACGGGGTGAGGGGCCGGACGGGATAGCGGGCGAGGTGGTCCCGCCGCGCGTCCTCGTCCAGCTGGGAGAGCAGACACTGGCCGATCGCGTGCGCGTGGCCGGTCTCGCGGAAATCCGCCCACTCCTGGACCGCCGGGGCCTGACGGGAGTCGGAGACGCAGAGCACCTGGATCTCACCGTCCCGGTACATCGCGTAGTACACCGGCACTCCGATGGAATCGCGCCAGTGCGCGAGCGTCTCCGCCACCGTGGTGCGACGTTTCTGCCGGGCTCCGTCGCGGCTCAGCCGCTCGGCGGCGTCACCGAGGAAGAACAGCCCCTTCTCCCGGCGCAGATAACCCTCGTGCACCAGGGTGCGCAGCAGGTGGTACGTCGTGGGCAGTGCGAGACCGGTCTCACGGGCGAGTTGCTTGGCGGGCGTGCCGTAGGCGTGTCCGGCGACGGACTCCAGCAGGCGCATGGCGCGCTGGACGGACCCGATGAGCGTCGCGGCGGGCGGGACAGGGGATGCGGGGCCGGCCGTCCGCGGTTCCGGCCGGGTGGTGCGGGGCGGTGGTCCGCCGGCCTCCGGGGCGGGCGGGGGGCCGGAGCGGTCCGCCGTGTGTACGCGGACGTGTGCGGGGGCGGTGAGGGGTGCCGATCGCTGGAGGGGGGGTGCGCAGGAGCGCGGTGCGACGGCGGGTGCGTGGGGTTCTGCCGGTGCGGTGTCAACCGTGGCCAAGGGTTACTCCCGAAGCGCGAGGGGGGAGCCCGTGCGGGGGTGGAGCACGGGGAGTCTGCGCCACCCACGGAGCCGGAACCCGTGGGAGGTTCCGGACTCTAACCGTCCGCCACCGCGGCGTGACCGCTCCGGAGGGAAACTTCCCTCCCCCGAGGGAACCGGCGCTCCCGTCACCTTCGACCGGCGCCCCGGTGGCTCACCAGTCGCCGCGTGACGAGGAGCTCCCCGTGAACTTGCGCACGACGTAGATCAGACCGCCGACCAGGGCGACGAATATCAGCGCCTTGAACAGCAGACCGATCACGAACCCGACCACCGTCGCTATCAGGCCGCCGAACACGACCAGGGCGATGACCGGCACCGCGACCCACTTCACCCACCACGGTAGCCCCGCGAAGATCTCTCGCATCGCCCTCGTCCTTTGCGTCTCGTGCGTTGTCGATGTTCCGCACTCGATGCTAGGGCCGCGGAGGGGCTCCGCGGGGGTCGCGCATCCCTTGTCCTCCCCTGACCCGTCCCCTAGGGAACCCTGGGAAGCGGGCTCACGCCTCGGGCGGAGAGAACACGACGAGCACCCGGAGGTCCTCGCTGATGTGGTGGAACTTGTGGGGGACCCCGGCCGGCACGTACACGACGCTTCCCCGCGCGACCTCGGTCGTCTCCGGTCCGACCGTGAGCGAGGCCCGGCCGCTGACCACGAGGTACACCTCGTCCTGGTGGTGCGGCTGCTGCGGGTCGTGCCCGCCCGCGTCGAGGGCGTACAAGCCGACCGACATGTTCCGCTCGCGCAGGAACTGTAGGTAGGCACCCTCGTTGGCGGCGCGTTCCGCCTCCAGTTCGTCCAGCCGGAATGCCTTCATCGCCGCTGCCGCCCTCGCCTCACTGCTCGCAGTTCCCCTGCCCGCCGTCGCACCGCCCGCCACTCGTCCGGCCGGGGCCCGTCCGGTCTGCCACGATCAGACACATGATGAATTTCCTAGTCAAGACGATCGTCAACGCGGGCGCGCTGGCCGTCGCGGTGTGGCTCCTCGACAAGATCACCCTGACCGGTCACAGCACGGCCGCGAAGGCCGGCACGCTGATCGTCGTCGCGTTGATCTTCGGCTTGGTGAACTGGCTGGTCAAGCCGATCGTTAAGGTGCTCACCTTCCCGCTCTTCATCCTGACCCTGGGCTTGATCACCCTGGTCGTGAACGCGCTGATGCTGCTGCTGACCTCCTGGGTGTGCGGCAAGCTCGACCTGAGCTTCCACGTGGAGGGCTTCTGGACGGCCGTCCTCGGCGGTCTGATCATCTCGGTCGTCTCCTGGGCGCTGCACGTCGTCCTGCCCGACGAGGACTGAGCGCGCCATGACCTACCGCGTCTGCTTCGTGTGCACCGGCAACATCTGCCGCTCCCCGATGGCCGAATCCGTCTTCCGCGCGCGCCTGGCCGAGGCCGGTCTGGCGGACCTGGTGACGGCCGACAGCGCCGGTACCGACGGCTGGCACGAGGGCGAGCCGGCCGACCCGCGCACCGTCTCGGTGCTGGAGGAGCACGGCTACGACAGCGCGCACATCGCCCGCCGGTTCCTGCCGTCGTGGTTCGCCCGCCTCGACCTCGTGATCGCCCTCGACGCCGGTCATCTGCGGGCCCTGCGGCGGCTCGCACCCACCGAGGAGGACGCGCGCAAGGTCCGTCTGCTCCGCTCCTACGACCCCGCCGCCGGTGACGACCTCGACGTCCCCGACCCGTACTACGGGGGCCGGGACGGCTTCGAGGAGTGCCTTGAGATGGTGGAGGGGGCGAGCGCCGGTCTGCTCACCGCCGTACGGAACGAACTGGAGGAACGGGCAGCATGAGCGATGGCACGAAGGACGAGGACCGTACCGGTGACGGCACGCGCGCGGTACGGGCCGGGCTGCCCGAGCCCGTCAAGCACGAGCCGACCCTGCCCGGACCGGTGTTCGCGGCCCACTTCCACCTGCCCGGCGAGGTGACGGGGCCGTACCTGTACGGGCGTGACGACAATCCGACCTGGACGCTGCTGGAGCGGGCCATCGGCGAGCTGGAGGCGCCCGGACGGGAGGACGTCGAGACACTGGTCTTCGCCTCCGGCATGGCGGCGATCTCCTCCGTGCTGTTCTCGCAGCTGCGGGCCGGGGACGCGGTCGTGCTGCCGTCCGACGGCTATCAGGTGCTGCCGCTGGTCGGGGCCCAGCTGGAGGCCTACGGCATCGAGGTGCGCACCGCACCGACCGGCGGCGACGCACAGCTGGAGCTGCTCGACGGGGCGCGGCTGCTGTGGATCGAGTCCCCGTCGAACCCGGGGCTCGACGTCTGCGACATCCGGCGTCTCGCGGAGGCGGCACACGCGTGTGGCGCGCTGGTCGCCGTCGACAACACCCTCGCCACCCCGCTCGGGCAGCGTCCGCTGGAACTGGGTGCCGACTTCTCCGTGGCCAGCGGCACCAAGCAGCTGACCGGGCATGGCGATGTCCTGCTCGGCTACGTCGCCGGCCGGGACACCGGGGCGATGGCCGCCGTGCGCCGCTGGCGCAAGATCGTCGGTGCGATCTCCGGACCCATGGAGTCCTGGCTCGCGCACCGGTCCATCGCCACGCTCCAGCTGCGCGTCGACCGGCAGAACGCGACGGCTCGCACGGTCGCGGAGGCGCTGCGGCAGCGGCCCGAGGTCGCCGATCTGCGCTATCCGGGGCTGCCCGACGACCCCTCGCACAAGGTCGCGGAGCGGCAGATGCGCCGCTTCGGCTGCGTGGTGTCCTTCACGCTGCCCACGCGCGCGCGTGCCGAGCGTTTCCTCGAGGCGCTGCGCCTGGTGGAGGACGCGACGAGCTTCGGCGGGGTGCGGTCCACGGCCGAACGCCGCCGCCGCTGGGGCGGGGACGACGTCCCGGAGGGATTCATCCGCCTCTCCGTCGGCGCGGAGGACCCGGAAGATCTCGTAGCCGACATCCTGCGCGCGCTGGACGAGTCCGCCGACTAGGCGTTCGCACGCTCGTCCTCGTCGCCATCGCCGTCGCCGTCGCCAGAACGGTCCGAGCCTCCCCCCTCGTGGCTCGGACCGCCTGCGGCTTTCGCATGCGAAAGGCCGTACGCACAAGGTTAGTTGACTCTGCGTCAGTGTCCAATCACTGTAACGACAGAAACCTGTCGACAATATTTTTTGGCCGGCGGCCGAGAGCGGGCCGGCCGACGGGCCCTCGTCGCGGAGGCTGAACCTGGCCGCCCCTCCGAGTCGGGGTGCACGCACTGCGGTCGGGTCGTGGCGCTTTGCGATGTTTCACGTGGAACCAACCGGGCCACATTTCTCCCATGACCGTCCGACCCGTGGTCAAGCGCACCGCCCGTGCCGTTCTCCTGGACGGTGACGACCTGATCCTGATCAAGCGCACCAAGCCCGGCGTCGATCCCTACTGGGTCACCCCCGGTGGCGGGGTCGAGCCCGGCGACTCGACCGTCGTGGACGCCCTGCACCGGGAGGTGTACGAGGAACTGGGCGCCAAGATCACTGACGTGGTGCCGTGCTTCGTGGACACCGTGGAGCACATCGGCGAGGACGGTGGTGCCACCGGCGTGAAGGTGCAGCACTTCTTCGTCTGCCGACTGGAATCCATGGACCCGGCCCTGCGCCACGGTCCGGAAGTGGAAGAGCCCACCGGTGAGTACGAGATCGTCCGCGTCCCGTTCACCCGTGTCGGCATCGCCTGCGTCCACCTCGTTCCGCTCTCCCTGCGCCACTACCTGGACGGGAACATCGAGGGAGTACGCGCCATGCACGCCCCTGACCTGGGCTGAGCGCGATCGCCCGTACCGACGGGGCTACCGCGCCGGCCCGACCAGCTCATATGCCTCCCACAGATCCCGTCCCGTGTAGGAGTGAGTCGCCAGACGCGTCAGACGGGCATCGGCGTTGACCGCCACGGACACCGGCACGACGGCGAACAGCTCCTGGTCCGAAGACGAGTCGCCGTACGCCACGCAGTCCGCTCGCGCCACGCCGAACTCCACGCACAACCGTTCCGCGATGGTCACCTTGGCCGCGGCGTTGAGTGCTCCGGTCGGGTCGATGGGCTCGGTGAACGGCACGGCCGGGAAACGGGAGCCGTGCGCCGCGTGGGCACCCCAGTCGAGAAGGCGCTCCACGAAGAAGGAGGGTGACAGGGACACCACCGCGCAGTATTCACCCGCGCTCCTGATCTCCGCCCAGACCTCGCGGATCCGGGCCAGCCACGGAGCCGCCTCGAACGCGGCCCGGGCATGAGCCTCGGTGAGGCCGGCCCACAGCTCGTACACCTGTGCCGCGTACTCCGGCGGCCCGATCCGCCCCTCCGCGATCGCCCGGTCCAGCGCCACCGTCTCGGTCTCCAGGCCCAGCTGGCGGGAAATCTCCACGGGAGCGGTGGTGCCGTGCAGCAGTGTGCCGTCGAGATCGAAGAGGTGAAGTCTTGTCATGGCCCTGAGGTTAGCGATTCGGCCGGTGGGCCGACTCCCGATGTTCCACGTGAAACATCGGTGGCCAAGAGTGGTGCACAGAGTCAGGAGATGACCAAAAGCACGTGCGTCCGTGTCGAAACGGGTGGACGACAGGGGCATCGTTCGGACAGCCTGACCTGCGTGCCGACTCCTTCCCTCGCCGCTCTGCCCATCCGCCGCCTGACACTTCGCGATCTCGCCGCCTGTGCCGACCTGTCCGAAGACCGGGGGTGGCCACGCGAGGAACACAAGTGGGGCTTCCTCCTCACAGCCGGGAAGGGGTTCGGCATCGACGACCCCGAGGGTGGCCTCGTCGCCGCGTGCGTGGTCACGGAGTACGGGGCGTGGGGACGGCCGGATCTCGCCGCCGTCGGCATGGTCCTCGTGGCCGGACGTCATGGCCGTCAGGGCGTGGGCCGCCGCCTGATGCGGCATGTCGTGTCGTCCATGGGGACCACTCCGCTGACCCTGCACGCCACACCGCACGGTCGTCCGCTCTACGAGGAGCTGGGCTTCAAGGTGACGGGCCGGGCCGAGATGCTGAGGGGCCGCTTCACTCCCGGCGGCCCGGAGTCCGGTCCCGCCACCCGCGCCGCCACCGCGGAGGACATCCCGGCGATCGTGCGGCTCGACGAGGAAGTGTTCGGCACCGACCGCACACCTCTCATCACCCGGTTGCCTGCCTTCGCCGACCAGCTGCGGGTCGCCGAGGAGGACGGTCGGCTCATCGGTTACACGGCGGCTTGGCCGAACATGGACACCCATGTCGTCGGCCCGCTGATCGCCCGGGACACCGAAACCGCCAAGGCACTCATCGTTTCGCTCGCGGCGCATACCGAGCGTCCCCTGCGCACCGACATCGACGTGCGTCACGAAGAGCTGCTGACCTGGGCTAAGGAACGGGGGCTGGCCTCCGTGGCCTTCAACTCGGTGATGACCTACGGCATCGCGGATCTGCCGGGGGACTGGACCCGGCGGTTCGCACCGCTGACGGTCGCCGCGGGCTGACCCCGCGGGACGCGACCGGCCCCGCCGCCGGGAGCGGCGGGGCCCAGGCCCGGTGACCGGCTCAGGCGAGTGCCTGTACGGCCGCGGTGGCGAAGCCGTGGTCCTGCTCCGGCGCGCCGCCGCCGACACCGACCGCACCGATCAGCCGGCCGCCCCGGTGGACCGGAACACCGCCCGCGATGAACAGCAGGGGCCGGTCGAGGGCCGTGGGCAGGGTGTGGAAGAGACCGCCGGGCTGGACGGCCTCGACGAGGTCGGCAGTGGGCGCGTTCAGCTGGAGGGCCGTGTACGCCTTGCGGGTGCTGGTCTCACCGGAGATCAGGACGGCCCGGTCGTCCCGGCGGAAGGCGAGCAGGTGGCCGCCGGCGTCCAGGACGGTGACGCTGACGGTGACTCCGGCCTCCTCGGCCGCCTGGCGAGCCGTGGCGACGAGCAGTTCGGCGTCCTCGGTGGTGAGCGGGGTGACGGCGGTGGTACTCATGGAGGTGTCTCCTTGGATGGTGCTGTGGTGGATGGCTGCCGTACCGGGGAAGCGTCCCGGTACGGACGTCTGGGGGGTACGGGTGGTGAGTCGTCCGGGGGACGGGCGGCTCAGTGGTGGACGGCCGTCCGCCGGTCCGCCGGCGTCCCGGAGGTGGCCACGGCGCTGAGCTCACCGTCACGGCGTTCCAGGGCGGCGGAGACGAAGGCGAGGACCAGTGCCGCCGCGGCGAGGGCGGCGCCCACCCAGTTGGGGGCGGTGTAGCCGAAGCCGGCCGCGATCACGAGACCGCCGAGCCAGGCGGACAGGGCGTTGCCCAGGTTGAAGGCTCCGATGTTCACGGCCGAGGCCAGCGTCGGAGCACCGTGCGCCTGGTCGAGGACGCGCTTCTGGAGCGGCGGCACGGTCGCGAAGCCCAGGGCGCCGATCAGGGCGATGGTCACCGCGGCGGCGATCTTGTTGTGGGCGGTGAGGGTGAAGAGCCCCAGGACGACGGCGAGGGCGCCCAGGGAGACGTACAGCATCGGCATCAGGGCGCGGTCGGCGAACTTGCCGCCGATGAGGTTGCCACCGACCATGCCGAGACCGAACAGGACCAGCAGCCAGGTGACCGAGCCATCGGCGAATCCGGCGATGTGGGTCATCATCGGCGCGATGTAGGTGATGGCCGCGAAGACGCCGCCGAAACCGAGGACGGTCATCGCCATGGCGAGCAGGACCTGGGCGTTCTTGAAGGCGGCCAGCTCGTGCCGCAGGTGCACGCCTTCGGGACGGGGCAGTTCGGGGACGAGCTTGGCGATACCGGCGAGGCCGACGGCGCCCAGGGCGGCGACGACGGCGAAGGTGACCCGCCAGCCGACGTGCTGGCCGATCAGCGTGCCCAGCGGTACGCCGATGACGTTGGCCACGGTGAGCCCCGTGAACATCATGGCGATGGCGCCGGCCTTCTTGTCCGGTGCGACCAGCTCGGCCGCGACGACCGAGCCGATGCCGAAGAAGGCACCGTGGGCGAGCGAGGCGACCACACGGCCGATGAGCATGACGGCGAAGACCGGGGCCACGGCGGAGAGCAGGTTTCCGACGATGAAGAGACCCATCAGCAGCATCAGCATGCGCTTGCGCGGGACCTTGGTGCCGAGCACGGTCATCAGCGGAGCGCCGATGACCACGCCGAGCGCGTACCCGGTCACGAGCAGGCCCGCCGTGGGGATGGAGACCCCGAAATCGCCCGCGACCTCGGGCAGCAAGCCCATGATCACGAACTCGGTCGTTCCGATTCCGAAGGCCCCGATCGCGAGGGCCAGAAGCGCGAGAGGCATGGAGGGACACCTTCCCAAAGGATTGCAGGAGCGCTTTGCGTGCGTTCACAATAGTTGCAGACGCGGGATAAAAGCAAGCGCCGACTATTGCGTCGGTGCTCTACCCTTGTGGTGGAGCCGCTCCGAGACGGAGGAAACGCCAATGACAGCGACGGACCCTGCGCTCACCGCTCTTGCCCAGGGCTGGTGCGCCCTTTCTGCGCTGCACGGAAGGATCGAGGCGCACATCGAGCGCGCCCTTCAGGGCAAGCACGATCTGAGCGTGCGCGAGTACTCGCTGCTGGACGTGCTCAGCAGGCAGCACGCCGGTCAGGGGGGACATCTCCAGATGAAGCAGGTCGCCGACGCGGTCGTGCTCAGCCAGAGCGCCACCACACGCCTGGTGACCCGGCTGGAGGACCGCGGCCTGCTGGAGCGGTATCTGTGCCCCACCGACCGGCGCGGCATCTACACCAATGTGACCGCGGCCGGACTGAGTCTCCTGGAGGAGGCGCGGCCCACCAATGACGCCGCACTGCGCGAGGCCCTGGACGACGCGGCGAAGAACCCCGAACTGGCTCCGCTGGTGAGGGTGGTGGAGTCGCTGAGTATGCCCGCATAGGGTGCCCGTATGGGAGACCTTGTCATACGCGCCGCGACCGCCGATGACCTTCCGGCGATCGTGGCGATGCTCGCCGACGATCCACTCGGCGCCCAGCGCGAGTCACCCGGCGACCTCACGCCGTACCGGGCCGCGCTGGAACGCCTGGCCGCCGACCCGAACCAGCACCTCGTGGTCGCCGTGCGCGAGGGACGTGTGATCGGGAGCCTGCAACTGACGATCATTCCCGGGCTCTCGCACCAGGGCGCCACCCGCGCGCTCATCGAGGCGGTACGGATCCACGCCGACGAGCGGGGCAGCGGCCTGGGCAGCCGGCTCATCGAGTGGGCGGTCGACACCTCCCGGCGGCTCGGCTGCCGGATGGTGCAGCTGACGTCCGACAAGACGCGCACCGATGCCCACCGCTTCTACGAGCGTCTGGGCTTCACCGCCTCGCACGAGGGCTTCAAACTGCGGCTCTGACCGGCTCCCTGAACAGGGGGTGTTTCACGTGAAACACCCCCCTGATACGGCCAGGGATCAGCCGAGACCCCGCCAGCCCTCCGGGTGCACACCCCCGGGCACCGGGGCCTCGGGGTCGTACGGCTGGCGGGTGAACACGAACGAACCGAGGTCCAGGTGGCTCACGGACCCGTCCGAGCGCCGTACGGGACGCAGCAGCTCACCCGCGTAGTAGCCCTCCAGGCCCGTCCAGGTGCCGTCGCCGTTCCTCTGGAAGCGAGCCCTGCGGCCGCCCCCGGTCAGCGGTGCAAGTGAGATCAGCCCGTCGGCGGTCGCGCGCAGGCCGAAGGCATGGGTGCCCCAGTACCACTGCCCCACCAGTTCCAGCACCGCCGGATCCACCTCGCGCAGCGGCCGCCAGGGCTCGGGGATACGGGGTTCCGCCTCGGCGACGATCCGGACGAGATCCGCCCCCACGGTGCCCAGGACCGGCCCGCTGGTGCAGTTGGCGAGTACCACCGCCGCGACGTCGTCCGCCACGCTGATGGTGAGGTTCGCCAGGAAGCCCGGCAGCGAACCGGAGTGCCCGACGAGCAGCCGGCCGTCCCGCCGCTGCATCTGCATGCCCAGGCCGTAGGTGACCCCGTCCACCACGTCCGCGGCCTCGGCCGGCGCCGCCGGGGTGCGCATCTCCTCCACCGACCGCGCGCTCAGCACCCGGTCGTCTCCCCGGGCCAGGAAGACGGCGAACCGCGCCAGGTCCCCGGTGGTCGACCAGAGCTGACCGGCCGGTGCCATCCGGCCCAGGTCCTCCAGCGGTTCGGGCAGCAGCGCGTCGGCCCACGGGTGCACGGCCCATCCGCCCACGTGGGGCGGCTTGGGCCGTGTGCTCGTCCGGTGCAGGCCGAGCGGCTCCAGGATCTCGTCGCGCAGCACCTCCTCCCAGGGAGCGCCGCGCACCTTCTCCACCAGAGCACCGAGCACCGTGTAACCGGGATTGGAGTAGTGGTGCCGCCTGCCGACGGGGTGCAGCAGCGGCTGTTCGCCCAGTACATCGGTGAGTTCGGGCCGCAGCGAGCCCGGTGTGCGCTCCCACCAGGGCGCCGGCGATTCGGCCGCCAGCCCTGCGGTGTGGGCGAGCAGTTCCGCGATCGCCGCCTCCCCCGCGCCCGTGCCCGGCAGGTGCTTCTCCAGCGGGTCACCGAGGTCGAGCAGACCCTCGTCGCGCAGCCGCATCACCAGCACGGCGGTGAACGTCTTGGTGATGGACCCGATCCGGTACTGCACGTCCTCGTCCGGCGCATGCCCGTCGACCGAGGTACGCGCTCCGTGCCACACGGCCCGCCCGTCGCGGACGACCGCGGCGACCAGCGACGGAGCCCGGCCTTCGGACTGCGCGACGGCGATCCGGTGCAGTAGGGCCCGCCGGGTGCCCGGGAGCAGGGCTTCCTGAGTTGTCGTCATGGCTCCAGTCCACCGGTTGCGGAGCCTGACGTCGAATCCATTTGCCGGGCACGGGTGCCCTTGACCTGCTGGAGGTTCTCAAGCCCTCCGTCCTGGGACGGTGCCGTGGTCCGGCCCCCACGCGCTGTTCTGCCGACGGGAGAAGACGGGCCCGGCCGGGCCCGGTCGTCACTACAGTCCCGTCCCATGACGACGGTCACCACACGCACGGTCGCCTACCCGGCCGACGGCCTGACGATGTTCGGACACCTCGCGCTCCCCGCCGGTACCGGCCGCCGGCCCGCGGTCCTGCTCGGGCCCGAGGGCCCCGGCCTGAACGACGTCCAGCGCCACCGGGCCGATGCCCTCGCCGAACTGGGGTATGTGACCCTGGCCTTCGACCTCCACGGCGGGCGCTGGTTCACCGATCCGCAGGAGATGCTGGAGCGCGTGAACCCGCTGCTCGCCGACCCCGACCGGATGCGGGGCATCGGCCATGCGGCCCTCGAGGTGCTGCGCGCCGAACCGCGGACCGACCCCGATCGGATCGCCGCCATCGGCTACGGCACCGGGGGCGCGATCGCACTGGAGCTAGGGCGCGACGGCGTCGATCTGCGGCTGATCGCGACAGTCAACGCACTGACCACGGGCCGGCCGGGCGAGGCGGCGCGCATGCGCTGCCCGGTGTGGGCCGGGATCGGATCGGAAGACCCGATCATGCCGCCCGCACAGCGGGACGCGTTCACCGCCGAGATGCAGGCCGCGGGCGTCGACTGGCGTCTCGTGGTCTACGGCGGAGCCGAGCACGCCTTCCACCACCCACCGGTCGACCACGCCGTTCCTCCCGGAGTCGGCTACCACCCGCGGCAGGCGGAGCGGGCCTGGCGCGACATCGTCGGCCTGCTCGCCGAGTGCGTGCCGCTGGCACCCTGACGGCCGCAGAGGCCGCGCGTTTCCCGATGCGACTCGGCTTCACCGTCAGGGCAGCAGGACGACCTTTCCGAGGTTGGCACGGGCTTCGATGATCTCGTGCGCTCGTGCCGCCTCAGCCAGCGGAATCCGGGCGTGGACGACCGGTTGCAACTGTCCGGACATGGTCAGCTTCCACAGCTCCTCGCCATGCTGGTCATAGAGTTCACGCTGCGTGTCGGCGAACCTCGCCATGGTGAGCCCGGTGATGGTTTTCGACCCTGCCAGGAGGTCGAAGGCGGGAACGGTGCCGCCGCCCGAGTTGAAGAAGACGAGTCGCCCGCCGGGTGCGAGGGCCGAGAGGGCGCGTGGGAGCAGATCTGCGCCCACTCCGTCCAGGACCACGTCGACCGGCTCCCCCCAGTGCTCGCTGTCGTAGGTCACTATTTCGTCGGCACCGAGACCGCGGAGGAACTCCGCCTTGGCGTCCGAGCTCACGGCCGCGACGACCCGTCCAACGCCCTGAAGCTTGGCCAGTTGGACCGCGAGATGACCCACTCCGCTCGCGGCGCCCGTGATCAGGACCGACTCGCTCGCAAGAGGGCGGGCCGTGGCGAGGGCGGCGAAGGCGACGTGTCCACTGCGCACCAGCGCGACGGCTTGGATGGCGCTCGCTCCGTCCGGTATGCGGCTCGCCATGAAGCTGGGGGAAATCACCAGTTCGGAGTACGAGCCGCCGCGGAAAGTGAGCGACGTGACGCGGTCGCCGACTTCGAAATCCGTCACGTCCGGGCCGAGTGCGATCACCGTTCCGGCGATCTCGCCTCCAAGCACTCCCGGCAGCGGCGTGTTGCCGTCTTCGCCTCGAACCTTGCGTACGGAGGGAAGGGTTACCCCGATGGCTTCCGTACGAACCAGCAGTTCCCCAGGGCCGGGCTCGGGAGCCTCCGCGTCTTCGACGCGCAGCACTTCCGGACCGCCGTACTCATGGAAACGAACGCGCCGCATGCAGACCTGCAAGTCATTGGGAGACCCAACGATACTGAAGGATCATAGGGGCTCCCAATGAATTTCTGGCTAGTCTGGCTCCATGTCCGAGACCACCCGCGCTCCCGCCCGTATTCGCTCCCTCCCCAGCTGGCTCCTGGGCCGTGCCGCAGCTCGGGGGCACCGGCTCGTCGCCGAGGCTCTCGCTCAGGTGGGCATGCGGATGATGCACCATGCCGTCCTGTCGGCCGTCGCCGAACTGGGCCCCGTATCGCAGGCCGAGCTGGGCCGCAGCCTGAGCATCGATCCCAAAGACATGGTCGCGATCCTCAATGACCTCCAGAACGACGGCCTCGTGACCCGGGCGCCGGACGCCAAGGACCGTCGCAAGAACGCCATCTCCCTTTCGCCGGGCGGGCAACGTCGCCTGCTGCGAACGGAGGAACTGGGCCGTCAGGCGAACGACGAACTGACCGCCGCCTTGACGCCTGCCGAGCGAACCCAGCTCATGGGTCTCCTCGCGCGCATCGTCCAGCAGGAAGAGCCCTGCGCCGAGACATCTCCAAGGGGCGAATAGCGGCTTCGTCACTCCTGGGAAGACGGCGAGGCAGCCGCTCCGCCCTCAGGCCGGCCGGCGCCCCGGGTGCGGCCGCCGTGCCCGGAGTCCGGCACCCACAGCCCGGCGGATCAGGTCTGGGCCATGTCCACGAAACGGGAGTAGTGGCCCTGGAAGGCGACCGTGATGGTGGCCGTGGGGCCGTTTCGGTGCTTGGCGACGATCAGGTCGGCCTCGCCCGCGCGGGGGGACTCCTTCTCGTACGCGTCCTCGCGGTGCAGCAGGATGACCATGTCGGCGTCCTGCTCGATGGAACCGGACTCGCGCAGGTCGGAGACCATCGGCTTCTTGTCGGTGCGCTGCTCGGGACCACGGTTGAGCTGGGAGAGCGCGATCACCGGGATCTCCAGCTCCTTGGCGAGCAGCTTGAGGTTACGGGACATGTCCGAGACCTCCTGCTGACGGCTCTCCGCGCGCTTGGAGCCACCGGACTGCATCAGCTGGAGGTAGTCGATGACGACCAGCTTGAGGTCGTTGCGCTGCTTCAAACGCCGGCACTTGGCCCGGATCTCCATCATCGACAGGTTCGGGGAGTCGTCGATGTACAGCGGTGCGGCCGACACGTCCGGCATACGGCGGGCGAGCCGTGTCCAGTCCTCGTCGGTCATCGTGCCGGACCGCATGTGGTGCAGGGCGACGCGTGCCTCGGCGGACAGCAGACGCATCGCGATCTCGTTGCGGCCCATCTCGAGCGAGAAGATCACGCTCGGCAGGTTGTGCTTGATGGAGGCGGCCCGCGCGAAGTCCAGCGCGAGGGTCGACTTACCCATGGCGGGACGGGCCGCGATGACGATCATCTGCCCGGGGTGGAGGCCGTTCGTCAGCGAGTCGAAGTCGGTGAAACCGGTGGGCACGCCCGTCATCTCGCCGCTACGCGAGCCGATCGCCTCGATCTCGTCGAGAGCGCCTTCCATGATGTCGCCGAGCGGGAGGTAGTCCTCGCTGGTGCGCTGCTCGGTGACGGCGTAGATCTCGGCCTGGGCGCTGTTGACGATCTCGTCCACGTCCCCGTCGGCCGCGTATCCCATCTGGGTGATGCGCGTACCGGCTTCGACCAGGCGGCGCAGGACGGCCCGCTCGTGGACGATCTCCGCGTAGTACTCGGCGTTCGCCGCCGTCGGCACCGTCTGGACGAGGGTGTGCAGATACGCGGCACCACCGACCTTGTTGATCTCACCGCGCTTGGTGAGTTCGGCGGCGATGGTGATCGGGTCGGCCGGCTCGCCCTTGGCGTAGACGTCCAGGATCGCCTGGTAGATCGTCTCGTGCGCGGGCTTGTAGAAGTCGTGGCCCTTGAGGATCTCCACGACGTCGGCGATGGCGTCCTTGGACAGCAGCATGCCGCCCAGCACGGACTGCTCGGCGTCCAGGTCCTGGGGCGGCACCCGCTCGAAGGAGGAGGAGCCGCCCTCCCAGGAGCCGTTGTCCCGGCCCCGGTCGTGCTGCTCATCCCGCCCCCGGCCGCCGTCACCCCGCCGGCGGGAGGCCGGCAGACGATCGCTGGGTCCGCTGTCGGCCCACGGATCGTCCAAGGGCTCGGAAATACTCACCGAGCCACCTCCTCCCGTCCGCACGGCGGACCTCGCCGTGGCCTCTTTTGTACGGCACGACACTGACAAACAAGAGGCCCGACTCCGCTACTGACGCATCGGATTCATGACGGTTCCCGGGCCGGAAGAAGGACACCTGCCGGGCCGCGGGAAGGAGCGGGCGCCGGACCACGGTAGGCCCGTCGGCACCGTCAGCCAATCTGGTTATCCACAGGCCATGTGGACGACCGGCCGGATGCTGTGGAGAACTCGCCGAAACCTGTGCACGACCCGGTGGACAGCCCTGTGAACAAGCCCTCCCTTCCCCCAGGGCCACGTCGCTGACCTGCGCTTATGTGATCCACCGGCTGTGCAGAAGAAAAACTTTCCCACTCGGGGCAAGATCACTTCGAACGGTGCGCGAAAGGACACACCCTGAGACGAAAAGTAAGGACCACAGGTCAATTGCATCTATTACCTGTGGACGATTACATTGATGCCCATGACACAGGCTCCAGAGATCCCCCAGGCCACCCGGCGGCGGCACGACCGAGAGATCGTCGCGCTGGCCGTCCCGGCCTTCGGTGCTCTCGTCGCCGAGCCTCTCTTCGTCATGGCGGACAGTGCGATCGTCGGCCATCTCGGGACTGCTCAGCTCGCCGGTCTGGGCGTCGCCTCGGCGCTGCTGACCACGGCCGTGAGCGTCTTCGTCTTCCTCGCCTACGCCACCACGGCCGCCGTGGCCCGCCGGGTCGGTGCCGGCGACCTCGCGGCGGCGATCCGGCAGGGCATGGACGGCATCTGGCTGGCCCTGCTGCTCGGTGCCGCCGTCATCGCCGTCGCCCTGCCCCTGGCCCCCGGGATCGTGGACCTCTTCGGCGCGTCCCCGACCGCAGCTCCCTACGCCACCACCTATCTGCGCATCTCCGCGCTGGGAATCCCCGCCATGCTCGTCGTCCTGGCCGCGACCGGGGTACTGCGGGGGCTCCAGGACACCAGGACCCCCCTCTACGTGGCCGTCGCTGGCTTCGTCGCCAACGCGGCCCTCAACGCGGGACTCGTCTACGGGGCCGGACTCGGCATCGCGGGTTCGGCCTGGGGCACGGTCATCGCACAGTGCGGCATGGCAGCCGTCTACCTCACGGTGGTCGTACGCGGGGCCCGGCGGCACGGCGCGTCCCTCCGGCCCGACGCGGCCGGTATCCGGGCTTCCGCCCAGGCCGGCGTTCCCCTCCTCGTCCGAACGCTGTCCCTGCGAGCGATGATCATGATCGCCACAGCGGTCGCGGCCCACCTCGGGGACGTCGACATCGCCGCGCACCAGATCATCCTCTCCTTGTGGAACCTGCTGTCCTTCGCGCTCGACGCCATTGCCATCGCTGGGCAGGCCATCATCGGCCGCTATCTCGGTGCGGACGATGCCCAGGGAGCGCGTCAGGCCTGTCGCCGCATGATCCAGTGGGGGATCGCGACCGGCGCCGTACTGGGACTGCTCGTCGTGGTCACGCGACCGCTCTTCCTGCCGCTGTTCACCAGCGACCCGGGGGTGACGGACGCGGCGCTGCCTGCTCTGCTGCTCGTGGCTCTCTCGCAGCCCATCTGCGGGATCGTCTTCGTCCTGGACGGGGTGCTGATGGGCGCGGGCGACGGCCCCTATCTGGCCGGAGCGATGGTCGTCACCCTGGTGGTGTTCGCTCCGGTGGCCCTGCTCGTCCCCACCCTCGGCGGCGGACTCACCGCGGTGTGGGCCTCGATGACATTGATGATGGCGATCCGCATGCTGACCCTGTGGCTGCGGGCCCGCTCCGGCCGGTGGATCGTGACGGGCGCGACCCGCTGACCGTTTCACGTGAAACAAGCCGCGATGACCGCCCCTGGTCACGGGCATCGGACATGCGAGAGGGCCGCACCCTCGACGGGTGCGGCCCTCTCAGCGGCTCAGACGAGCACAGCGATCACGCGGCGATCAGGCCGCGACGACCTCGATGTTGACCTTGGCGGCAACCTCGGGGTGCAGACGCACGGACGTCTCGTGGGCGCCCAGGGTCTTGATCGGGACGACCAGCTCGATGCGGCGCTTGTCGACCTCGGGGCCACCGGAAGCCTTGATCGCGGACGCGATGTCGGCCGGGGTGACGGAACCGAAGAGACGGCCGGCGTCGCCGGAGCGGACGGCCAGACGGACCTTCACGCCCTCGAGCTGAGCCTTGACCTGGTTGGCCTGCTCGATGGTCTGGATCTCGTGGATCTTGCGAGCGCGGCGGATCTGCTCGACGTCCTTCTCGCCGCCCTTGGTCCAGCGGATAGCGAACTTCCGCGGGATCAGGTAGTTGCGAGCGTAACCGTCCTTGACGTCGACGACGTCGCCCGCGGCACCGAGGCCGGAAACCTCGTGGGTGAGGATGATCTTCATGAGTTGGTCACCCTTCCCTTAGCGCGCGGTGGAGGTGTAGGGCAGCAGCGCCATCTCACGGCTGTTCTTGACGGCCGTGGCGACGTCACGCTGGTGCTGCGTGCAGTTGCCGGTCACGCGACGGGCACGGATCTTGCCGCGGTCGGAAATGAACTTCCGCAGCATGTTCGTGTCCTTGTAGTCCACGTACGTGACCTTGTCCTTGCAGAAAGCGCAGACCTTCTTCTTAGGCTTGCGCACAGGCGGCTTCGCCATGGTGTTTCTCCTGTGTGATCAAGAAGTTCGGGTAACGACCCACCCTCGACCGGGCCCGGTCCCGACGGACCGGATCACGGCTTAGAAGGGGGGTTCGTCCGAGTAGCCGCCACCGCCGCCGGAGCCGCCGCCCCAGCCGCCGCCACCCTGGTTGCCACCGGCGGGAGCGCCGGTCGCCCACGGGTCGTCGGCCGGAGCACCGCCGCCCTGACCGCCGCCGGAGCCACCGCCCCAGCCGCCGCCCTGGCCGCCACCGCCGCCGTAACCACCCTGGCCACCCTGGCCGCCGCGACCGCCACCGGCGGTCTTGGTGACCTTCGCCGTGGCGTTGCGCAGGCTGGGGCCGACCTCGTCGACGTCCAGCTCGTAGACCGTGCGCTTGACGCCCTCACGGTCCTCGTAGGACCGCTGCTTCAGCCGGCCCTGCACGATGACGCGCATGCCTCGCTGGAGCGACTCGGCGACGTTCTCCGCCGCCTGACGCCAGACCGAGCAGGTCAGGAAGAGGCTCTCGCCGTCCTTCCACTCGTTCGTCTGGCGGTCGAAGGTACGGGGAGTGGACGCGACACGGAACTTCGCGACCGCCGCACCGGACGGGGTGAAGCGCAGCTCGGGGTCGTCGACAAGATTGCCGATGACCGTGATGACGGTCTCGCCTGCCATGGGGGAACCTCTCGGCGGGTTTGCTGCTCTGGCTGCTGGTTGCTGCTACTCGAATCCCGAGATCAGCTGAGCGGGAAAGCTCAGTGGGTCTCGGGGCGGAGGACCTTGGTCCGGAGGACCGACTCGTTCAGGTTCATCTGGCGGTCGAGCTCCTTGACGACCGCAGGCTCGGCCTGAAGGTCGATGACCGAGTAGATGCCCTCGGGCTTCTTCTTGATCTCGTAGGCGAGACGACGACGGCCCCAGGTGTCGACCTTCTCAACCTTGCCGCCACCGTCACGGACGACGGACAGGAAGTTCTCGATCAGCGGGGAGACCGCACGCTCCTCGACATCGGGGTCGAGGATGACCATCACCTCGTAGTGACGCATGTGGAACCCACCTCCTTTGGACTCAGCGGCCACGGTCGTTCCGTGGCAGGAGGGTTGTGATGCGTACGCAACGGTATCGGCCACCACTGACAATCGGGGTTCCCTCGGGAAGCCGGGCAGTGTGACCTTGACAGGTCTGGGCAGACACCAGTGCAGACGGTAAAGACTACCCGCACACCCGCTTCCGGTTGAAATCCGTCCGTCGGGAACGACAATCTGTACACAAAGGGTATGTACGGCGCTACGATGCGCCGCCTTCCGCAGGAGGTGCCCATGGCACAGGCATTGCGACCCAACACCGCCGGTTCCCTCTTCGCCACGGACGGCAGGTCCCATCCGCTTCAGGACGCCCTGATGGCGGTGACGCTCGCCCTGGGCCTGCTGTCCTTCATCACGTCCTTCTTCCACAGCCTCCACCTGCTGACCTCGTGGGCCGGCCTGGTGGCGCTGATCACCGGCGTCTGGGGGCAGTGGATCTCGGTGACGACGCGGGAGCGGTTCGGCCTGATCCTGGGTCTCGGTGCCGCGGGGATCGGTTTCCTCATCGGCATGGCGCACGGCGGCCTGTTCGGCGGGATCATCGGCTGACCCGACCGGCCCCAAGCCCCGTACGCCCAGTCGGGGCGCTCGGAAGGCGCAGTAGGCTTCGGCGCGAGAGCCGGAGCCCCTGAACCCATGGGGACACACCAGCCCGAGGAGCGCCCCGAATGAGCCTGACCCTGAGGACCATCAGTCGCGAGCAGCATCTGGCCTTCATCCAGAGCATGCCGGCGGCGAGCCACATGCAGGTCCCGGCATGGGCCGATGTGAAGGCGGAGTGGCGCTCGGAGAACCTCGGCTGGTTCGACAAGAGCGGCCAGTTGGTCGGCGCGGGCCTGGTTCTCTACCGCCAGCTTCCCAAGATCAAGCGCTACCTCGCCTACCTGCCCGAGGGCCCGGTCATCAACTGGTACGCGCCGAACCTGGACGACTGGATCCAGCCGATGCTGGCGCACCTGAAGCAGCAGGGCGCCTTCTCGGTGAAGATGGGCCCGCCGGTGATCATCCGCCGCTGGAACGCGGACACGATCAAGCGGGGCATCCAGGACCCGGACGTGAAGCGGCTGCGCGACCTGGAGGCCGACTTCATCGAGCCGCGCGCCTTCGAGGTGGCCGACAAGCTGCGCCGCATGGGCTGGCAGCAGGGCGAGGACGGCGGCGCCGGCTTCGGCGACGTGCAGCCCCGCTACGTCTACCAGGTGCCGCTGGCCAACCGCTCCCTGGAAGAGGTCCACAAGAACTTCAACCAGCTGTGGCGCCGCAACATCAAGAAGGCCGAGAAGGCCGGCGTCGAGGTCGTCCAGGGCGGTTACCAGGACCTGTCCGAATGGCAGCGGCTCTACGAGATCACGGCCGTCCGTGACCACTTCCGCCCCCGCCCGCTGTCGTACTTCCAGCGCATGTGGACGGCCCTCAACACCGAGGACCCCAACCGCATGCGGCTGTACTTCGCCCGTCACAACGGCGTGAACCTCTCCGCGGCCACGATGCTGATCGTCGGCGGGCACGTCTGGTACTCCTACGGCGCCTCCGACAACATCGGCCGCGAGGTGCGCCCGTCGAACGCGATGCAGTGGCGGATGCTGTGCGACGCCTACGCGCTCGGCGCCACCGTCTACGACCTGCGCGGTATCTCCGACTCGCTGGACGAGACCGACCACCTCTTCGGTCTGATCCAGTTCAAGGTCGGCACCGGCGGCCAGGCCGCCGAGTACCTCGGCGAATGGGACTTCCCGCTGAACAAGCTGCTCCACAAGGCGCTCGACATCTACATGTCGCGCCGCTGAGCCGCGCGGCCGTTTGATTCCATAGCCTTCACAGCTTTCCACCTCTGATCCACCCAGCCACGAGAAAGGTTCCGGGTCCGGCCATGGCGCTCACGCTCTACGTCGACACCGCGCGCTGGCGGGCGCACCACAAGCACGTGCAGGAGCAGTTCCCCGGGCTCGTCCCGGTCTGCAAGGGCAACGGCTACGGTTTCGGACACGAACGGCTGTCGGAGGAGGCCACACGGCTCGGTTCCGACATGCTCGCCGTCGGCACGACCTACGAGGCCGCGCGCATCAAGGACTTCTTCAGCGGCGATCTGCTGGTGCTGACGCCGTACCGGCGGGGCGAGGAGCCGGTCCCGCTGCCCGACCGGGTCGTCCGCTCGGTGTCGTCCATCGACGGTGTGTACGGGCTCGTGGGGGCCCGTGTCGTCATCGAGGTGATGTCCTCGATGAAGCGGCACGGCATCAGCGAGCAGGATCTGCCGCAGCTGCACCAGGCCATAGAGAACGTCCGGCTGGAGGGCTTCGCCATCCACCTGCCGCTGGACCGCACCGACGGCTCGGACGCCGTCGAGGAGGTCATCGGCTGGATGGACCGGCTGCGCGCGGCGCGGCTGCCGCTGCACACGATGTTCGTCAGCCACCTGAAGGCGGACGAGCTGATCCGGCTCCAGCAGCAGTTCCCGCAGACCCGGTTCCGGGCCCGTATCGGCACCCGGCTGTGGCTGGGGGACCACGACGCCACCGAGTACCGCGGTGCCGTCCTGGACGTCACGCGTGTGGCGAAGGGCGACCGGTTCGGCTACCGGCAGCAGAAGGCGGCCTCGGACGGCTTCCTGGTGGTCGTGGCGGGTGGTACGTCGCACGGGGTGGGCCTGGAGGCCCCGAAGGCCCTGCACGGCGTCATGCCGCGCGCCAAGGGCGTCGCACGGGCCGGGCTCGCCACGGTCAACCGGAATCTCTCTCCGTTCGTGTGGGGCGGCAAGCAGCGCTGGTTCGCCGAGCCGCCGCACATGCAGGTGTCGATCCTGTTCGTGCCCTCGGACGCCCCCGAGCCGAAGGTCGGTGACGAGCTGGTGGCCCATCTGCGGCACACCACGACGCAGTTCGACCGCCTCGTGGACCGCTGACCCCGTCCAGGACAGCCGGAAGGCCGTATCCGGAGTACCCGGATACGGCCTTCCACGCGTCCGGCGGTCCGCCGTGCCGCGAGCATCATGCCAGTTCGCTCAGAGCGAACGGTCGTCGTGGGTCAGGGTCTCGGGGCGGCCCCAGTCCACCTGCGGCGCCTCGAACGCGGCGGTGTGTTCCAAAGGCGGCGGGGCCGCCGCGCCGAACACGAACGCGTCCTCCGCGCCGTCGAGCACCCCGCCCGAGGGATCGTCGTCGCCGGACCGGCGCACCACGTCCCGCTCCGGCATGAGGATGTCCCGTACGACGAGGGCGCACAGGTACAGCGTGCCCAGCAGGTGGATGACGATCGCCCAGTGGTAGCCCTGCGTCGGCAGGCCCTTGTGGGCGTCTCCGCTGGTCGTGTAGGCGAGGTACATCCAGATACCCAGGAAGTACGTCACCTCGCACGCCTGCCAGATCAGGAAGTCCCGCCACTTGGGCCGGGCGAGGACCGCCAGCGGCACCAGCCACAGGACGTACTGCGGGGAGTAGACCTTGTTGGTGAGCACGAAGGCGGCCACCATCAGGAAGGCCAGCTGGGCGAAGCGCGGCCGGCGCGGGGCCGTGAAGGTGAGCACGGCGATGCCGAGGAAGCAGAGCACGACCAGCACCGTCGCCGCGTCGTTGACGAAGCCGGTGGTGGGAGGGTGGCTGGAGTTCTGCGCCCAGATCAGCCAGAAGGAGCCGAAGTCGACACCCCGCTCCTTACTGAAGGTGTAGAACTTCGCCCAGCCTTCGCGGATGTGGAACCCCGTCGCATCGTGCGCGAGCATCACGGGCAGGTTCACCACGAGCCAGGCGCCCACCGCGCCGCCGGCGGCCTGGACGTACGCGCGCCACTTGCCGGCCCGCCAGCACAACACCAGCAGCGGACCGAGCAGCAGGACGGGGTACAACTTGGCGGCCGTGGCGAGCCCCAGGAGGACACCGAAAGCGAGAGCCCGGCCCCGAGACCACATCAGCATCGCGGCGGCCGTGAGCGCCACCGCCAGCAGGTCCCAGTTGATGGTCGCGGTCAGGGCGAGGGCAGGAGCCAGGGCGACCAGCAGGGCGTCCCAGGGGCGCCGGCGATGGGTGCGGGCCACGCAGACGGCGATGACGGCGGCGCACACCATCAGCAGCCCGGCGTTGACGAACCAGTACCACCGCTCCTGGTGCTGGATGGAGCCGCTGTGCGGGGTCAGCCAGGAGGCCACCTCCATGAACACGCCGGTGAGCACGGGGTATTCGAGGTAGTCCATGTCGCCGGGGAGCTTGTCGAAGTACGGCACGAGGTGGTCGGCGAATCCACGGCCCTGGTAGAGGTGCGGGATGTCCGAGTAGCAGGCGTGCGTGTACTGGCTGCTCGCGCCGAAGAACCAGGCGCTGTCGTAGCAGGGTGCCTTCTGGACCAGGCCGAGGGCGAACATGCCGATCGCCACGAGCGCCACGACCCGGACCGGGGTCCACCAGGAGGTGCCGAGCAGGGCATGTCGTCCCAGAGGCCCGCCGATCAGCTCACTGCCGGCGGCGGCGACCTCGTCCTCCCTGGTCGGCTGCACCGGTTCTGCCGCGGCGGGCCGCACGGGCTCGGGCTCGTGCTGACTCGCGGGCATCATCTCTGCACTGGGCATGGGGCACATCCTGCCGTACCGGTCCGGGAAGCCGTACCCGTCTCGAATCACGCCGAGGGCCGCCGCACCGTGTGGGTGCGGCGGCCCATGTTTCACGTGAAACGCCTCTGGCGGGCCAAAAGGCCGCCAACCGGGTGGATCACCGGGTCAGCCGTTCTGGCCTCCGAAGAAGCCTCCGTTGCCATTGCCGTTGCCGTTGCCATTGCCCTGAGTGGGATCGGTCCCGGTCGTCTCCGTTCCCGTGGGCGTCGGAGTCGTGCCTCCGTCGACGCCGCCCGTGTCCGTGCCACCGATGTCGGTGCCGCCGCCGTTGTGGCCGCAACCGTTGCCCCACCCGAAGCCGCAGGACTCGCTCGCCGAGGGCGACGGCGTGGTCGTCGTCTTGCTCGGTGTCGGGGTCGGCGTGTCGCTCGGCGACGGGGGCGGCGTGTAGGTGGCGCTCGGGGTCGGGGTGGGGGCACCCACCTCGTCCTTGACCGTGCCGATCTCGGTGGCCTTCGGGAATCCGGGGTCGTTCTCGCCCTGGAGAGCGGCCTTCATGTACTCGGTCCACACCAGCGTCGGGATGTCACCACCGTGGATGGAGTCCGTGTTCGCGGTGCCGTTCATGGACAGCAGCTTGTGGTCCTTGGGGTTCTCGCGGAACATCGCCACCGAGGTGGACAGGTGCTGGGTGTAGCCGACAAACCAGGCCGACTTGTTCTCGTCGGTGGTACCGGTCTTGCCCGCCGCCGTACGGCCGAGAGCCTTGGCGTTCTTGGCCGTACCGTTCTGGATCACGTTCTCCAGGACGTCCGTGATGTTGTTGGCGATGTTCGGGTCCAGTGCTTCCTTGGGGGCCGGCTTCGGCTTGACGAAGCTGGGCGCGTCCGAACCGTTCACCTTCACGCCGGTCACGGAGTACGGCTCGACCTGCTCACCGGACGCGGCGAAGGTCGCGTAGGCGTCGGCCATACGGATCGCGCTGGGGGTGGACGTACCGATGGCGAAGGACGGGTTGAGGTCCGGCGCCATGCTCTGCTTGAGGATGCCGGTGGATTCGGCCACGTCCCGGACGTGCGTCATCCCGACATCGACACCGAGCTGCACGAACGGCGTGTTGACGGACTGCTCCATCGCCTTCCGGAGCGTGATGTAACCCCAGGGGTGATCACTCTCGTTGTTCTGGAAGAAGTACGAGTTGTCCTTGTTGAGGTAGTACGTACCGTCCGGCTTGCGGACCTTGAGGTGGTCGTTGCCGTTGTACTTGCTCAGCGGGGAGACACCCTCGCCGCCGGAGTTGTAGGTGCCGTACTTCATGGCGGCGGCGAGCACGAACGGCTTCCAGGTCGAACCCACGGGGACACCGGAGGTGTCGGCGTTGTTGGTGAAGTGGCCGTTCTCGTAGCCGTCACCGCCGTACAGCGCGACGATCGCCCCGTCCCTGGGCTTCACCGAGGCCGCGCCGAACTGCACGAACTTGTCCAGATCGCGCCGCTTGGGGTCGAGACGCTCCTCCTGGACGTTCTTCACGGCCTTGGCCAGCGCGTTGACCTTGCTCTTCTCGAAGGTCGTGTAGATCTGGTAGCCGCCCTTGTCGAACTGCGCCTCCGTGATGTCGGAGTGGGCGAGGACGTACTTCTTCGCCGTGTCGACCAGGTAGCTGACCTGCCCGTTCATGCCCTTGGTCGCCTTGCGGCCGTCAGGCTTGGGGTACTGCTTGATGGCCTTCTGGTACTGGGCGTCGGTGAGGTGCTTGTCCTTGTGCATCTCGCCGAGGATCCAGGCCCAGCGGCGCTTGGAGCGCTCAGTGTTGGCCTGCGGGGTCGCCGACTTGTCGAGATCCTGGTTGCCCGCGGGGTCGTAGTACGTCGGACCCTTGAGCAGCGCGGCCAGGACCGCGCACTCGCTCGGCTCCAGGTCCACCGCGTTCTTGCCGTAGTAGGTCTGCGCCGCGGCCTGGATGCCGTACGCGCCCCGGCCGAAGTACGAGGTGTTCAGGTAGCCCTGCAAGATCTTGTTCTTGTCGAGCTTCGCACCCACCTTTATGGAGATGAACATCTCCTTGAACTTGCGCGTGAGCGACTGTTCCTGGCTGAGGTAGGTGTTCTTCACGTATTGCTGGGTGATCGTCGAGCCACCCTGAGTCTGGCCGCCCTGCGCCATGTTGACCATGGCGCGCGCGATGCCCATGGGGTCGACGCCCGAGTCGTCGTAGAAGGACTTGTTCTCGGCGGAGATCACCGCGAACCGCATCGCCTCGGGGATCTGGTCGATGCTGACGTTCTGCCGGTTGATGCCGGTACCCGTGGCCACCATCTGGGTCTTGTCGGCCCAGTAGTAGACGTTGTTCTGCGACTTGGCCGCGTCGTTCTCGTTCGGGATCGAGACCATCGCGTAGCCGACGCCGACCATCACCACCAGGCTGCCGACAAAGCCGATGAACAGCCCGCTGACCAGCTTCCATGACGGTACCCACCGCCGCCAGCCGTCCTTACCGGCCCTGGGGTAGTCGATGAAACGCTTCTTGCCGGGAGCCGTCGTCGCGCGGCCCCTGCCGCGCCCCGGGCCGGTCGGCCCGCCCGGACCGCCGCGCCGGCCACCGGGACCGGTGTTGTCGGCCGTTCTGCGCCGGCCGCCTTTCTGCGCCGCGCGGCGGGCCTCCGCACGGCCACCGTAGGGACGCTCCTCACCTTCCGACCCCCTGGAGTCCGCCCCTTGGGAACGGGACCCATAGGAGTCGGCAGGAGATCCGGTGGCGCCTCGCGGTGCCGCACGGCGGCCGGAGGACGAGCCGGGTTGGCCGCGTCGGGCCGCGGCACGTCCGCCTTCCTGCGGCTGCGGCGGTTTGCGACGGTGCTCGCTCATCGAACGATTACTCCTCGGGCAGGCGCACCCGTGCGCGCCTGGAACGGCGGCTGGTTTCCGGTCCCCCCGAAGTACGGATGTGGTCGGTTCCGCATTCACCCGTACTGCACCGGGGAGGAGGACGCTCCCCAGGCGTCACGCGGTTCCCGGTGGTGTCCATGCCGCACAGACTACGCACCGCCAAAACCCACCGAGCCTCGAAGTTCACCCCAAATCAGGCAACTTGCCTCGTATGAATCGGTGATGTGATCCCGTTCACCGCCCTCCCCCTTGTCGCGTGCGAGAGGCCGTTCTATCGTCGTGATGTATCGAACCGATACATCAGCGCGAGATAAAAAGCTGACAGGCACTGCGAGACCTGCGGAACCGACCCGCGGGGCCGAGAGGAGGCGACGATGAGCCGGCGCTCCGGCATCCTTGAGTTCGCCGTGCTCGGCCTGCTGCGGGAGTCCCCGATGCACGGCTACGAGCTGCGCAAACGGCTGAACACGTCGCTGGGTGTGTTCCGTGCGTTCAGCTACGGGACGCTGTACCCCTGCCTCAAGGCCCTGCTCGCCGAGGGCTGGCTGATCGAGGAGCCCGGGAACACCCACGACGACGCACTCGCCGCTCCCCTCGCCGGACGTCGCGCCAAGATCGTTTATCGGCTGACGGCGGAAGGCAAGGAGCATTTCGAGGAACTGCTCTCGCAGACCGGCCCGGACGCCTACGAGGACGAGCACTTCGCCGCGCGGTTCGCCTTCTTCGGGCAGACCTCGCGCGATGTGCGCATGCGTGTCCTGGAAGGCCGGCGCAGCCGACTGGAGGAGCGCCTGGAGAAGATGCGCGCCTCGCTGGCGCGCACCCGGGAGCGCCTCGACGACTACACGCTTGAGCTCCAGCGCCACGGGATGGAGTCCGTGGAGCGCGAAGTGCGCTGGCTGAACGAGCTCATCGAGAGCGAGCGGGCCGGGCGGGATCTGCGGAGTTCCGCGTCCGGGGAGTCCGCTCAGCAGGACACCACCACTGGATCGACGGGCGGCCTGCCCCGTCACGGGGACACCCCCGGGACGGATACGCCCGGAGACACCGCCACGTGAGACCCGGTCAGGGCCTCACTCGTACACACAGGGAGCAACCGGAATGGGTTCGGTTCGCGTAGCCATCGTCGGCGTGGGCAACTGCGCCGCCTCGCTGGTGCAGGGAGTCGAGTACTACAAGGACGCCGACCCGGCGTCCAAGGTCCCCGGCCTGATGCACGTGCAGTTCGGTGATTACCACGTGCGCGACATCGAGTTCGTCGCCGCCTTCGACGTCGACGCCAAGAAGGTCGGCCTGGACCTCGCGGACGCCATCGGCGCCTCCGAGAACAACACCATCAAGATCTGCGACGTGCCCAGCACCGGTGTCACCGTCCAGCGCGGCCACACCCTCGACGGCCTCGGCAAGTACTACCGCCTCACCATCGAGGAGTCGGCCGAGGAGCCGGTCGACGTCGTCCAGATCCTGAAGGACAAGCAGGTCGACGTCCTGGTCTGCTACCTGCCCGTGGGCTCCGAGGACGCGGCGAAGTTCTACGCCCAGTGCGCCATCGACGCCAAGGTCGCCTTCGTCAACGCCCTCCCGGTCTTCATCGCCGGCACCAAGGAGTGGGCGGACAAGTTCGCCGAGGCGGGCGTCCCGATCGTCGGTGACGACATCAAGTCCCAGGTCGGTGCCACCATCACGCACCGCGTCATGGCGAAGCTGTTCGAGGACCGCGGTGTCGTCCTCGACCGCACCATGCAGCTGAACGTCGGCGGCAACATGGACTTCAAGAACATGCTCGAGCGCGAGCGCCTGGAGTCCAAGAAGATCTCCAAGACGCAGGCCGTCACCTCCCAGATCCCCGACCGGGACCTCGGCGAGAAGAACGTCCACATCGGCCCGTCCGATTACGTGGCCTGGCTGGACGACCGCAAGTGGGCCTACGTCCGTCTGGAGGGCCGCGCCTTCGGTGACGTCCCGCTGAACCTGGAGTACAAGCTCGAGGTCTGGGACTCCCCGAACTCCGCGGGTGTCATCATCGACGCCCTGCGCGCCGCGAAGATCGCCAAGGACCGCGGCATCGGCGGCCCGATCCTGTCGGCCTCCTCGTACTTCATGAAGTCCCCGCCGGTCCAGTACTTCGACGACGTGGCCCGCGAGAACGTCGAGAAGTTCATCAGCGGCGAGGTCGAGCGCTGAGACGCTGAGCACCGCTCGCACGAGAACGCTCCTGCCAGGGCTGTGAAGGTCCCCGGGTCCGTCGACCCGGGGACCTTCCGCATGTGTGAGGCTGTCGCCCATGCCCGTCGTGCGTGACCTGCGTCTGCTGTGGTGCCTTCGGCACTTCCGGCACCTGCTGTGCGTCCGTCTGCTGTCCCAGGGTGCCGACGGTGTCTACCAGATCGCGCTCGCCGCGTACGTCGTCTTCTCCCCGGAGAAACAGACCTCGGCCGCCGCCGTCGCCTCGGCGATGGCGGTTCTGCTGCTCCCCTATTCCCTCGTCGGCCCCTTCGCCGGAGTCCTGCTGGACCGCTGGCGGCGCCGACAGGTCTTCCTGTACGGCAATCTGCTGCGCGCCCTGCTCGCCGCGGGCACCGCCGGGCTGATGCTCGTCGGCGCCCCCGACTGGCTCTTCTACGTCTCGGCCCTGTGCGTCACGGCCGTCAACCGGTTCGTCCTCGCCGGACTGTCCGCCGCGCTGCCCCGGGTGGTCGTCGCCGAGCGCCTGGTGCTCGCCAACGCGCTCTCACCGACCGCCGGCACGCTCGCCGCGACCGTCGGGGGAGGTCTGGCCTTTGGCGTACGGCTCGTGGCCTCGGACTCCGACGCCGCGGTGGTGCTGCTCGGCGCCTGTCTGTACCTGTGCGCGAGCCTCGCCTCGCTCCGTCTGCCCCCCGGCCTCCTCGGTCCCGACCGGCACCCGGTGCGACCGCGGCTGAGGGCGGCGCTCGCCGCGACCACACACGAGCTGATCGAGGCCGTCCGGCACCTGGTCGCGCCCCGGCGCAGGGCCGCGGCCTGGGCATTGGGCGCGATGACGCTGATGCGCTTCTGCTACGGCGCGCTCCTCGTCCTGCTGCTCATGCTCTGCCGCTACGCCCTCTCCACCAGCACCGAGGAGGGGCTCCGGCTGCTGGGGCTGGCGCTGGGCCTGTCCGGCGCCGGCTTCTTCGCGGCCGCCGTGGTGACCCCATGGGCGGCGGGACGGCTCGGGCCCGCCCGCTGGATCGTGGTGTGCTCCGCCACGGCGGCGGTCCTGGAACCGGCCCTGGGGCTTCCGTTCGCCACGGCTCCGCTCATGGCCGCGGCCTTCGTGCTGGGTTTGATCACCCAGGGCGCCAAGATCGCCACGGACACCATCGTGCAGGCCGGTGTCGACGACGGGTTCCGGGGACGGATCTTCTCCGTGTACGACGTGCTCTTCAATGTCGCGTTCGTCGGCGCCGCCGGAGTGGCGGCCCTGATGCTGCCGCCGGACGGGAGATCAGCGGTACTGGTGATCCTCGTCGCCCTCGTCTACGGCACGGTGGCGGTGACTCTCGCCCGCGCCGGACGGCGCTGAAACAGAACGAAGGGCGACGTTTCACGTGAAACATCGCCCTTCGGCGCTGCCGGTTCGGTGATGTTTCACGTGAAACGTCACCGGCATCCTGCTCAGCCCTGCGCGGCCCACCACTCCTTGAGCGCGGCCACCGCGGCGTCGTGCCCCATGGGGCCGTTCTCCAGGCGCAGCTCCAGCATGTGCTTGTACGCCTTGCCCACGGCCGGACCGGGACCGACCTCCAGGATCTCCATGATCTGGTTGCCGTCGAGGTCGGGGCGGATGGCGTCCAGCTCCTCCTGCTCCTTCAGCTGCGAGATGCGGTCCTCCAGGCCGTCGTAGGCCCGGGACAGCATCGCCGCCTTGCGCTTGTTGCGCGTGGTGCAGTCGGAGCGGGTCAGCTTGTGCAGTCGGTCCAGCAGCGGACCCGCGTCACGGACGTAGCGGCGGACCGCCGAGTCCGTCCACTCCCCGGTGCCGTAGCCGTGGAACCGCAGGTGGAGTTCGACCAGCTGCGAGACGTCCTTCACCAGCTCGTTGGAGTACTTCAAGGCGGTCATGCGCTTCTTGGTCATCTTGGCGCCGACCACCTCGTGGTGGTGGAAGGAGACCCGGCCGTCCTCCTCGAAGCGGCGGGTGCGCGGCTTGCCGATGTCGTGCAGCAGCGCGGCCAGACGCAGGGTGAGGTCCGGTCCGTCCTGCTCCAGCGCGATCGCCTGCTCCAGGACGATCAGCGTGTGCTCGTAGACGTCCTTGTGCCGGTGGTGCTCGTCGCTTTCCAGACGCAGCGCCGGCAGCTCGGGCAGGACGCGATCGGCGAGCCCGGTGTCGACGAGCAGCGTCAGGCCCTTGCGCGGGTGCGCGGAGAGGATCAGCTTGTTCAGCTCGTCCCGGACCCGCTCGGCCGAGACGATCTCGATGCGCTCGGCCATCTCCGTCATGGCGGTGACGACCTCGGGCGCGACCGTGAAGTCCAGCTGCGCGGCGAACCGGGCGGCCCGCATCATCCGCAGGGGATCGTCCGAGAAGGACTCCTCGGGCGTGCCCGGCGTCCTCAGCACACGTGCGGCGAGATCCTCCAGGCCACCGTGCGGATCGATGAACTCCTTCTCCGGCAGCGCCACGGCCATCGCGTTGACCGTGAAGTCGCGTCGGACCAGATCCTCCTCGATGGAGTCGCCGTAGGAGACCTCCGGCTTGCGCGAGGTGCGGTCGTACGCCTCGGACCGGTAGGTGGTGATCTCGATCTGGTAGCCGCCCTTGTGCGCGCCGACCGTGCCGAAGGCGATGCCCACCTCCCAGACGGCGTCCGCCCAGGGACGGACGATCTTCAGTACGTCCTCGGGGCGGGCGTCGGTGGTGAAGTCCAGATCGTTGCCGAGCCGGCCGAGCAGCGCGTCGCGGACCGATCCGCCGACCAGGGCGAGCGAGAACCCTGCGCCCTGGAATCGGCGGGCGAGATCGTCGGCGACGGGGGCCACCCGCAGCAGTTCGGCGACCGCGCGCTGCTGCGCCTGGCTCAGGGCGGAGGAATTGTCTTCGTTGGCGTTCGGCACAACAGAAGAGGGTACGTGGCTCGCGCGACCGGGGCGCCCGCAGGAAGGCGGGGGACAGCTCCCGGCATACCCGCCGCAAGCGCTGCTCTTGCGGCGTTCGGCCGCTCTCCGCTCGATACTGGATATAGAGGACGGACCACGGCCGTCCTCACGATCTTGTGGAGGAGACCGCGGCACTTCCGTTCAGCGCGCATCGTTACCATGCGTGGACGCACATTCCGACGACCACTGACGACGAGGGACGGGCGAGCGCGTGGCCGAGGCGGCTGACTTCCAGGGGACCAGTGCCTCACCTGCCCGCTGGTGGCTGCGGCGCGCCGGAGCGTTGCTCACCGGAGCGCCGCTGCTGGCCGGTCTGCTCCAGCTGCCCGCCGCCGCCCCCGCGCAGGCCGCGTCCTCGGACGCGGTGTCCGTCTCCGTGGACTCGCTCAGCCCCAGCGCCCCCACGGACGGCGACACGCTGACCGTGTCCGGCACGGTGACCAACAACGGCAAGCGGACCGTCACCCAGGCCCATGTGGGTCTCCAGGTGGGTTCCCCGCTGACCAGCCGCTCGGCCATCGACTCCGTGGCCCGCCACTCCGACGAGGTGCAGGGTGCCTCCGGGTCACAGGTCGGCGACAAGTACGAGGAGAAGTTCGCCAAGCTCGCCCCGGGCGTCGCCGAGCACTTCACCCTCTCCGTCCCCGTGGACAAGCTCGATCTCGGCGCGGACGGGGTCTACGAGCTCGGGGTCACCCTGTCCGGCCAGACCTCGGCCCGGTCCTGGGACCAGGTTCTGAGCATCCGGCGGACGTTCCTGCCGTGGCAGCCGTCGGACGCCGACACCAAGACGAAGACGACGTTCCTGTGGCCGCTGCTCTCCACGGTGCACATGACGGCCAAGACGGGTGCGGGCGACCTCCAGACGCCGGAGTTCCTCGACGACGACCTGGCCGAAGAGCTGGCACCCGGGGGCCGGCTGGCCCAGATGGTGGAGCTGGGCAAGGACCTCGACGTCACCTGGGTGATCGATCCGGACCTGCTGGCCTCGGTCGACGCGATGGCCGTCGGCAACTACCGGATCCAGGCCGCCGACGGCACCAGCACGCCCGGCTCACGGGAGAACCAGGCGGTCGCCAAGCAGTGGCTGGCCGGCCTCCAGAAGGCGGTGGCGGGCAAGGAGGTCGTCGCGCTGCCCTTCGCCGACCCCGACCTCGCCTCCCTGGCGCACAACGGCACCAGCGTCACCGGCTCGCTCAGCCATCTCAAGGACGCCACCGACGTGGCGGCGACCACCGTCAAGACCGTGTTGCACGTCACACCCAGCACCGACTTCGCCTGGCCGGTGAACGGCGCGGTCGACCGGTCGATCATGAAGGTCGCGACATCGGCCGGAGCCGACCGGGTGATCGCCCGCAGCGACAGCCTCCAGGAGACCGGCGGGCTGCCCTACACGCCGTCCGCCGCCCGCCCGGTCGGCGGCGGCACCACGGCCGTGGTCGCCGACGCCCGGCTGTCCACGGCGTTCCAGGGCGACCTGACGAAGGCGGGAACGGCCACCCTCGCCGTACAGCGGTTCCTGGCCCAGAGCCTGGAACTCAACGAGCAGACGGACAAGCAGCGCAGTCTCCTCGTCGCCCCGCAGCGCATGCCCACGGCGAGCCAGGCGCAGGCGATGGCGGCGGCGCTGAAGGCGCTCCAGGGCGGCACCTGGTCGCAGCCCCAGGACCTCACCGCGACCTCCAAGGACAAGCCGGATCCGGGTGCCACCACCCGCATCCCGTCGGCGTCCGCCTACCCCTCCTCGCTGCGCCGGCAGCAGCTGCCGAGGACGGCCTACGAGCAGATCGCCCGCACGCAGGACATGCTCGACAGCTTCCGGGTGATCCTCACCGACCAGTCCCGCGTGGTGACCCCGTTCGGGCGGGCCATAAACCGGGAGATGTCCACGTCGTGGCGTGGCCGCGGCGGTGCGGCGGAGGGATACCGCGGCGGTGTGGAGGCATGGCTCGACGAGCTGACCGACCAGGTCAAGCTGATCGACAAGTCCGAGACCAAGCTCTCGGGCCGCAGCGCCACCATCCCGGTGACGGTCCAGAACAACCTCGTCCAGCCGGTCGGCCACCTGGTGCTGCGTCTTGAGTCGACCATGCCGACCCGTCTGGAGATCGGCGGCAAGGCCTACTCCGAGCAGCGCGTGGAGATCTCCGGCGGACACAGCCAGTCGGTGAAGTTCACCACCTCGGCCAACGCCAACGGCCGGGTCGCGGTCACCGCCCAGTTGTACACGCAGGACGGCCGCGCGTACGGCGACCCCGTCACCTTCGACGTGAAGGTCACCGAGGTGACGCCCACCGTGATGCTGGTCATCGGCGGCGGCGTCCTGCTGCTCGTCCTCGCCGGCTTCCGGATGTACACCCACCGCAAGCGCGCCGCCGCCCGGCAGGCGGACGAGGGCGGCCCGGGCACGGCGGCCGAGGGCCCGGACGAGCCCGGGAACCCCGGAGCGCCCGGGGACCGTCTCACCGAGGAGTCCGACTGCGCCGCCGGGGCAGACGGCCCGGGGCAGCCGAGTGACCCTGCACCGGACACCGCACCGGAAAGCCCCGACCCGTCCGGGACGGGTGAGAGAGTGGACCGTTGAGCGATGTCGTGGCCGGTGGGCCCGGGACGATGAGGTGGGGTAAGCATGAACGCGCCGTACGACGGTGACCACGGCCAGGGCGCGGCCGGCTCGGGCCACCCCGCGCCACCGCCCGAGCCCGGCCAGGTGCCGCCGCAGCACGCTGCGGACATGTACTTCCAGGACGCCTACGAGCAGGACCCCTACCGGGCGCACGACCTGGCCGCCCAGGATCCGGTCGCCGAGGCGCTGTACGACCGCGCCGCGCACCCGCCGCCGCCCCCCGGGTCGTACGAGCCGCAGCAGCAGCCGTACGCACCGCCCGCCCAGTCGCCCTACGCCCCCGACCCGCGGGTGTGGGCGCAGACCCCGGCGCCTGAGCCGGGGGCCGCCTCCCCGTACCTGCCGTACGGCGACGACCCGCGCACCACGCAGTTCGTGGGCGTCGACGACCTGGTCGCGCACTCCGGCGAGGAGTACCACGAGCCGGACGCCTTCGCGCACCTCTTCAAGGACCAGCAGCACAGCGGCGGGCACCAGCCCATGGACCCGCCGGCCGCGGCCGGACCGGGCGGGGTGCACGGCGCCGCCGGCCAGTACCCGCCGGCGCAGGGCCACAGCCCGCGGCAGGGCTACCCGTACGCCGGTGCCGCCTACGCGGCGGGTCCTTCCGCCGCCGGGTACCCGGGGCAGTCGCCGGTCCCGGCCCCCGCCGCCGCTCCCGACCCCGCCGGTTTCGCCGGCTCCGTCGAGCCGGACGCCACCGCGGTCGCCGACGCCCCCGCGGCCCCCGCCAAAAAGGGCGGGCGGGCCGCCGGGCTGATGAAGTCCAGCGCCGTCATGGCGGCGGGCACGATGGTCTCCCGGCTCACCGGTTTCGTCCGCTCCGCGCTGATCGCCGCCGCACTGGGTCTCGGCTTCCTCGCCGACTCCTTCCAGGTGGCCTACCAGCTGCCGACGATGATCTACATCCTCACCGTCGGCGGTGGTCTGAACTCCGTGTTCGTGCCGCAGCTGGTCCGCTCGATGAAGGAGGACGAGGACGGCGGCGAGGCCTTCGCCAACCGGCTGCTGACCCTCGTGATGGTGGCGCTCGCCGCGCTGACCGGGCTCGCGATGTTCGCCGCGCCGCTGCTGGTGCGGCTGCTGGCCAATCCCGTGGCCAGCAATCCGGCGGCGAACGAGGTCGCGGTCACCTTCACGCGCTACTTCCTGCCCTCGATCTTCTTCATGGGCATTCACGTGGTGATGGGTCAGATCCTCAACGCGCGCGGGAAGTTCGGCGCGATGATGTGGACCCCCGTCCTGAACAACATCGTCATCATCGTGACGCTGGGCATGTTCATCTGGGTCTACGGCACCGCCGCCAACTCCCACATGGACGTCACCAGCATCCCGCCGGAGGGCCAGCGGCTGCTCGGTGTCGGTGTGCTGCTCGGCCTGGTGGTCCAGGCGCTGGCGATGATCCCCTACCTGCGCGAGACCGGCTTCCGGATCCGGCTGCGCTTCGACTGGCGGGGCCATGGCCTGGGCAGGGCCGCGATGCTCGCCAAGTGGACGGTCCTGTTCGTCCTCGCCAACCAGGCGGGCGCCATGGTCGTGACCCAGCTGTCGACCGCGGCCGGCGCGGACTCCGGCGTCAAGGGCACCGGTTTCGCCGCCTACGCCAACGCCCAGCTGATCTGGGGTCTGCCGCAGGCCATCATCACCGTGTCGCTGATGGCCGCCCTGCTGCCGCGCATCTCGCGCTCGGCCTCCGAGGGCGACGCGGGCGCCGTCCGCGACGACATCTCCCAGGGCCTGCGCACCACCGCGGTCGCCATCGTGCCCATCGCCTTCGGGTTCGTCTCGCTCGGCGTCCCGATGTGCACGCTGATCTTCGGCTCCGCCGGTACCGGCGCCGCCACCAACATGGGATACATGCTGATGGCCTTCGCCCTCGGCCTGATCCCCTACTCGGTGCAGTACGTCGTCCTGCGTGCCTTCTACGCCTACGAGGACACCCGTACCCCCTTCTACAACACGGTCATCGTGGCCGCGGTCAACGCCGGCGCCTCGGTGCTCTGCTACTTCCTGCTGCCGCCGCGCTGGGCGGTCGCCGGCATGGCCGCCGCCTACGGCGTCGCCTACGCCACCGGAGTGGGCGTCGCCTGGCGCCGGCTGCGCAAGCGGCTCGGCGGGGACCTGGACGGGGCCCGGGTGCTGCGCACATACGCCCGGCTGGGCATCGCCTCGGTGCCGGCCTCCCTGCTCAGCGGGGCGACCTGCTACGGCGTCGGGCACACCCTGGGCCTGGGCGTCGTCGGCTCCTTCGCCGCGCTGATCGCCGGCGGTGCCGTCCTGTTCGGCGTCTTCTTCGTCGCGGCCCGCCGGATGCGCATCGAGGAACTGAACTCGCTCGTGGGCATGGTGCGCGGGCGCCTGGGTCGGTGAGGCGGGGGTAGGCGCACAACCATCGTCCGACGCCGTGTGTCGTGCATAGCGGCGGACTGTGGGCACAATTGGTTTCGGCGTCGGACAGCGTGCAACGGATGGGGAGGCAGGGACGACGGTGGCGGAACGGAGCACGGCTGCCGTCGACGTGGCAGACAACAGCGGTGAGCAACCGCTGACCGCCAAGGCGGACCAGTCCACGGCCGACGGGGTGGCCAAGAACCCGGAGCGGGACACGGACAGCGACGAGACACAGGGAAGCGGCGGTACCGAGGGTCCCGGACGGAAGGCCTCCCCTCCGGAGTTGCACAGCGGTCACAAGCTCGCCAGACGCTACCGACTGGAGGAGTGCGTCACCCGTCTGGACGGATTCAGCAGTTGGCGTGCGGTCGACGAGAAACTGCGCCGCGCCGTCGGCGTCCATGTCCTGCCCGCGGACCACGCCCGGGCCCGTTCCGTCCTCGCCGCCGCCCGTTCCTCCGCGCTCCTCGGCGATCCGCGCTTCGTCCAGGTCCTCGACGCCGTCGAGGAGAACGACCTCGTCTACGTCGTCCACGAGTGGCTGCCCGACGCCGTCGAACTGTCCGCCCTGCTCGCCGGCGGCCCGCTGGAGCCGCACGACGCCTACCAGATGGTCAGTCAGGTGGCCTCCGCCATGGCCGCCGCGCATCGGGAGGGCCTCGCCCACCTGCGGCTGAACCCGAACGCCGTACTGCGCGCCTCCACCGGTCAGTGGCGCATCCGCGGCCTGGCCGTGAACGCGGCGCTGCGGGGCATCAGCTCCGAGACCCCGCAGCGCACCGACACCGAGGCGATCGGCGCCCTGCTGTACGCGGCGCTGACCCAGCGCTGGCCGTACGAGAACGACGCGTACGGCCTGTCGAGCCTGCCCAAGGACATCGGTCTCATCGCACCGGACCAGGTACGGGCCGGAGTCCACCGCGGCCTGTCCGAGCTGGCCATGCGTGCCCTCGCCAACGACGGAGCCACCGCGTCGCGGCACGAGGCGCCGTGCACCACTCCGGAGGAGCTGGTGAAGGCGATCGGCGAGATGCCGCGCATCCGCCCGCCGGAGCCGGCGTTCACGGCTCCGCCGGAGTACCAGCGCACGACCTACCAGCAGGGCACCTACGGCCGCCAGACACCGCTTCCCGGTGCCACACAGCCCATCGTGCCCCCGCCGCCCCCGCTCCAGAGCCGGACCGGCAAGGCGCTGAAGTGGGCGGTGTCCGCGCTGCTCATCGCCGCGCTGGGACTGGGCAGCTGGCAGCTGGCGGACGCGTTGATGGACCGGGCGGACAAGTCGGACGACACCAACAACACGCAGACGCAGGACAGCGGCGACAAGAGCCCCGCGAAGCCGGTGTCCGACAAGCCGATCGCGATCCGGAAAGCCCGGGACTTCGACCCGTTCAGCTCGGACGGTTCGGAGAAGCCGGGTGACATACCCAAGGCGTACGACAACAGCCCGGCCACCTACTGGCAGACGGACTTCTACCTGAGTCCGAAGTTCGGCAACTTGAAGTCGGGCGTCGGCATCATCCTCGACCTCGGCAAGACGCAGCACGTCGGCAAGGTGACGGTCACGTTCGTGGGCCAGACCTCGGTCGAGCTCCGGGCCGCTGGCGCCGACGCCAGTTCGCAGCCGACATCGTTCGACGCCTACGACAAGGTCGCCGACGGCTCGGGCACCACCGTGGTGCTCAAGCCCGGCAAGGCACTCCAGAGCCGGTACCTCCTCGTCTGGCTGACCGAGCTGCCGGCGGACACGGACGGCACCTGGCGGGGCCGGGTGGCGGACATCAAGGTGACCAGCTGAGACACGGAAAAGGGTGGGGCCTCCCCGGATGACGGAGGAGGCCCCACCCCTTTCCGTGTCCGGTCCGTCGACCGGCCGCCGGGCGGGTCGAGCGCCCTTGACTGCCCCCATCCGACAACAAAAACTGTTGCCGTCGGGGTAAGGCCGGGGCGAGAGGTGATCACATCGACACCGAGGTGACGGACGCGGACCTGCTCGCCCGCCACGTGCGAGGCGACCCCGAAGCCTTCGGCGAGATCGTACGGCGCCATCGGGACCGTCTCTGGGCCGTCGCCCTGCGGACCCTGGGGGACCGCGAAGAGGCCGCTGACGCGGTCCAGGACGCCCTCGTGTCGGCCTACCGGGCCGCCCACACCTTCCGAGGGCAGTCGGCGGTCACCACGTGGTTGCACCGGATCACGGTGAACGCCTGTCTGGACCGGGCCCGTAAATCAGCCTCACGGAAGACGGCTCCGGTCGACGACACCGAGCGGCTGGAGCACCTGCTGGAGCCGCACGAGTCCGCCTCGGCACCGGCCGAGCGCGAAGACCTGCACCGCCAGCTCCTCGAAGCACTCGGCACCCTCCCGCCGGAGCAGCGGGCGGCTCTGGTCCTGGTGGACATGCAGGGCTATCCCGTGGCGGAAGCCGCACGCATCCTCGACGTTCCGACAGGAACGGTGAAGAGCCGGTGCGCCCGTGGCCGGGCCAGGCTGCTGCCCCTGCTCACCCATCTACGGCCCGAAGGCTCCGGAGACGCACGATCGGGTGGTGCGGGGAGCGGGAGAGAAAGCGGTCCGGAACGGAACCTGGGCCGGAGGTCGTCCGTCCCACCGGCGCCGGGGTCACCGCACGGGCCCCCCGAAGACAGAGGACCGAACGATTCAGCCGTAGTGAAGGGTGGAGGTGGGCGAGCGTGACATCGACGACGGACACGGCCGGACACCCGGACGTCGTGGAGATCTCCGACCTCACCGAGGGCCTGCTTCCGCCGGGCCGCAGCAGGGACGTGCGACGCCATCTGGACGCCTGCGGCCTGTGCGCGGACGTGTATGCCTCGCTGGAGGAGATACAGGGCCTGCTCGGATCCGCACCGGAGCCGGAGCCCATGCCGGACGATGTCGCCCAGCGCATCGACGCCGTCCTCGCCTCCGCAGCCGCGTGCGGCGTCGGGGCCGGGAACAGGACGAGCCATGTTTCACGTGAAACATCGCTCTCCCGGGATCATCTCGCCGAGCGTCCTGCCCTGCCCACCGAGCGCCCCGCCGAGCTCTCCACCGACCGACCTGCCGGGCGTCCTCGCGCGGCGGCCGGACCAGGCCGGAAGGGCGCCCAGCGCGGCCGGCGTCGCGGCCGGTTCGTCCTGGGCGCCGTACTCACGGCAGCGGTTCTCGGTACCGGAGGTCTGCTCGTGGCGTCGTTCGGGGACGACCCCGGGCACCCGGCGGCCCACGGGACGTCGACCGCCTCCGCCGGCGCGTTCTCCGGTGACAGCGTGCAGAACCAGGTACGCGCCCTCCTCATCGCGAAGAAGGGGCTGCCTCAAGGCAGCGAGCAGCCTCGGCAGCCTTCCGACGGCCAGGCGAACCCGCCGGGAACGACCGGGCGGCCGAACACCCTGGTGCAGACCGCGGTTCCGGTCCCCGACTGTGTCCGGGGAGCGCTCCACCAGAACGCTGACGTCCTTGCCGCCAAGACGGGGACCTACGCGGGCACGGCCGCCTACCTCGTCGTCGTGGCCGACGCTCGCGACAGCGAGCGGGTCACGGCCTATGTGGTCGACGCGGCCTGTGTACAGCAGCAGACCGGGGCGGCCGGCCGGGTTCTGCTGAAGCAGTCCATGGCGCGTTCCTGAGCCTGTGGGAACGCTTTCCGGACGTCACTCCGTCGGACATTCCCGGGCGCGCGTGTGCCCGGACACACCGGGAATGCGGGGCCCGTAGGATCCGTTGGGTGGGGTGAGAGTCCCGAAAGGTGCTCCGCCCGGTCGACTGACGCAGACCAGAGACGAGGAATCAAGCCGTGAGCGACGTCCGTAACGTGATCATCATCGGCTCCGGGCCCGCAGGCTACACGGCGGCGCTGTACACCGCCCGTGCGTCGCTGAAGCCCCTGGTGTTCGAAGGCGCCGTCACCGCGGGTGGCGCGCTGATGAACACCACCGAGGTCGAGAACTTTCCGGGCTTCCGCGACGGCATCATGGGTCCGGACCTCATGGACAACATGCGTGCCCAGGCCGAGCGCTTCGGTGCCGAGCTGATTCCGGACGACATCGTCTCCGTCGACCTGACCGGTGAGATCAAGACCGTCACCGACACCGCGGGCACGGTCCACCGGGCGAAGGCCGTCATCGTCACCACCGGCTCCCAGCACCGCAAGCTGGGCCTGCCGAACGAGGACACGCTCTCGGGTCGCGGCGTCTCCTGGTGTGCCACGTGTGACGGGTTCTTCTTCAAGGACCAGGACATCGCCGTGATCGGCGGCGGTGACACCGCGTTGGAGGAGGCCACCTTCCTCTCGCGGTTCGCCAAGTCCGTGACGATCGTCCACCGCCGGGACACCCTCCGCGCCTCCAAGGCGATGCAGGAGCGCGCCTTCAGCGACCCGAAGATCAAGTTCATCTGGGACAGCGAAGTCGCCGAGATCCAGGGCGGACCGAAGCTCTCCGGCCTGAAGCTGCGCAACGTCAAGACCGGTGAGCTGTCCGAGCTGCCCGCGACGGGTCTGTTCATCGCGATCGGCCACGACCCGCGCACCGAGCTGTTCAAGGGCCAGCTGGACCTCGACGAGGAGGGCTACCTGAAGGTCGCCGCTCCGTCCACCCGCACCAATGTGACCGGCGTCTTCGCCGCCGGTGACGTGGTCGACCACACCTACCGTCAGGCGATCACCGCGGCCGGCACCGGTTGCTCCGCCGCTCTGGACGCCGAGCGATTCCTCGCCGCCCTCGCGGACGAGGACAAGGCGGAGCCCGAGAAGACCGCCGTCTGACCTTCCCCCCTTCCCCGCCCCACCGCGTAACCAAGGTAAGGAGCCCACTGTGGCCGGCAACCTGAAGAGCGTGACCGACGACTCCTTCGATCAGGACGTCCTCAAGAACGACAAGCCCGTTCTGGTGGACTTCTGGGCGGCCTGGTGCGGCCCGTGCCGCCAGATCGCCCCGTCCCTCGAGGCGATCGCCGCCGAGTACGGCGACAAGATCGAGATCGTCAAGCTGAACATCGACGAGAACCCGGGCACGGCCGCCAAGTACGGCGTCATGTCCATCCCCACCCTGAACGTCTACCAGGGTGGCGAGGTCACCAAGACCATCGTCGGCGCCAAGCCCAAGGCCGCGCTCCTCCGCGACCTCGACGAGTTCATCACCAAGTAATGCTTCGCGTGACCGACTGACGTTTCACGTGAAACACGGATGGGCCAACCCCTCGGGGTTGGCCCATCCGCATGGGACGGCCTGCCGTCCAGGACTACAACGGTCGCAGCGCGGGCTCCTTCTGGACCGCTCCCAGGAGCCGGTCCAGCGCCATCTCCACGTCTTCCTTCCAGGAGAGCGTGGAGCGCAGCTCCAACCGGAGCCGAGGGTGGGTGGGATGCTGCCGGACGGTCTTGAAGCCGACGGCCAGCAGATGGTCGGCGGGCAGCAGACAGGCGGGCTGCTCCCAGCGGGAGTCACCGAACGCCTCGACCGCCTTGAACCCCCGGCGGAGCAGATCCTTGGCGACCGTCTGCACCAGCACCCGGCCCAGGCCCTGCCCCTGATAGCCCGGCAGCACGAGCCCCGTCATCAGCTGGACGGCGTCCGGCGAGACCGGGCTCGTGGGAAAGGCCGTGGAACGCGGGACATAGGCCGGCGGGGCGTAGAGAACGAAACCCGCCGGTACGTCATCGACGTACACGATCCGGCCGCATGACCCCCAGTCCAGCAGGACGGCGGAGATCCAGGATTCCTTCTCCAGCGCGGAGGTGCCCGCCTTCAGCGCTGCCTCGCCGCTGACGGGGTCCAGTTCCCAGAAGACACAGGAGCGGCAGCGGTCGGGAAGATCCTGAAGATTGTCCAGCGTGAGCGGCACGAGCCGACGCCCCATGAAGGCTGTTCCTCGCTTCCTTCGCCCGCCGCATCGCGAGCGGCTCTCTCCACTCCCCGATGCTTCTGCTGTTCCGGTGGATGTGCCCTTCCTGATCGCATCGTATCCACGATCGGTTTCACTCGATACCGCCTCAAAGCAAAGAGCGGGCCGTGTTCCGGTACACACCGGACACGGCCCGCTTCACCGCTCTTCCAGGCTCGAGCGCACTGGGATCAGTCGTGCGTCTCCCCGTCGGTGCTTTCCTGAAGGCTCTTCTGGAGGGCCAGCTTCTCGCCCGGGGCGAGGGAGCTGAGGATCCTTTCCAGATCGTCCGCGGAGGCGAACTCGACGGTGATCTTGCCCTTCTTCTGCCCCAGCTCCACCTTCACCCGCGTCTCGAAGCGGTCCGAGAGCCGGGTGGCCAGTTCGTTCAGCGCCGGGGAGGGAACGGAGCCGGCCCGCGGCCCCCGGGAACGCGAAGCCTTCTGGGGCCGCGAGCCCATCAACGTCACGATCTCTTCCACGGACCGCACCGACAGCCCCTCGGCCACGATCCGGTGCGCCAGCCGGTCCTGCTCCTCGGAGTCCTCCACGGCCAGCAGCGCACGGGCGTGGCCTGCCGAGAGGACTCCTGCGGCCACCCGCTTCTGGACGGTCGGCGACAGCTTCAGCAGACGCAGCGTGTTGGAGACCTGCGGACGGGAACGCCCGATCCGGTCGGCCAGCTGGTCGTGCGTGCAGCTGAAGTCCTTCAGCAGTTGGTCGTAGGCGGCGGCCTCTTCGATCGGGTTCAGCTGCGCCCGGTGCAGGTTCTCCAGCAGCGCGTCCAGGAGGAGCTTCTCGTCCTCTGTGGCCCGGACGATGGCCGGGATGGCCTCCAGGCCGACCTCGCGGCAGGCGCGCCAGCGCCGCTCACCCATGATCAGCTCATAGCGGCCGGGCCCGGTCTGCCGCACCACGACGGGCTGGAGGAGACCGACCTCCTTGATGGAGTCGACCAGCTCCTGGAGGGCGTCCTCGTCGAAGATCTCACGCGGCTGGCGCGGGTTCGGCGTGATGGCGTCCAGGGGGATCTCGGCGAAATGGGCCCCCATCGGAGGCGCCGGCACCTCGAAGGCCGGGCCCTCGGGCTCCTGTGCGACGGGCGGCAGCGTGGCCACCTTCGCTGCGGCCACCCCTCGGTCGCTCGTCAGCACCGGGACGGCCGTGGGGGAGCCGGACGCCGCGCCACCCAACGCCGCCTGGGCCGGGGCCTTTTCGGTCGGGGCCGCCGGAATCAGCGCGCCAAGACCACGGCCCAGACCCCTCCGTCGCTCACTCACTGGATCCCCTCCACCATGTTCCGGTCGTTCTGAGCGCCGATATGGGCCTGGCTCGCGTCATAGCTGATGCCAACACCCCTCAGCGCGATTTCTCGGGCCGCCTCGAGATACGAGAGGGCACCGCTCGATCCAGGATCGTAAGTCAGCACCGTCTGCCCATAACTCGGCGCCTCGGAGATACGGACCGAACGGGGAATGCTCGTCCGCAGCACCTCGTCACCGAAGTGACTGCGCACCTCTTCCGCGACCTGGGAGGCGAGACGCGTCCGGCCGTCGTACATGGTGAGCAGGATGGTCGAGACGTGCAAGGTCGGGTTGAGGTGCCCCCGTACCAGGTCGACATTGCGCAGGAGTTGGCCGAGCCCCTCCAGCGCGTAGTACTCGCACTGGATCGGGATCAGCACCTCGGCACCCGCGACGAGCGCGTTGACCGTCAGCAGGCCGAGCGAGGGCGGGCAGTCGATGAGGATGTAGTCCAGCGGCTGCTCGTACGCCTGGATGGCCCTTTGCAGCCGGCTCTCGCGGGCGACCAGCGACACCAGCTCGATCTCCGCACCGGCGAGATCGATGGTGGCGGGGGCACAGAAGAGTCCTTCGACGTCAGGGACGGGCTGGACCACCTCGGCGAGCGGCCTGCTCTCCACCAGGACGTCGTAGATGGACGGCACATCGGCGTGGTGGTCGATCCCCAGGGCGGTGGACGCGTTGCCCTGCGGGTCGAGGTCGATCACCAGGACGCGACCACCGTGCAGAGCCAGCGAAGCGGCGAGGTTGACGGTCGTCGTCGTCTTCCCCACACCGCCCTTCTGGTTGGCGACCACGACGATTCGGGTCTGCTCCGGCCGCGGGAGGCCTTCGCCCGCGCGGCCGAGAGCCTCCACCGCCAGTTGGGCCGCACGACCGATAGGAGTGTCGTCCATCGGGGGCGGTGTTTCACGTGAAACATCCGCCCCCATCGACTCGGTACGGGGACCGGGGACCGGATCGGTCATCGGTCCCGCGATGTTGGCGTCGGACCGCAAGGATTCACTCTCCTCGACTTCAGGCTCGCGATGAACAGAGCCTCCCATGTCTTCGGGGTGGTGAACCAGTGAGGCCTGGTGTTCTGTGGAGAAATCCACCTCTGTGGACAACTCCGTACCTTCCGAGAGGGACAGGGCCTCCGGTGAGGCAGGGCCTTCTCCCAGGGCGCCGAGAGGCTTGCGGTCGCGAGGTTCGGCCGCAGCGCGGCCACGACTGATGATGCCGTGCAGCAGTGAGCGACGTTTCACGTGAAACACGATGCACAGCGGCTGCGACCGGACCTCTGCGACACTCCGGCTCGCGTGGTTCGGGCAGCTTGTGTGGAGTACGTCTCGTCGTCAGGACGGATCAGTGGGCCCGTCCTGACGACCGAGCGAACGATGGCGCTCTCGGCTCACCGACGCCGACGGGCGCGGCCGGTACGGGCGGCCTTGGCCCTCTTGGCGGCGAAACGCACACCACCCGGGCTCTCGCCGACCTCGACCCGCACCACGGTGGAGAGCGGATCCACCACGCCTTCACCCACATGCAGGATGGACGTCTCGACCGCGCCGAGCTTGCTGAGCGCGGTGGCGGAGGCCTTCAGCTCCTCCTCCGCGGTGTCGCCCTTGAGCGCGAGCATCTCGCCGTACGGGCGCAGCAGCGGGATGCCCCAGGTGGCCAGGCGGTCCAGCGGCGCCACGGCCCGGGCCGTCACCACATGGACGGGCGGCAGCTTGCCCAGGACCTCCTCGGCACGGCCGCGGACCACGGTGACATGGTCCAGACCGAGCAGTTCGACGACCTCGGTGAGGAAGTTGGTGCGCCGCAGCAGGGGCTCCAGCAGGGTGATGTTCAGGTCGTCGCGGACCAGGGCCAGCGGGATGCCCGGCAGCCCGGCGCCGGAACCGACGTCGCAGACCGTGACCCCCTCGGGGACGGCCTCGGAGAGCACCGCGCAGTTCAGCAGGTGCCGCTCCCACAGGCGGGGCACCTCCCGCGGGCCGATCAGGCCCCGCTGCACGCCCGCCTCGGCGAGCAGTTCCGCATAGCGGACCGCATCGGCGAAGCGATCACCAAACACTTCCCGCGCCTGCTCGGGCGCGGGGGGAAGCTCCGCTGCCTCCGTCACGGGGACCGTCCTTCCGTACAGCGCCGGCGCTTCGCGCGCCGACCACCAGAACTACCAGGCTGACAAAGTTCGGCCCCGCCTGTCCTGCTCAACAGACGGGGCCGGTGGAACCTAGGGGCCGATCAGGCGGGCAGCACGACGACGAAGCGCTGCGGCTCCTCGCCCTCGGACTCGCTGCGCAGCCCGGCGGCCTTGACCGCGTCGTGCACGACCTTGCGCTCGAACGGGGTCATCGGCTTGAGCTTCACGGGCTCACCCGTGCTCTTCACGTCGGCGGCGGCCTTGGCGCCCAGCTCGGACAGCTCGGACCGCTTCTTGGCGCGGTAGCCCGCGATGTCCAGCATCAGCCGGCTGCGGTCGCCGGTCTCCCGGTGCACAGCCAGGCGCGTCAGCTCCTGAAGCGCCTCCAGCACCTCGCCGTCCCGGCCGACCAGCTTCTGGAGGTCACGGCTGCCGGAGTCGCTGATGATCGACACGGAGGCACGGTCGGCCTCGACGTCCATGTCGATGTCACCGTCGAGGTCGGCGATGTCCAGCAGACCCTCCAGGTAGTCCGCCGCGATCTCACCCTCCTGCTCCAGGCGGGTGAGGGTGTCTGCACCCTCGGCAGCGGCGGAGGTGGTGCCTTCCGTCACGGGATGGGCTCCTTCTTACTTCTTGGACGGGGACTTGGGCCGCTGCGGGCCACCCTTGCGCTGGCCGGACTGGGCCTTGCTACGGGTGCCGGAGCCGGGCTTCTGGGGCTGCTGAGCAGCCGCGGGCTTGGCGTCCTGCGGCTCGGCGTCACGAGGCTCGTCGGACTTCTCCAGCGACGGGGAGTCGCCCGCCTGCCTGGTCCCGCCGGACTGACGCTGGGACTTGCTCTGCCGCTTGGGCTGCTGGCGCCGGGGAGCGGTGGCGGTGGCCGTGGTGGTGCCGTCGGCGGCAGCGTCCTCGGTCTGCGCCGGGGCCTGGGCCACGCTCTTCGTCACGGTGCCGTCGGCCTGGGCGGCGAGACCGGCCTTGCTCAGCGAGTTGATGAACTTGCGCTCGAACTCGTTGCGGTCACGGCCCTTGGCGACGATCGCCTTGACGATGGTCTTCTCGCTGCGCCGGCTGATCTTGCCGTGGTGCGTGACGTGCTTGGTCAGGCGCTCCAGGTAGGCGGCCTGGGCCTTGGAACCCGGGGTCGGGTTGTTGTGGATGACGTACATCTGCTGGCCCATGGTCCACACGTTCGTGGTCAGCCAGTAGATGAGGACACCGACCGGGAAGTTGATACCGAAGACGGCGAACATGATGGGGAAGACGTACATCAGCATCTTCTGCTGCTGCATGAACGGCGTCTTCACCGTGGTGTCGACGTTCTTCGTCATCAGCTGGCGCTGCGTGTAGAACTGCGACGCCGACATCATGACGATCATGATCACGGTCACGATCCGGACGTCGGTGACCGAGGCGCCCAGCGCGTGGATCGTGTCGGCGCCGTCCTTGAACTTCGCGGCGAGCGGAGCCCCGAAGATGTGCGCCTGACGGGCGCTGGCCAGCAGCGGGTCGTTGATGACACCGATGGTGTGGCCCGAGGCGATGCCGTTGAGCACGTGGTACAGGGCGAAGAAGAACGGAGACTGCGCCAGGATGGGAAGGCACGAGGAGAGCGGGTTGGTACCCGACTCCTTGTACAGCTTCATCATCTCTTCGGACTGACGCTGCTTGTCGTTCTTGTAGCGCTCCTGGATCTTCTTCATCTCGGGCTGGAGCGTCTGCATGGCCCGGGTCGCCTTGATCTGCTTCACGAAGAGCGGGATCAGGCAGATGCGGATCAGGATCACCAGGGACACGATGGACAGGCCCCAGGCCCACCCGGTGTCAGGTCCGAAGATCGCCCCGTACACCTTGTGGAACTGGACGATGACCCAGGAGACGGGCCAGGTGATGAAACTGAAGAGGCTGGCAATCGTGTCCACTAATCATGCTCCTTGGGCATGGGACGAGGTCTCTGCGGCCGGGCTCGGAGGAAGCTCGGAAGGAGACTTCGCTCCGGTGGCCGGTTCGGCGGCGGAGGGCCCGCCCTTGCGTGCGCTCCAGGCGTCGCGCAGCATTTCGTGCCACCGCGGGCGCTTGCGGGGTGGAACGTGGTCCACACCGCCCAGCGACCACGGATTGCACCGGAGGATGCGCCAGGCGGTGAGTGCCGTGCCCTTGATCGCACCGTGCCGGTCGATGGCCGTGTAGCCGTAGTGGGAGCACGACGGGTAGTACTTGCACACCGGCCCCAACAGCGGACTGATCGTCCACTGGTACAGCTTGATCAAGGCCAGCAGCGGGTACTTCATCGCGCGCCCCCTCCCAGCAGCCGCTCGAGGGCGGCGTCCAGGTCTCGGGCCAGCTGTGCGTGGTCTGCGTCGCCCGCTCCGGGCAGCGCTCGTACGACTACCAGGCTACCGGGGGGGAAAAGGGCGACTCGGTCACGCATCAGATGGCGCAGTCTGCGCTTCACTGTGTTGCGCACGACCGCACCACCCACAGCCTTGCTGACGACGAAACCCGCACGCGTCGGGGGAGCGCTCTCCCCTGGCGCGTGCGGGTCCGTGGCACCGCTACGAAGATGGACGACGAGCGTCGGGCGGCCTGCCCGGCGGCCCCGTCGCACCGCGGTCGCGAAGTCCTCGCGCCGCCTCAGCCGGTTCTCGGTGGGCAGCACGATGTCATGACCTGATCGGGATCAGGCGGACAGACGGGCGCGACCCTTGCTACGGCGGGACGCGAGAATCGCGCGGCCGGCACGGGTGCGCATACGCAGCCGGAAGCCGTGGGTCTTCGCGCGACGACGGTTGTTCGGCTGGAAAGTGCGCTTGCTCACTCGGGGGCTCCAGAAAGAATCGGTAGTGGCGGGGTGCCGTCCTGGCTGTCACCGTGCGCCCACGAGTAGCTCGCGTCACGCCCGAGTGCACCGCTTCCCGATCACCTGTAAGTGATCTGTGCCCATCGGAGGCAGGCGGCAGCAGCCATCGACAACTCGACCTGGTTACGGTACGCGGGGCTGCGCCATCCGGTCAAACCGAGGGTCGTCGGGGGACACTATCCACAGGCTGGGGACAACGACTTGAACCGTACCGGCCGCGCTGACTACCGTGGCTGAACTCCGATTCGTTCCCATATCCCCGCCCGACCTGATTTTCATCCCGACCCGTCCCTGAACCACACGTTCGTGGGACCTGTGAGAGAGCGTGCCCTGTGGCTGACGTACCTGCCGATCTTGCCGCAGTGTGGCCGCGAGTACTGGAGCAGCTCCTCGGCGAGGGCCGCGGACAGGGCGTGGAGGCGAAGGACGAGCACTGGATCCGGCGCTGCCAGCCGCTCGCGCTGGTCGCGGACACCGCCCTGCTCGCCGTACCGAACGAGTTCGCGAAAGGCGTGCTGGAGGGCCGTCTCGCGCCGATCGTCAGCGAGACCCTGAGCCGTGAGTGCGGCCGGCCCATCCGGATCGCCATCACCGTGGACGACTCTGCGGGCGAACCACCGGCCCCCGCCGCGCCGCAGCCGTCGCAGCCGTCGCAGGCGCCCCAGTCGCCGCAGTCGCGCTACGAGGAGCCGGAGCCGCCCTCGGGCCCGTACGAGGGCTACGGCCGCCACCGCGGCGCCGAGCAGCCCCCGGGCACCGAACCGCGCCCCGACCAGCTCCCGCCCTCCCGCCAGGACCAGCTCCCCACGGTCCGGCCGGCCTACCCGTCCGAGTACCAGCGCCCCGAACCCGGCGCCTGGCCGCGCCCCGGGCAGGACGAGTACGGCTGGCAACAGCCCCGGCTCGGCTTCCCCGAGCGCGACCCCTACGCCTCCCCGTCCTCCCAGGACGGCTACGGCTCCGGCGCGGACGCGTACGGCTCCTCGTCCCGGGACTACCGCCCGCAGGGCATGCACCGGCCGCCGTACGAGCAGCAGCGCGGTGACTACGACTCCGGGCGGGGCGACTACACCCCGTCCCGGGCCGAGTACGACCAGCGCGACCCGGTCCGCCGCGAGCTGCCCGAACCGCCGGCGCACCGCGGCACCGGCCGGCCGGACGCCCCCTCGGCGAGCGGCCCCGGCACGCCGGCCGCGCAGTCGGCGGCCTCGGGCGGCGCGGGCGAACCGACGGCCCGGCTGAATCCGAAGTACCTGTTCGACACGTTCGTCATCGGCGCCTCCAACCGGTTCGCGCACGCGGCGGCGGTCGCGGTCGCCGAGGCACCGGCGAAGGCGTACAACCCGCTGTTCATCTACGGGGAGTCGGGGCTCGGCAAGACCCATCTGCTGCACGCGATCGGGCACTACGCGCGCAGCCTCTACCCGGGCACGCGGGTGCGGTACGTCAGCTCGGAGGAGTTCACCAACGAGTTCATCAACTCGATCCGCGACGGCAAGGGCGACAGCTTCCGCAAGCGCTACCGCGAGATGGACATCCTGCTCGTCGACGACATCCAGTTCCTCGCGGACAAGGAGTCGACGCAGGAGGAGTTCTTCCACACCTTCAACACCCTGCACAACGCCAACAAGCAGATCGTGCTCTCCAGCGACCGGCCGCCCAAGCAGCTGGTCACGCTGGAGGACCGGCTGCGGAACCGTTTCGAGTGGGGTCTGATCACCGACGTCCAGCCGCCCGAGCTGGAGACGCGGATCGCGATCCTGCGCAAGAAGGCGGTGCAGGAGCAGCTGAACGCCCCGCCGGAGGTGCTGGAGTTCATCGCCTCCCGGATCTCGCGGAACATCCGTGAGCTGGAGGGCGCGCTGATCCGGGTGACGGCGTTCGCCTCGCTCAACCGGCAGCCGGTGGACCTGGGCCTGACGGAGATCGTCCTGAAGGACCTGATCCCCGGGGGCGAGGACTCGACGCCCGAGATCACCGCGACGGCCATCATGGCGGCCACCGCGGACTACTTCGGGCTCACGGTCGAGGACCTGTGCGGCACCTCGCGCGGCCGCCAGCTGGTCACGGCCCGGCAGATCGCGATGTACCTGTGCCGCGAGCTGACCGACCTGTCGCTGCCGAAGATCGGCGCGCAGTTCGGCGGCCGTGACCACACGACCGTCATGCACGCCGACCGCAAGATCCGCGCGCTGATGGCCGAGCGGCGCTCGATCTACAACCAGGTGACCGAGCTGACGAACCGCATCAAGAACGGCTGACCGGCGGCCGGCAGGCGGCCGCCGCACCGTCGTGCACCCACCGACGCCCAGGGCGCTCCCGGGACACCACGTCCCGGGGGCGCCCTGTCGCGTTCGCTCCCGCCCTGTGCCCACCCCGGCACCGGCAACGACGGCGACAGTGACAGCGACGGCGGCAGAGGGGCGGGCAGGGCGGGGACGACCGGGTGGGGACGACCGGGTGGGGACGACCGGGTGGGGAACCGTCCGCCGGGAGCTGCGGGAGCGTGCCCGGCCGGTTCCGGAGCCGCTTTCCGGGTGCCGGGCCCGTGTGTCCACGGGCTGTGGAGCGTCCCCCGTCCGCCACCGGCTGTTCGATTTCCCGCCGGGTTACGGCCACTCTCCACAGATTCGGTGACTTTCTTCCGTCCACATGCTGGGGACTGCGAAGTTGTCCCGATCTCTGTCCACAGGCAACCGGCCCGCGCGCTGTTCGCCCAGCTCAGATGCCTGTGGAATCGTGGACGAACGATCTCCACAAGCTGTGGACAACCGGTTGACCCCCAGGCTGTGGACAGAGTTGTCCACCGGTGACCCACAGGCTGGGGGCGGTTGTCCCCAGCAATCGCCGGCTTCTCCACATGGCTGTCCACTGTTCGGCAACCCGGCGCCCCCGCTCACCGCGTCGAGTGAAAGGCGTCACAGGAAGCTGCCGGATTGGGCTGTGGGAAACCGGGGTATTCCTGGGGACACAGCTGGGGAGAACTGCCCTCAGCCTGTGGGCGCTGTGTGCAGAACTTTCCGTTCTCCACAGACGACCCAGGTTGTCCACTGCCTCCACCCACAGGGCCAGTGGATAAAAAACCCGCGCTGAGCTGGGCAAACGTGGTTATCCACGGTATCCACAGGCCCTACTACTACTCCCGACTAGAGAGAGTTCGGCAACCGTTTCGAAGCGGGAGCTGTGCACAACTCGCCGTCTCGCGCCCGGCTGCCCCTCGGTCCGACTTGACCCCGACGGGCACCTACTGTCAGTGCCGTGCGTCAGACTGGTCCCCGGCGTCCTTCCCGTCCCAGTGGGCGGTGACGCCGAGTCGGAGGACTCAGTAGCAACAGCAGGAGGCGGCTTACGGTGAAGATCCGGGTGGAACGCGACGTACTCGCGGAGGCAGTGGCCTGGGCGGCACGCAGCCTCCCGGCCCGTCCGCCGGCGCCGGTCCTCGCCGGCCTGCTGCTGAAGGCCGAGGACGGCCAGCTGAGCCTGTCGAGCTTCGACTACGAGGTCTCCGCACGGGTGAGCGTCGAGGCGGAGGTCGACGAGGAGGGCACCGTCCTCGTCTCCGGCCGGCTGCTCGCCGACATCTCCCGCGCGCTCCCCAACCGGCCGGTGGAGATTTCCACAGACGGTGTACGGGCGACCGTGGTCTGCGGGTCCTCGCGCTTCACCCTCCACACCCTGCCCGTGGAGGAGTACCCGGCGCTGCCGCAGATGCCGAGCGCGACCGGCACGGTGCCCGGCGAGGTCTTCGCCGCCGCCGTCTCCCAGGTGGCCATCGCCGCCGGCCGTGACGACACGCTCCCGGTGCTCACCGGTGTGCGCATCGAGATCGAGGGCGACACGGTCACCCTGGCCTCCACCGACCGCTACCGCTTCGCGGTCCGCGAGTTCCTGTGGAAGCCGGAGAACCCGGACGCCTCCGCCGTCGCCCTGGTCCCCGCCAAGACGCTGCTGGACACCGCGAAGTCGCTGGGCGCCGGGGACAGCGTGACGCTGGCGCTGTCCGGCTCCGGTGCCGGTGAGGGCCTGATCGGTTTCGAGGGCGCCGGGCGGCGTACGACCACGCGTCTGCTCGAGGGCGACCTGCCGAAGTACCGGACGCTGTTCCCGACCGAGTTCAACTCCGTCGCCGTGATCGAGACCGCGCCGTTCGTGGAGGCGGTCAAGCGTGTCGCCCTGGTCGCCGAGCGGAACACCCCGGTGCGGCTGAGCTTCGAACAGGGCGTGCTGATCCTGGAGGCCGGGTCCAGCGACGACGCACAGGCTGTGGAAAGGGTCGACGCCCAGCTGGAGGGCGACGACATCTCGATCGCCTTCAACCCCACGTTCCTGCTGGACGGTCTGAGCGCGATCGACTCGCCGGTGGCGCAGCTGTCGTTCACGACCTCCACGAAGCCGGCCCTGCTGAGCGGCAAGCCCGCGGTGGACGCCGAGGCCGACGACGCGTACAAGTACCTGATCATGCCGGTGCGGCTCAGCGGCTGACCGTTCGTCCACAGGGTGTGCGCGGTGCCGGGTGCCTTCGCGGGTGCCCGGCACCGCGACCCACGGGGGCCGGGTCGCTCCCCCGAGGCGGGGTACGCGGTGGCCGCGGAGCACGGGCGGTACGCATGAGCGCGTATGCCCACAACCGTGCGTGAAGCGTGCGGTTTAGGCTCGGCTCGGCACCAAGGTGCCTGTCCCGCCACAGCGACCTAAGGAACACAACTGATGGAGCTCGGTCTCGTCGGCCTCGGCAAGATGGGCGGCAACATGCGCGAGCGGATCCGCCGCGCCGGCCACACCGTCATCGGGTACGACCGCAACGCGGACGTCGCGGATGTCCACAGCCTGGAAGAGCTGGTGGGCAAGCTCGAGGCCCCGCGCGTGGTGTGGGTGATGGTCCCCGCCGGTGAGCCCACCCAGTCGACCGTCGACCGGCTCGGCGAGCTGCTGGAGCCCGGCGACGTGGTCGTGGACGGCGGCAACTCCCGCTGGACGGACGACGAGAGGCACGCCGAGGAGCTGGCCGCCAAGGGCATAGGCTTCGTCGACTGCGGCGTCTCCGGTGGCGTCTGGGGCCTGGAGAACGGGTACGCGCTGATGTACGGCGGCGACGCCGAGAACGTCGCCAAGGTGCAGCCGGTCTTCGACGCGCTGAAGCCGGAGGGCGACTTCGGCTCGGTGCACGCCGGCAAGGTCGGCGCGGGCCACTTCGCGAAGATGGTCCACAACGGCATCGAGTACGCGATGATGCAGGCGTACGCCGAGGGCTGGGAGCTGCTGGAGAAGGTCGACTCCGTCACCGACGTCCGCGAGGTCTTCCGGTCGTGGCAGGAGGGCACGGTCATCCGGTCCTGGCTGCTGGACCTCGCCGTGAACGCCCTCGACGAGGACGAGCACCTCGAGGGCCTGCGCGGTTACGCCCAGGACTCCGGTGAGGGACGCTGGACGGTGGAGGCCGCGATCGACAACGCGGTGCCGCTGCCGGCGATCACCGCGTCGCTGTTCGCGCGGTTCGCCTCCCGCCAGGAGGACTCGCCGCAGATGAAGATGATCGCCGCGCTGCGCAACCAGTTCGGCGGGCACGCCGTGGAGAAGAAGTAATCCACAGGGTCGCTCCGCGATCCACAACCACCGAGGGAGGTCGGCGGGACGACCATGCACGTCACGCATCTTTCGCTGGCCGACTTCCGCTCGTACGCCCGGGTCGAGGTCCCGCTCGACCCGGGCGTCACCGCCTTCGTCGGCCCCAACGGGCAGGGCAAGACCAACCTGGTGGAGGCGGTCGGGTACCTGGCGACGCTCGGCAGTCACCGGGTCTCCTCCGACGCCCCGCTGGTGCGCATGGGCGCCGAGCGGGCGGTGATCCGGGCGCAGGTCCGGCAGGGCGACCGGCAGCAGCTGATCGAGCTGGAGCTGAACCCGGGCCGGGCCAACCGGGCCCGTGTCAACCGGTCCTCGCAGGCCAGACCGCGGGACGTGCTGGGCATCGTACGGACGGTGCTGTTCGCGCCCGAGGACCTGGCGCTGGTGAAGGGGGACCCGGGTGAACGGCGGCGGTTCCTCGACGAGCTGATCACCGCGCGCTCGCCGCGCATGGCCGGTGTGCGCTCCGACTACGAGCGCGTCCTCAAGCAGCGCAACACCCTGCTGAAGACGGCCGCCCTCGCCCGCCGGCACGGCGGCCGGTCCATGGACCTGTCCACGCTCGACGTGTGGGACCAGCACCTCGCGCGCGCGGGCGCGGAGCTGCTCGCCCAGCGGATGGACCTCATCGCCGCGCTCCAGCCGCTCGCCGACAAGGCGTACGAGCAGCTGGCACCCGGCGGCGGCCCCATCGCGCTGGAGTACAAGCCGTCGGCGCCGGGCGAGGCGCACACCCGCGAGGAGCTGTACGCCCAGCTGACGGCGGCGCTCGCCGAGGCGCGCAAGCAGGAGATCGAGCGGGGCGTGACCCTCGTCGGCCCGCACCGGGACGACCTGGTCCTCCGGCTCGGCCAGCTGCCCGCCAAGGGCTACGCCTCGCACGGCGAGTCCTGGTCCTACGCCCTCGCCCTGCGGCTGGCCTCGTACGACCTGCTGCGGGCCGAGGGCAACGAGCCGGTGCTGATCCTGGACGACGTCTTCGCGGAACTGGACGCCCGGCGCCGGGAACGGCTCGCGGAGCTGGTCGCGCCCGGCGAGCAGGTGCTGGTCACCGCCGCCGTGGACGACGACGTACCCCGGATGCTGGCCGGCACCCGGTACGCGGTGGCCGGTGGCACGGTGGAGCGCGGATGAGCACCGGGGACCCCGCGCCGCGGGACCGGAACCCGCAGGACCGCACCGCGAAGGGCGGGAACGCGAAGGGCCGGAAGGCCGAGGAGCCCTCCGGCGTCGACCTCGCGCGCGTGGCGTTGCGCGCCGCGAAGGAGCAGGCACGCGCGCGCGGGGACGCGGCGCGGCAGCGCAAGCAGGCGCGGCGGGGCGGCGGCCTGCGTTCCGGCGCGCGCGCCGACGGCCGCGATCCGCTGGCGCTGGGCGCGGCGATCAACCGGCTGATCACCGAACGCGGCTGGGAGACCCCCGCCGCGGTGGGCGGGGTGATGGGCCGCTGGCCGGAGATCGTCGGCGAGGACCTGGCCAAGCACTGTGTGCCGCAGCGGTACGACGAGGACGAGCGGGTGCTGACCGTCCAGTGCGACTCGACGGCCTGGGCGACGCAGTTGCGGGTACTCGCGCCGACGCTGGTGGCCCGGCTCAACGAGGACCTCGGGCACGGCAGCGTACGGATGATCAAGGTGCTCAACCCCGGCGGCCAGCCTCGCCGGTACGGCCCGTTGCGTGCGCCGGGGAGCACCGGACCCGGTGACACCTACGGCTGAGGGGCCCGTCCGGCCGCCCGGTGACCGTCCCGCGCCCACCTCGGTGCCCGGCTCGGCGCCCGGCTCCGGGGCCGTCCGGCGGGCCGTCGGCGCACGGCTGACATGCCGCCGACACCGGGCCGACGCGGGGGTGACGTACCTCACTTCACAGGGGACCGTCGGGGCGCCTCCGCACCTGCGCGCACCGGCGCGGACAGCGGCCGGACGGCTTCCGCACCGCCTTCTGACCCGCCGGTAGCCACGGGTTGACGGCTCGAAGCGCTGAGTGCCGCTGTGAGCCCCTTGGAGCCCCCATCCGTATATCGGGACCCGGCGGAGACCGGTTGAGGGCGGCACATGCGGTCTCAGGTACCCGCAAACCCCCATCGATGTCAGTGCTACCGGTAGACTGGAAGCCAATCCCGCCCCAATGTGGGGACCGCCCGGGAAAAGCTGAGCAACGCTGATCAAGGCTTACCAACGCAACATGCCGCAGCCGCTCCGGCAACCTGCCGACGAGCCCGGCTCGTGCTGTGCCAGAAAGGGCGCTTCGTGGCCGATTCCGGCAACCCCAACGAGAACATCCCGTCCACCGACGCCGGCGTGAACGGCGAGGCCACCGAGTCCGGCGCGGTCTCCGCCTCCTATGACGCCAGTGCCATCACCGTGCTCGAAGGGCTGGACGCGGTCCGCAAGCGGCCCGGCATGTACATCGGCTCCACGGGCGAGCGCGGTCTGCACCACCTGGTGTACGAGGTCGTCGACAACTCGGTCGACGAAGCGCTGGCCGGTTACGCGGACACCATCGACGTGACGATCCTCGCCGACGGCGGGGTGCGCGTGGTCGACAACGGGCGCGGCATCCCGGTGGGCATCGTGCCCTCCGAGGGCAAGCCGGCCCTCGAGGTCGTGCTGACCGTGCTGCACGCGGGCGGCAAGTTCGGCGGTGGCGGGTACGCCGTCTCCGGCGGTCTGCACGGTGTGGGCGTCTCCGTGGTGAACGCGCTGTCCACGAAGGTCGCCGTCGAGGTGCGCACGGACGGCCACCGCTGGACGCAGGACTACAAGATGGGCGTCCCGACGGCCCCGCTGGTCAAGCACGAGGCGATCGAGGAGACCGGCACGTCGGTCACCTTCTGGGCCGACCCGGAGATCTTCGAGACCACCGAGTACTCCTTCGAGACGCTGTCGCGGCGCTTCCAGGAGATGGCGTTCCTCAACAAGGGCCTGACGATCCGGCTCACCGACGAGCGCGAGTCGGCGAAGGCGGTGGCCGGCGCGGACGAGGCGGGCGCCGACGAGAAGGCCGAGGTCAAGACCGTCACGTACCACTACGAGGGCGGCATCGTCGACTTCGTGAAGTACCTGAACTCCCGCAAGGGAGACGCGGTGCACCCCACGGTCGTCGCGCTGGAGGCCGAGGACCGGGACAAGAGCCTGTCCCTCGAGGTCGCCATGCAGTGGAACAGCGGCTACAGCGAGGGCGTGTACTCGTTCGCCAACATCATCCACACCCACGAGGGCGGTACGCACGAGGAGGGCTTCCGGGCGGCCCTCACGAGCCTGATCAACAAGTACGCGCGGGACAAGAAGCTGCTGCGCGAGAAGGACGACAACCTCACCGGTGACGACATCCGCGAGGGTCTGACCGCGATCATCTCGGTCAAGCTGAGCGAGCCCCAGTTCGAGGGCCAGACGAAGACCAAGCTGGGCAACACGGAGGCCAAGACCTTCGTGCAGAAGGCGGTCTACGAGCACCTCAACGACTGGCTGGACCGCAACCCGGTGGAGGCCGCGGACATCATCCGCAAGGGCATCCAGGCGGCCACCGCGCGCGTGGCGGCCCGCAAGGCGCGCGACCTGACCCGTCGCAAGGGCCTGCTGGAGACGGCGTCGCTGCCCGGCAAGCTGGCCGACTGCCAGTCCAACGACCCGGCCAAGTGCGAGATCTTCATCGTCGAGGGCGACTCCGCCGGCGGTTCGGCCAAGTCCGGCCGGAACCCGCAGTACCAGGCGATCCTCCCGATCCGCGGCAAGATCCTGAACGTGGAGAAGGCCAGGATCGACAAGATCCTCCAGAACCAGGAGATCCAGGCGCTGATCTCGGCCTTCGGCACGGGCGTGCACGAGGACTTCGACATCGAGAAGCTGCGCTATCACAAGATCATCCTGATGGCGGACGCCGACGTCGACGGCCAGCACATCAGCACCCTGCTGCTGACCTTCCTGTTCCGCTTCATGCGGCCGCTGGTCGAGGCCGGGCACGTGTACCTGTCCCGCCCCCCGCTGTACAAGATCAAGTGGGGCCGTGACGACGTGGAGTACGCGTACTCGGACCGCGAGCGCGACGCACTGATCGAGATGGGCCGCCAGCGCGGCAAGCGCGTCCGCGAGGACTCCATCCAGCGCTTCAAGGGCCTCGGCGAGATGAACGCCGAGGAGCTGCGCGTGACCACCATGGACCAGGAGCACCGGGTCCTCGGCCAGGTCACCCTGGACGACGCCGCGCAGGCCGACGACCTGTTCTCGGTCCTCATGGGCGAGGACGTCGAGGCCCGCCGCCAGTTCATCCAGCGCAATGCCAAGGACGTCCGCTTCCTCGACATCTGAGTCGGTCTCAGCTGACCGCACCAGGAAGGATCTTCACCAGCAATGGCCGACGAGAACACTCCGGAAACCCCTGAGACCGAGGGCGGCGAACTCGCGATGCGTGTCGAGCCCGTCGGGCTCGAGACGGAGATGCAGCGCTCGTACCTCGACTACGCGATGTCCGTCATCGTCTCCCGTGCGCTGCCCGACGTCCGGGACGGCCTCAAGCCCGTCCACCGTCGCGTGCTCTACGCGATGTACGACGGCGGCTACCGCCCCGAGCGCGGCTTCTACAAGTGCGCCCGCGTCGTCGGCGACGTCATGGGCAACTACCACCCGCACGGCGACTCCTCCATCTACGACGCCCTGGTGCGCCTCGCCCAGCCGTGGTCGATGCGGATGCCGCTGGTGGACTCCAACGGCAACTTCGGCTCCCCGGGCAACGACCCGGCGGCGGCGATGCGCTACACCGAGTGCAAGATGGCGCCGCTGTCGATGGAGATGGTCCGGGACATCGACGAGGAGACCGTCGACTTCACGGACAACTACGACGGCCGCTCCCAGGAGCCGACCGTCCTGCCGGCCCGCTTCCCGAACCTGCTGATCAACGGCTCGGCCGGTATCGCGGTCGGCATGGCCACCAACATCCCGCCGCACAACCTGCGCGAGGTCGCGGCCGGCGCCCAGTGGTACCTGGAGAACCCCGACGTCTCCCACGAGGAGCTGCTGGACGCGCTCATGGAGCGCATCAAGGGCCCGGACTTCCCGACCGGCGCCCTGGTGGTGGGCCGCAAGGGCATCGAGGAGGCGTACCGCACCGGCCGCGGCTCGGTCACGATGCGCGCGGTGGTCGAGGTCGAGGAGATCCAGGGCCGTCAGTGCCTGGTGGTCACCGAGCTGCCGTACCAGGTGAACCCGGACAACCTGGCGCAGAAGATCGCCGACCTGGTGAAGGACGGCAGGATCGGCGGCATCGCGGACGTCCGCGACGAGACGTCGTCGCGCACCGGCCAGCGCCTGGTGATCGTCCTGAAGCGGGACGCGGTCGCCAAGGTCGTGCTGAACAACCTGTACAAGCACACCGACCTCCAGACGAACTTCGGCGCCAACATGCTGGCGCTGGTGGACGGCGTGCCGCGGACCCTGTCGCTCGACGCCTTCATCCGCCACTGGGTGACGCACCAGATCGAGGTCATCGTCCGCCGTACCCGCTTCCGGCTGCGCAAGGCCGAGGAGCGGGCGCACATCCTGCGCGGTCTGCTGAAGGCCCTGGACGCCATCGACGAGGTCATCGCGCTGATCCGGCGCAGTGACACCGTCGACATCGCGCGCAGCGGCCTGATGGGCCTGCTGGAGATCGACGAGATCCAGGCGAACGCGATCCTGGAGATGCAGCTGCGGCGCCTGGCGGCCCTGGAGCGGCAGAAGATCGTCCAGGAGCACGACGAGCTCCAGGCGAAGATCAGCGAGTACAACGAGATCCTCGCCTCGCCGGTCCGCCAGCGCGGGATCGTCAGCGAGGAGCTGGCCGCGATCGTCGAGAAGTACGGCGACGACCGCCAGACCAAGCTGATCCCCTACGAGGGCGACATGTCCATCGAGGACCTGATCGCCGAGGAGGACATCGTCGTCACCGTCACGCGCGGCGGTTACGTCAAGCGGACGAAGACGGACGACTACCGGGCGCAGAAGCGCGGCGGCAAGGGCGTGCGCGGCACGAAGCTGAAGGAAGACGACATCGTCGACCACTTCTTCGTCTCCACCACGCACCACTGGCTGCTGTTCTTCACCAACAAGGGCCGGGTGTACCGGGCGAAGGCGTACGAGCTGCCCGAGGCCGGCCGGGACGCGCGCGGCCAGCACGTGGCGAACCTGCTCGCCTTCCAGCCCGACGAGGCGATCGCCGAGATCCTCGCGATCCGCGACTACGAGGCGGCGCCCTACCTGGTCCTCGCGACCAAGTCCGGTCTGGTCAAGAAGACGCCACTGAAGGATTACGATTCGCCTCGCTCCGGCGGTGTGATCGCGATCAACCTGCGCGAGCGCGAGGACGGCGGCGACGACGAGCTGATCGGCGCCGAGCTGGTCTCCGCCGACGACGATCTGCTGTTGGTCAGCAGGAAGGCGCAGTCGATCCGGTTCACCGCCTCGGACGATTCGCTGCGCCCGATGGGCCGTGCCACCTCGGGCGTCAAGGGGATGAGCTTCCGCGGGGGCGACGAGCTGCTCTCGATGAATGTCGTCCGACCCGGTACGTTCGTGTTCACTGCCACCGACGGTGGGTACGCGAAGCGGACCGCCGTCGACGAGTACCGCGTCCAGGGGCGTGGTGGCCTCGGCATCAAGGCTGCCAAGATCGTGGAGGACCGTGGTTCGCTCGTCGGCGCGCTGATCGTCGAGGAGAACGACGAGATTCTCGCGATCACCCTCTCCGGCGGTGTGATTCGCACGCGAGTCAGCGAGGTCAGGGAGACGGGCCGTGACACCATGGGCGTCCAACTGATCAACCTGGGCAAGCGCGATGCCGTGGTCGGTATCGCTCGTAACGCCGAGGCCGGACGCGAGGCGGAGGAAGTCGACGGCGACGTGGCCGTGGACGAGGCCGCCGAGGGTCCCGCGACCACCGGCACGGACGAGGGTGAGGCGCCCTCGGCCGAGTAGCACGAGGAGAGAGTCATCGTGAGCGGAGCCACGGGCGCCGGATCGGCCGGTACCTCCAGGGGTACGGAAACGGGCGGCGGCGGCCGTGGCTCCGCCGCGCGTGCGGCGCGTACGAGCGACCCTCAGACGACGAACCCGAAGCCGGTGAAGGCTTCCGTGGCGGACTCCTCCGGCACGCAGAAATCCCAGCAGGCATCCCAGGGGGGCACTGTGACGGACACCCGAGGCACGGCCGCGGCCGGCGACGCGCGGCAGGCGTCGCCGCTTCCCGGCGAACGGCGTCCGGAGCGGCCCGCCGAGCCGTACCACCCGCCGCAGGCCTATGCGGCACAGGACGCCGGCGCGGTCCGCAGGCCGCGCACCGGCGTGCGTACGACGGCGCCGCGGACCCGCAAGGCGCGGCTGCGGGTGGCCAAGGCCGACCCGTGGTCGGTGATGAAGGTCAGCTTCCTGCTCTCCATCGCGTTCGGCATCTGTACGATCGTCGGCGCGGCGGTGCTGTGGATGGTCATGGACGCGATGGGCGTGTTCTCGACGGTCGGCGGCACGATCTCGGAGGCGACCGGCTCCAACGAGGCGAACGGCTTCGACCTCCAGGCGTTCCTGTCCCTCCCCCACGTCCTGACGTTCACGACGATCATCGCGGTCATCGACGTGATCCTGGCGACGGCGCTCGCCACGCTCGGCGCGTTCATCTACAACCTCTCCGCGGGCTTCGTCGGCGGCGTCGAGCTGACCCTGGCGGAGGACGAGTGACCCCGGACCAGGGACGTTCCGCGACCACCCCGGCAACCGATTTTGGGACTGGCGCGGTCGTGCGCTAATCTTCAGGAGTCAGCGCGCGGGACACACACCGCAGAGCGCGGCGGGGCTATAGCTCAGTTGGTTAGAGCGCATCCCTGATAAGGATGAGGCCACAGGTTCAAATCCTGTTAGCCCCACCAGCACGAAGACCCCCGGTCCGGATGGATCGGGGGTCTTCGGCGTGTGTGGCCTGGTGGGCTCCGGGGCGCCCGGTGCCGGGTACGGAAAGGCCCGACCGCTGGCGACGGGGGATGCACCAGCGATCGGGCTATGGCCAAGGGTAACAAGGTTGTCGGTCGTATGGGGCCAAGTCCGCGGTGAATCAGGCAGGTTGGCCGGTCATCGACCGCACGGGGGGTCGTAGGAGAGGCGGGGCAGGTACTCCTGCCAGCGCTGTCGGGTCAGGACGCCCCGGGTGACCGAACAGATGTGCCGGATCGCCGTGTCCGCGTCCAGGCTCCACAGGCGGACCGTGTCGGCGCCGCTGGAGACACCGAGGACGTGGCTGCCGGGGCTGAAGGACAGGAAGTTGCCGGTCTTGGCGTTGGGGCTCATCGACTGGCCGATCGGGGTGGCGGCGGCGGGGTCGGTGACATTCCACAGGCGGACCGTGTTGTCGCTGCCGCCGCTGGCCAGGGTCTGTCCGTCGGCGCTGAAGGTGAGGGACGTCACCGCCTCGGTGTGGCCGGTGAGCGGGGCGCCCGGCTCACTCGCCGAGGCCGGGTCGGTGACGTCCCAGAGGCGGACGGTGTCGTCGTCGCTGCCGCTGGCCAGGGTGCGTCCGTCGGGGCTGAAGGCGAGCGTGTTGACAGGACCGTCGTGGGCGGTGAGCGGGGCGCCGAGCGGCGCCGGGCGGGCGGGGTCGGTCACCTTCCACAGGCGGAGCGTGCTGTCCGCGCTGCCGCTGGCCAACGTGTGCCCGTCAGGGCTGAAGGCGAGGGCGTTGATGTAGCCCCGGTGGCCGGTGACCGGCTTGCCGAGCGGTACGGCGTGCCCGGGGTCGGTGACGTCCCACAGCCGGATGGTGCGGTCGTCGTAGGCGGTGGCCAGGGTGCGTCCGTCCGGGCTGTACGCCAGCGCGTCGGCGCCCATGAAGCGGGTCCGCAGGGTCAGCGGCGGTCCGGTGGCGACCGGGCGGGCGGGGTCGGTGACGTTCCACAGGTGGACCGTGCGGACGCCGGTGAGGACGGCGAGGGTCCGGCCGTCGGGGGAGAACACGAGGGAGCGCTGGTCGCCGTCGGCCCGCATGAACGGCGTGCCGAGCGGGACGGGCCGGCCGGGCCGGGTCACGTTCCACAGCCGCAGCCTGCCGTCCCGGGCGGCGGTGGCCAGGACCCGGCCGTCCGGGCGGAACGCCCCGCTCCGGCCGATCATGTCGGAGGTCGGGACCGACCACAGGCGCACCTTGCCGTCCCCGCTGCCGGTGGCGAGGGTCCGGCCGTCCGGGCGGAACCCCAGGGCGTACATCTCGCCGCTGGCGCCCGCGAGCGGTTCGCCGACCTGGGAGGGGGACGCCGGGTCGCTGACGTTCCACAGGCTCGCCGTGCTGTCCGCGCTGGCGGCGGCCAGCCGGCCGCCGTCCGGGCTGAACGCCACCGACCAGACCGGCCCGGTGTGGCCGGTCAGCGGGGAGCCGACCGGCGCCGCGCGGCCGGGGCGGGACACGTCCCACAGCCGGATGGTGTCGTCCGCGCTCCCGCTGGCCAGGGTGTGCCCGTCGGGGCTGAAGGCGACGGAGTGCACCAGGTCCGTGTGCCCGCGCAGGGTCCGCACCGGGCCGGTCCGGCGCGGGGCGGTCATGTCCCACAGCCGGATGGTGTCGTCGTCGCCGCCGGTCGCGAGGGTCCGCCCGTCCGGGCTGAACGCCACGCAGCGCACCGCTGCGGTGTGCCCGCGCAGGGTCCGGACCGGGGTGGGCCGGCGCGGGTCGGCCACGTTCCACAGCCGTACGGTGCTGTCCTCGCCGGCCGTGGCGAGGGTGCGCCCGTCCGGGCTGAACGCGGTCAGGTAGATCGTGCCCTGCCGGCCGGTGACCGGCTTGCCGAGCGGTACGGCGTGCGCGGGGTCGGTGACGTCCCAGAGCCGGACCGTGCCGTCGTCGCCGGCGCTGGCCAGGGTGCGTCCGTCCGGGCTGAACACGGCGCTGCTCACCCAGCTGGTGTGGCCGGAGAGCGGCCCGCCGAGCGCGGTCGGTCGGTCCGGGTCGGTGACGTCCCAGAGCCGGACCGTGTGGTCGTAGCTCGCCGTGGCCAGCGTTCTGCCGTCCGGGCTGAACGAGGTGAGGTAGACCGCGCCCCGGTGCCCGGACAGCGGGGTGGCCAGCGGCGCGTTCACGATCGAGATCAGCCTGCTGTACGTGTCCTCGTCGCCGGGGCGCAGCTGGTGCGCGACCAGGTCGAGCTGGGCGGCCAGCGACGGGTCGGTGTGCTGGACCCGGTCGGCCTCGGCGAGGACCTGCGCGAACACGGCGTCGTCGCGCTGCTTCCAGGCGATCACCGCGGAGCCGGCGGCGAGGACGGCCAGTGCGACCAGTGTTGCCACCGCCGCCCGGCTCAGCCACACCGTGCGCTTGCGCAGCCGTACCGAGGCGGCCAGGAACTCCACCGCGCTGCGGGTCAGATAGGTGTCCCCGGCCGACCGGGCCCAGCCGCGCGCCTGCTCCAGCCGCGACCCCCGGTACAGCAGCGAACTGTCCCGGCCCGAGTCCTCCCAGGACCGGCCGTCCTCCTCCAGCCGCTGGCGCAGCAGGTGGTCGCCGCGGCCCTCGTCGATCCAGTGCCGCAGCCGGGGCCAGGCGTGCAGCAGCGCCTCGTGGGTGATCTCCACGGTGTCGGCGTCGAGTGTCACCAGCCGGGCCCGGACCAGGGCCTCCAGCGACTCCTCGGTCTTGCCGGGGTCCGCCGACTCCTCCGCCAGCTGGCGGCGGGTGCCGCGCCGCCGGGTGGCCTGGGTGTCCTCGCCGAGCCGGACCAGCCGCAGCAGCAGCAGCCGGGCGGCGGTCCGGGCCGCGGGGTCCAGGCCGGACCAGGCGCGCTCGGCGGTCGCGGCGACGGCGCCCTGGATGCCGCCCGCCGCGCGGTACCCGGCCAGCGTCAGCCTGCCGGACTTGCGGCGCTGCCAGGTGGCCAGCAGGGCGTGCGACAGCAGCGGCAGCACGCCCGCGTCGTGCGCGCCGCGCGGTCCGTCGGCGCTCACCTCGCGCACGATCAGCTCGGCGAGTCCCGGCTCCAGCTCGAGCCCCACCGCCTTGGCCGGTCCGGTCACCGCCTCGCGCAGCTCGGTGCCGGTCAGCGGGCCGAGCACCATGTGGCGGTGCTGGAGCGCGTCGGCCAGTTCCGGGTGGTCGAGGCACTGCTCGTAGAAGTCGGCCCGGATGCCGAGGACCACCCGGACGGGCGCGGGCCCGGCGAAGCCGGCGGGCGGGGTGCAGGCGGCGTGCAGGAACCGGATGAAGGTGCGCCGGTCGGCCTCGTCGGCGCAGAGGGTGAACGCCTCCTCGAACTGGTCGACGATGACGACCGGGCGGGTGCCCGGGTCCGTGGCGCGGTCCGCCCAGGCCGCGACCGCCTCGCGGACGGCCCGGGCGACGTGCGGGGTGCCGCAGCCCGGCAGGGCCGGGTTCCGTGCCGCCTCCCGCTCGGCCCGGGACGCCTCGGCGGCGACGGCGGCGAGTTCCGGGACGCGGCGGACCAGTTCCCCCAGCGGATCGGCGCCCGGGACGAGCTGGAGTACGGGGCCGGGTGGCTCGGCGGGCGGCTCGGAGGGGGGCTGCGGCGAGGGCTCGGCGGGGTCGGCGGGCCGGGCGGGGGCAGCGTGGGGGGGCCGGGGAGGTTCGGCGGGGTCGGCGGGCTGCCGGGGCCGGGGGACGAAGGAGGGGACCTCGGTGCGCCCTGTCCCCGGCCGGGCGGGCTCGCGGGGCTCGGGGGAGCGGGAGGACCGGTGCGGCTCCGGCGTGGCGGGGGACGGGTGCGGCTCGGGGGCCGGGGCGTCGGCCGCCCGGCCGGGGCCCCCGTTCAGGGCGCCACCCCGGATCGCGGGGACCAGGCCGGCGTTCAGCAGGGAGGACTTCCCGGCCCCGGAGGCGCCGACCAGCATGACCAGTCCGCCGGACCGCTCGGCCGCGCGGAGCAGGGCGACGAGGGCCTTCGTGCTGCGCTCCCGGCCGAAGAACCACCGGGCGTCCTCGTGCCGGTACGAGGCGAGCCCCCGGTACGGGCACACGCCACCGGTGACGGGCGGCGCCTGGGCCGGTGGCCGCCGGTTCTCCTCGGCGGGCGGGGCGCCCCGGTCGCCGGCCGGGCCGGTCAGGGCCAGCTCCCACAGCCGCTGCCAGTGGGCGAGGTCGTACAGCCCGGCGGAGACCGGGGCGGGCCGCAGCCGCCGGGCCTCCGGGATCAGGATCTGGAGCACCGCCGCGAGCGCGGTGAACTGGGCCGGTACGTTCCTGGCCCGGCGCCAGTCGCTGATCCGCTGCGCGGACACCCGTACCGGCCGGCCGCGCTCGTCCATCCGCTGGAGCCGTACGACCGCTTCGGAGACGCTCTTGAGGGGAGGATTTCCGGCCTCCTTGTAGAGCAGCGCGAGCCGCTCGGCGAAGGCTGTGCGTGCCCCTGAGTCGGAACTCAAGGTTCCACCCCTTACTTCCCCGCGTGTGGACGTCCGGACCGGAAAACTCACCCTATACGTCTGACCTGCGGATAAGGGGCTCTCCGGAGACCGGAACCTCCTCGTGGGGGGCGACAGATGGCAGGATCCGAACCCGGTAGCGGACCCGTCACCTACCGTACGAACAGGCCACCGGCTCAGTGCTCGGAGAGACAGCCCATGGCGCCGAACGTTATCGGTCAGATTCGGTCAACCCAGCCGCGCCCGGCGGATCAGCCCGCGCGTACCCCGTAATCGGCCCCGTACTTCGATCCGCGCCGCAGCGTCGACGTGGCACGGATCGACGGCCCCGCACCGTTCGGCACCGGTCCCCACGAGGGGAGGGACCGGTGCCGGGCGGGCGGGAAGCACTCGCCCCGGTTATTTGACAGCCCGTCGGCTACGGTCGCGTCCCCGGCCGTTCCCGAAGGGGTGAGTGCCATGGAGAAGCGGCGTCCCCGGTGTCCGCGACCGCCCGGCGAGCCGCGCTGGGTCGCGATGTTCCACCGGCCCGCCCAGGACGCCTGGACGGTCGGCGCGGAGTCCCCCCATCAAGGGCCCGTGCTGTACGCCCTCGGGGATATGACCCGGACCCTGCGGGCGCGGGGGGACGAGGTGACGGTCGCCCTCTGGGGCCCCGGGCGCGACGGGTGGCATCTCTTCGACACCCCGTCCGCCGTCCGTACGGCGGCTCCCGCGCCGCCGTCGCCGGTGTCCGGCGTCCCCGGACCCGAGCGGCTGGCCGAGCGGATGACGGACCGTCGGCACCAGGCGCTGATGGCCGGTCTGAGCAAGGCGGGCCTGTACGACCTGGACCCCGAGGACGGCGAGGCGGTGCGTGCCCTGGCCGACCGGCTCGACGAGCCCACCGTCCGCAGGGTGGCGCACTGGCTCTCCGTCGCGGGCGGCCGGCGGTAGCCGGGGGCCGGTTGGGCGGGCCGTCCGCCGGGCAGTGACGTCCTGGAGGTCACCGCCGACGGCTGGAGGACGCATGAAGGTCTCCCTCGACCGCTCCCTGTGCTACGGCTCGGCCGAGTGCGCGTACCGGGCGCCGGCCGTGTTCGCGTTCGAGGACGGATACGGCGCCGTACGCCCCGGCGCGGAGCACGCGGCCGAGGACCCGCTGGTCGGCGAGGCCGTCCGGGAGGCGGCGGAGAAGTGCCCCTCGCAGGCCATCGCCGTCGCCGCCGCCCCCGCCTTCACGGAGCGGGACACCGGGGAGGGGCACGACGGGTGACCGGACGCCGGGGAGCGGGACGTCAGGGAGCGGGGTCTTCCCGGGTGGGGGAGGCGGGGGGAGCGGGCGGCGTGGCCGTGGCCGCGGGCGGCGGGTAGGTCCAGCCGAAGGCGGCGAGCGCGCGGGCCCTGGCCTCGGCGACCGCCGTACGGGCGGCGCGCTCGGCGGGGTCGACATGGGCCGCCTGGCCCGTGACCTGGCCGTCCCACTTGCGGTAGAGCAGGCCGGCCGCCGCCGAGAACCAGCCGCGGCTCACCGCGTCCAGTGCCAGCAGCAGCCCGGTGTCCTCGGACGCCGGCAGCGCCATCCAGCCGCCCAGGGCGACCAGCAGTTCCCGTCGTACGCACAGGCTCGCCGGGTGGACCGGGAGGCGGAAGCCGTCGCGCGTCCAGTGGCCGAGGACGGTGCCGCGTTCGACCGGGCCCTCGTCGGGGTCGCCGGGGAAGCCGGCCGTGGAGCCGTCGGGCAGCAGGTCCAGGACGCGGGAGGTCGTCCAGCCGATGGTGGGGTGGGCCTCCAGCACGGCCAGGTCGCGGGCGAGCGCGCCCGGCGTGAGCTGGTCGTCGGCGTCCAGCACCTTGACATACGCGCCCCCGGCGCGCGCCAGCGCGATGGTCCGGGCGACCCCGGGGCCGCCCGGCCGGCCCTGGCGGAAGGACACGCGCGCGTCGTCCGGGAGGTGCGGGCGGACCTCGTCCGTCGTGCCGTCCTGCTGGACGACCCACTCCCACTCCCAGCCTGCGGGCAGCCGCTGTGCGCACAGGGACCCGTACGCGTCCGGCAGGAACCGGGCGGACGGGCCGTGGACCGCGGTGATCACGGTGACGCGCCGGGACACGGCAGCGCTCACCACCTTCCCTGGGGGCGGGGCCTGTTGTCGCTGCCAGCATGGCGCACGGGACGCCGGGAACAGCGCGAGACCCCCGGCCGGGAGCGGCCGGGGGTCTTCCGTGTCGACTGGTGCGTACGCAAGTCGCCGTGGTGTCGAGACGTTGCGGTACTGCGGCGGGGCCGGGGCTCAGCAGTCGAGCTCCTCCGAGGTCTGCTCGGGAATCTGCGCTTCCGACTGTGTCTGGGGGAGGGTCCGGTGGCGGCAGCTCGGGGACTTGCCGTGGGCCTCGGCCCGGATCCGCTGCTTCATCGTGGGGGGCAGGGCCCTGGCATGGGACCAGGCCCAGTGGTGTGCCGCCGGAGTCGTCGGGGCGGTGCGCTGCGCGGTGCCGGTGCGGGGGCTCTCGGTCCGGGGTCCGGCCGCGACGGCGGTCGTGGCGCCGGCGGAGACGAGTCCGAGCGCCGTGCACAGCGCGAGGAAGGCGGTGACGATGGCGGTCCACAGCTTCATGACCTTGTTCTTGGTCATGGCCCCTCACTTTCGGGTTGGGCGATTTGCGTACTTTGTTCATGATGTGTATGAGCCTCGCGAAGTGGTGGACCGACGCCCGCGGCGCGTCGATGTTCCGATGAACACCACTCGGATGGACGCAAGAGAGCAGAAAACGCCCGAATCGCGGTGAGGGTGAGCGAAGGGGGAGCAAAGTAACCGTCCGTGGGGGCGTGGTCACGCTCCGGCCGGAACCCCGTCCGGCCTGGTCCAACGCGCTGAAGGGGGCGGGAGTTGGGCCCCGACGCAGGTCACCGATCGATATCGGTCGGTGTGTATAGTCGGGCGGCAGAGGTCCCCTACGTCAAGGAAAGACGAGGTCGCGCGGTGAAGAAGCTGCTCCTGGTCGCACTGGCCGCCATCGGCGGGCTCCTCGTGTACCGCCAGATCCAGGCGGATCGCGCCGAGCAGGACCTGTGGACGGAGGCGACTGACTCCGTGCCCACGGGTTCGTGAGTCCCGGTACCGACGGATACCGAATCTGAACAGACCCCGGCCGCCACGCGGTCGGGGTTTCGTGTTGTCCGGGGCCCGGCGCCCGGTCCCGTGTTGCGGGCTCGCGGCGGGTGCGGTAGGCGGTACGGCGCGCGGAGCGTGACGGTGCCCGACGGGGCCGGGGCGTTTCGGACGGGCGTACCCGTTGCCCGGACGGCGCAGCGCCGGGCGGGGCAGGATGGGGCCCGCGGCCGGTGCGGCCGTCCGACGACCGGGGGTGGTGGCGCGTGCGGGGGCCAGGGCGGCGAGGGGACGGGGCGCGGACGCGGTGGCGGGCCTTCGCCGGCCGGTGCGCCGTGCTCCTGCTGCCGGCACTCACCGCCGTCGTCGCCCTGCCGGCCGGTGCCCCGGCCGCCGCCGACGCACGGCCGGGGTCCTACGTCTTCACACCCGGCGCGCGGAGCGTCACGGGCGCGGAGACCACCGCGGACGCCGTGCCGCTGGACGCCGGCCACGCCTACCGCAGTTCCCTCCCCCGCGACGGCAGGCTCTACTACCGCCTCAGGCTCACCGCCGCGGACACGGCGTACGTCCCCGTCACCGCCGTACCACCGGCGGACGCCGGCGTCTCCGCCACCGACGGCATCCGCGTCTCGCTGCGGGACGCGCACGGCACCGCCTGCTCCTACGGCTCCGCGCGCTTCGGCGCCGGCATCAGCCCGCGTCCGGTCACGGCCCTGGGCCTGCGCGAGACCGGCAAGGCGCTGTGCCAGGGCGGGGGCACGTACTACCTGCTCGTGGAACGGCTCGACGCCGAGGGCTCGGGCGCTGCGACCGCGCCCTGGGAGCTGGAGATCGCGCCCGCCACGGAACCGCGCCTGACGCGGACCGGCTCCACGCAGCCGCCGCGCAGCTGGAATTCGGCCACCCCGCGGCCTCTTGCCGGGCGGCCCCGCGACCGCGTGGGCGGCACCGGTTTCGCGGCGGCGCGGCTGCTGGGCCAAGGGGTCTGGCGGACGTCCCTCGTCCCCGGCGAGACCCGGTTCTACAAGGTGCCGCTGGAGTGGGGACGTCAACTGCGCGTCTCCGCCGAGCTGGGCGGCGCACCCGGCCGTGGCTACGTCGGCGGCGCCCTGGGCCTCTCCCTTTACAACCCCGTGCGCGGCCCGGTCGACAGCGTCTCCCTCGGCTACACCGGCGCCGCGAAGACCACCGCGCCGGCACCGCTGCCGCCGGTGGAGTACGCCAACCGGTACGCCGTGCCGGCCGGGGTGTCCTCCGTCCGGTTCGCCGGTGACTACTACCTCGTCCTGCACCTCAGCGACCGGCTGGCCGGCACGTTCGGCCCGGGGCCGTTCCAGGCGACCCTGCGGGTGCGGGTGGACGGCCGGGCGCACGCGGGTCCGGCGTACGCCGGCAGCCCCGTACCCGGCGACGTCTTCACGGTCACCGAGCGGGACCGGCTGGCCGCGCTGACCGGCGGCACGGAGGGCGGGGGCACGGGGGACGGGGACGGCGGGGGCGGGTCCGACGACCGGATGATGCGGCTGGTCGCCGTCGGCGGGATCGGCTCGGGCACCGCGCTGCTGCTGTTCCTCGGCGGCTGGACGGTGACGGCCCGGCGGTCCCGCGGCTGAGTCCCGGCCGGGGAGGCGGGCGGCGGCTCAGCCACGGGTCAGCGCCCAGAAGCCCACCGCGTAGCAGACGAGCGCCAGCAGCAGGATCGGGATCACGGCCCTGGCCGGGGGACCGGTGCGGCGGGGCGCACGACGCGCCCGATGACTTCCCGCGCGCCGGGGTGTCGTTCCCGGCGCGGGCGGCGGCGCGGACGAGGGCGAGGGGGTGGCCGGAAGTCCGGGCGGCGGTGGGGTGTGCGGAGCCGCGTGGGAGGCGCGGGCGGTGTACGCGGCGGTGGTGGAGTCGCCGGGCGGGACCGGCGGGGGGGCCGGTATCGGCTCCGGCCACCGGACGGGGGGCGACGGTACGGGCGGCGGGGCCGGGAAG
>NZ_JOCB01000006.1 GCF_000718775.1 Streptomyces sp. NRRL S-31
GGCGTGTGTGGTGGCGGAGGGCGGGCGCGGGGCCCGCACCACCCGGCGCCGGAGGCCCACGCCCGTGCGTCGCGCCCGCACTCCCCGCTCCCGGTCCAACCCCCGTCCTCGCCGTCCTCCTCACCCTCCCGTCCTCAGTCCTCCGTGACCCGCTCCAGCAAGGCCACCGGCAGGCGGTCGAAGAGTTCGCTCAGGCGTACCTCGCCGGTGAACTCCCGCTCCGGGGCGAGCGCGTCCGCCCAGCGGCCGGGTGGCAACGCCAGCGAGGTCTCGCGCCAGCCGCCCGTCTCCGCGAGCCGCAGCGACAGCCGGGTCACCGCCGTGACCACCGCACCGGAGCGCGCGAACGCCAGACAGTGCTCGGCCGCCGGGCCCCCGGCCGGCAAAGGGTCGTACGACGCGTCCGGGCCGAAGGCGTCCGGGCGCCGGGCGCGCAGCCGCAGCGCCGCCGCCGTCAGCGCCTCCTTCTCACCCGGCGCCGTCGGCGGGAACGCCACCGGACGCCGGTTGTCCGGGTCCACCAGCGCCCGGTACTCGCCCTCCGTGCCCTGGTACACGTCCGGCACCCCCGGCATCGTCAGGTGGACCAGCGCGGTGCCGAGGACATTGGCCCGGATGTGCGGCTCCAGCGCCTTGCGGAAGGCCGCCACGCGCTCGCCGGGCGGCCCGCACGGGCCCGCCGCGACGAAGGCCCCGACCGCCTCCTCGTACGGCGGCTCCCGCTCCGTCCAGCTGGTGTACATACCCGCCTCGCGGACGTGCTTCAGCAGCGCCTCGCGGACCCGCTCCTCAGCCGCCGGGCCCAGCCCGAACGCCGTCTGCCAGGCGGCCCAGGCCAGCTGTCCGTCGGGCACGCCCACGCCCTCCTCGGGCCGGTTCGCCTCGGCCAGCAGCCGCGCCCACCGGCCGGGGCACTCGGTGAGCACCGCGAGCGCCGCGCGCACGTCCGCGCTGCGCTTGGTGTCGTGCGTGGTGACGACCGTGCCGGTGAGCGGCCAGTCGCGCTGCACGCGCGCGCAGTACGCGTGGAAGTCCTCCGGGAGCACGCCCGGGTTGCCCGGGTCGCCGCCCACCTCGGCCGCCGGCAGCAGCGGCACGTAGCGGTAGAAGGCGGTGTCTTCGACGGCCTTGGCGCGCAGCGCCGACGCGGTCTGCGCGAACCGGGTGCGGAACTCCACCCGGTCGGCGTGGTCAGGCGCCGACGGGTCGACGGGCGGCTCGACCAGCAGCCGGCGCACGATGCCGACCGCCTCGGCCTCCTCCGGCACGACGAAGGCCAGCCGGGCCTCCTCGGCCGCCTCCTCGGTGATCACGGCGGAGGCGTCGCCGGACGCGTACGGCCGGTAGACCCGCAGCCGGACCAGCAGCTCCTCCACGGCCGTGCGCAGCGCCCAGGGGGCGCGGTCGCGCAGCGAGAGGTCGGGCGAGGCGGCACACAGCCGGGCGGCCACCCGGGTGAGCCGCTCCGTCTCGGTGGCCAGTTCATGCGTGAGCACCTTGTACGCGGCCCGCCGGACCGTGGCCTCCCAGTTGCCGCCCCGGTCCGTCTGCGGCGCGGCGAACGCCCGGTAGCGCCCCTGCAGTTCGTACGCCCCGGTGCGGTCCGTGAACAGGCCGTCGACGTGCCGCAGGGCGTCGTAGCCCGTGGTGCCCGCGACGGGCCAGGAGGCCGGCAGCCGTTCGCCGTCGGCGAGGATCTTCTCCACCACCGTCCAGCGTCCGCCGGTCGCCTCGTGCAGCCGCGCCAGGTAGCCGTCGGGGTCGGCGAGCCCGTCGGGGTGGTCGACCCGCAGCCCGTCGAGCACGCCCTCCCCGAGCAGCTGGAGGATCTTGGCGTGGGTGGCGTCGAACACCTCCGGGTCCTCCACCCGCAGCCCGATCAGCTCCGAGATGCTGAAGAACCGCCGGTAGTTCAGCTCGGTGCGGGCGAGCCGCCACCACACCGGGCGGTACCACTGCGCGTCCAGCAGCTCGGGCAGCGGCAGGTGCCCGGTGCCGGCCCGCAACGGGAAGACGTGGTCGTGGTAGCGCAGTACGTCGCCGTCGACCACCAGGTGTTCCAGCTCCGAGCCGACGGGGCCGCCGAGCACCGGCAGCAGCACCCGGCCGTCCTGCGCCTCCCAGTCGATGTCGAACCAGCGCCCGTACGGCGATTCCGGGCCCTCGCGCAGCACCTCCCACAGGGCGTGGTTGTGCCGGGGCGCCATCGCCATGTGGTTCGGCACGATGTCCGCCACCAGGCCGAGACCGTGCTCCCGCGCGGTGCGCGCCAGTGCCCGCAGGCCGTCCTCGCCGCCCAGCTCCGCGCGTACGCGCGCGTGGTCCACCACGTCGTAGCCGTGCGCGGAGCCCGGAACGGCCTCCAGGACCGGCGACAGATGCAGGTGCGAGACGCCGAGCGACGCCAGGTACGGCACGGCCGCTTCGGCGGCGGCGAACGGGAACGCGGGCTGGAGCTGTAGCCGGTAGGTGGCCGTGGGCACCCCCGGTCCGGGTCGCGCTGAAGTCATGGGAACCTACGTACCCCGCTCACCGTCTTTCGTGTCATCGACCGCCGCCCGGATCACGCGCGCGTGTCTGGTCCCGAGCGATTCCGGGCGATGGGGGCCCCGGGGAAGCCGGCGCGGCGCCGCACGCAGCGGTTCGCTCGGCGGCGGCCGTGCTGGTCGGCGGCGTGCCGCCGCGCTCTGCTTCGAGAGCACCCCGGACGAACTGTCGGTCGTGCCCGGTCCGGCGCTCGTCGGCCTGGCCCGCGGTGCTCGCCCATCCGGCCTACGCCACGGTCGCGGCGGCGCCGATGCCGCTCCACGGCAGCGCCCTGGCCCCCACCCGACGCCCCGCGCGCCGGCTCCCGCCCACACGGCCTTGGCCTCGGCCCTGGCCTTGGTCCTGGCCCCTGCCTCGGCCCCGGTCCCGGCCCCGGCCCCGGTCCCGGCCCTGGCCCCGGTCCCGGCTGCGGTCCCGGCCACGGCCCCGGCCTTGGCCACGGCCCGATCCCGGTCCCGGTCCCGGCTGCCGCGCCGTCCCGCGCGCGTGGGGGTGCGGTCCGTGCGCCCCGCCCCCCCGGTGCCCCGCCGCGTCCCCGCGCCGCTCGCCGCGTTCGCCCTCCAGGGGCGATGGGCGGTGCCTGCCAGGCCGGGGTCACCGCGTTGACCGTGGGGCTCGGGCGGGAGGAGCAGGAGGGGATCGTGTACGCCGCCACGGGGGTGATGAGCGCGCGACGGGGATCGCCGCCGGCGTCCTGGTCGGCGGCCAGGGCGCTGGCGGTCGCCGGCACCGGGCGCCCGGCCGAGGCGCACGGTCCCGCGGCGGCGGGCACGGCGGCCGGTCCGGACTTCGCCCTCGCCGTGACGGTACGCCCGACGACGTACGCCCCGGGCCCCCGGACCCAGTACGCGCCCCCTACGCGCGCGTGCGGCGAGACGCGGGTGCCGCCCGCCTCAGCGCGCCGGTCGCTGGAGCACCGTCAGGCTGCGGTCCGGCAGGGTGACCCGGTCGCCGGCCGCCACCTTCTCGCCCGTCCCCGGCGGCACCCCCTCCGGGCGGGCCGTGTCGACCACCACCTGCCACTGCCGGCCGTGGTCGACCGGCACCACGAAGTCCAGCGGCTCGGGCGAGGCGTTGAACATCAGCAGGAAGGAGTCGTCGCAGACGCGTTCGCCGCGCGGCCCCGGCTCGGAGATGGCGTTGCCGTTGAGGAACACCGTCAGCCCGGACACCTGCGCCGCGTTCCAGTCGTCCTGGGTCATCTCACTGCCCTCCGGGGTGAACCAGGCGATGTCGGACAGCTCGTCGTGGGTGCCCTCCACCGGACGCCCGTGGAAGAAGCGGCGCCGCCGGAGGACGGGGTGGTCGCGGCGGAGCCACACCATCGCGCGGGTGAACTCCAGCAGTTCGCTCCGTTCCTCGGGCCACCGGATCCACGACAGCTCGTTGTCCTGGCAGTAGGCGTTGTTGTTGCCGCGCTGGGTGCGGGCGAACTCGTCCCCGTGGCTGATCATCGGCACGCCCTGGGACAGCATCAGCGTGGCGATGAAGTTCCGCATCTGCCGGGCGCGCAGCCGCAGCACCTCCGGGTCCTCGGTGTCGCCCTCCGTCCCGCAGTTCCAGGACCGGTTGTGGCTCTCGCCGTCCCGGTTCTCCTCGCCGTTGGCCTCGTTGTGCTTGTCGTTGTACGCCACCAGGTCGTGCAGGGTGAAGCCGTCGTGGCAGGTGACGAAGTTGATCGAGGCCAGCGGGCGCCGGCCGTCGTCCTGGTAGAGGTCGGAGGAGCCGGTCAGCCGGGAGGCGAACTCGGCCAGCGCCCGCGGCTCGCCCCGCCACAGGTCGCGGACCGTGTCCCGGTACTTGCCGTTCCACTCGGTCCACAGCGGCGGGAAGTTCCCCACCTGGTAGCCGCCCTCGCCCACGTCCCACGGCTCGGCGATCAGCTTCACCTGGGAGACCACCGGGTCCTGCTGGACCAGGTCGAAGAACGACGACAGCCGGTCCACCTCGTGGAACTGCCGGGCCAGGGTGGCCGCCAGGTCGAAGCGGAAGCCGTCGACGTGCATCTCGGTCACCCAGTACCGCAGCGAGTCCATGATCAGCTGGAGGACGTGCGGGGACCGCATGAGCAGCGAGTTCCCGGTGCCGGTGGTGTCCATGTAGTAGCGGGGGTCGTCCGTGAGCCGGTAGTACGACGGGTTGTCGAGGCCCTTGAAGGAGAGCGTCGGTCCCAGGTGGTTGCCCTCGGCGGTGTGGTTGTAGACCACGTCCAGGATGACCTCGATCCCGGCCTCGTGCAGCGCCCGGACCGCCGACTTGAACTCCAGCACCTGCTGGCCGCGGTCGCCCCAGGAGGCGTACGCGTTGTGCGGGGCGAAGAAGCCGATGGTGTTGTAGCCCCAGTAGTTGTTCAGGCCCATGTCGACCAGCCGGTGGTCGTTGACGAACTGGTGCACGGGCATCAGCTCCAGCGCCGTCACCCCGAGCTTGGTCAGGTGGTCGATGATCGCCGGGTGGGCGAGCGCCGCGTAGGTGCCGCGCAGTTCCTCGGGGAGTCCCGGGTGACGCATGGTCAGGCCCTTGACGTGGGCCTCGTAGATCACGGTGTGGTGGTAGCCGGTGCGCGGCGGGCGGTCGTCGCCCCAGTCGAAGTACGGGTTGATCACCACCGAGGTCATGGTGTGCGGCGCCGAGTCCAGGTCGTTGCGCTCGTCGGGCGCGCCGAAGTGGTAGCCGTACACCTCCTCTCCCCAGCGGACCGACCCGCTGACCGCCTTGGCGTACGGGTCGAGCAGCAGCTTCGCCGAGTTGCAGCGCAGCCCGCGCCCGGGGTCGTACGGGCCGTGCACCCGGAACCCGTACCGCTGTCCGGGCATCACGCCCGGCACGTACGCGTGCCGGACGAACGCGTCGCTCTCGCGCAGTTCCACCGCCGTCTCCGAGCCGTCGTCGTGCAGCAGACACAGCTCTACTCGGTCCGCGGCCTCCGTGAAGACCGCGAAGTTGGTGCCGGCGCCGTCATAGGTGGCGCCGAGCGGATACGCCTCTCCAGGCCAGACCTGCATGGATACGACTCTCCCAGGTGTGTCGTCCGCCTGGGGCCGCGTCGGCCCCGCGTCTTGTCCGAAAGTGACGCAACCCGCGGTGCCTTACCCGCCTCTTCCCCACCGACCAGTGCGCACGGCGGTTCTGGTACCCGCCGAGCGCCGAAACAGCGGGGCAGACACGTACTCCCGGAGGACCAGGGGGAGCAGGGGGAAGCTGTGCGCGAGAGAGTCCACCGCCATCTGGGCAAAGTACTGACCGGTGCGGCGCTGGCGGCGGTGGGGACCGCCGTCATGGTCGCGGTCACCCTGCCGGGCACGGCGGGCGCGGACGAGACCGGCGGGACCGGCGGGACCGGCGGCGGCCCCCGGGCCGCGGGGCGGGCCGGACAGGACCCGGACGCCGCGCCGCCCGGCGTGGTGGAGCGGCCGCCCGCCGAGGGGAAGCGGGGCACCGGCCGGGACCCGCTCACCGACGACGAGATCCGGCGGGCGGAGAAGATCGCCGTGGCCGGGCGGCTGTCGGCCGCGGGCCGGAGCGCCGGCGGAGGCCGCGGACCCGAGCGGCTGAGCGTCGACCTGGCCGAGCCCGAGGCCGCCGAGGCGGACGCCCCGGACGCCCCGCGCCGGGCCGACGTGACCTTCTACGACTACGCGACCGACACCCTCGTCACCAGGACCGTCGACCTGGACGGCGGGAAGGTGGAGCACACCGGCAGCCGGCGCGGCGTCCAGCCGCCGCCGAGCCGCGCGGAGAACGCCGAGGCGGCCCGCATACTGATCGCCGCCCCGCTGGGCGCGGGTCTGAAGGCGGATTACAAGGACGCCACCGGCCGGGACCTCACCTCGCCCGGCCAGCTGGAGCTGAGCGGCGGGATCTACCAGGCCGCGCCGGGCGCCCGGTCCGCGGCGCTCGACGACTGCGGAGCGCACCGGTGCGTGCGCCTGTTCTCCAAGGTCAGGAACGGGCCGTGGATCGACACCAGGGACCTGGTGATCGACCTGAGCGCCCGCGAGGTGGCTGCCCTCGACCGCGGCTGACCGGCCGCCGCCCGCCTTCCCACCCGTACCTCCGGCAAGGGAGTCGTTCCTTCATGCCCGAAAAGCACCCCTCCGGCGGCGTTCGGACGCGAACCGTCGGCCCGTACCACTCCGGTGGCGTCCGGACGCGAACCGTCAGCCGAGCCGCCCGTGGCTGCGCGGCCGTCGCGGCCTGTCTGGCCGCGCTGGCCGCCGGCGTGACGACCGCGGCCGGTCCGGCGGCCGCCCGGCCGCGGACCGCGCCCGCCGAGGCCGCCGGTTGCGGCGCCGCCCACACCATCGAACAGAAGCTGACCACCGGCACGACCTGGCGGATGTGCTGGCGCTACGACAGCAAGGCCGGCCTCGTGCTGGAGGACGTCTCCTACCAGCCCCGGGGCGAGACCAAGCCGATCAAGGTCCTCAACAGTGCCCGGCTCGCCCAGATCCACGTGCCGTACGACGACGGCCGGCACGAGTACTACGACCTGACGGGCCAGAACTACGCCCAGGAACTGATGGAGCTGGCACCCGGCGAGTGCCCCGGCGGCACCATCAGGAGCGTCAAGGTCCCGGACGGCGACCCGAGCCACCCGAACGTCAAGGGCCTGTGCACGGCCACCCGTTCGCGTGGTCACGCCTACCGGATGCACGACCTCTTCCAGGCGGTGGAGAAGACCTACCAGCAGCAGGGCAAGGACCTGCTGGTCTACACGGTCAACCAGGTCGGCTGGTACGAGTACATCACCGAGTGGCGCTTCCAGGACGACGGCACGATCAGCATGAACGTCGGCGCGACCGGCAGCCTCTCCTTCGACGACTACAACGCCCAGGACGGACGCGGCTGGCCCATCGGCAAGGGCGCCCGGGACTACTCCACCAGCCACAGCCACAACGTCTTCTGGCGGCTCGACTTCGGCCTCGACGGGTCCTCGAAGACGAAGGTCGAGCAGTACGACTCCACCGTCAGCGCCCCCTCCGGCCGGCAGGAGGGCCCGACCGCCAGGACCACCCGCACCAGGCTCGCCAAGGAGTTCGCGGGCGACTACAAGACCTACCGCTGGTGGCGGATGGTCAGCGCGAGGGGAAGGAACAAGGACGGGCACGCCCGTTCCTACGAGCTGGTCCCCGGCCCCACCACCAAGTACCCGGGCCGCGCCTTCACCAGGCACGACCTCTACGTCACCGAGTACGACAAGTGCGAGCTGTTCGCCAGCCACAACCCGATGTGCGCCGGCGGCCACCCGGACTCCGTCGACAAGTGGACCGACGGGCAGCCCCTCACCCATCCCGTGGTCTGGGTGAACGTGGGCTTCCACCACATCGCCCGGGACGAGGACCAGCAGCCCATGCCCGTGCACTGGCAGGGCTTCGCCATCGCCCCGCGCGACGTCACGGCTATGAATCCGCTCACTCCGAAGGACCTGGCATGGCAGAACGGACACTGGGAATGGCGTAGTTGAGGGCATCGGTCGGGAAACCGACCTGTCCATCCGGCTGCACCGCCGACCGCTCGCGGAGTACCCTTCCTTGATCGTTGAGACGGGAAAGGCCCCGGGGGCGGAAGGCGGTGCACGGGTGGGCTCGGGAGGGCTGGAGCTGCCTCCTGGTGACGAGGGTCACGAGGGGAACTCCACAGACGTCCCGCCCGGCGCGGTGTCCCTGGCCCGGCCGATGGACGCGGGTTCCATCGGGCCGGAGCTGGACTGGGACGCCGACGCCTGGCGCGAGGTGCGCACCCGCGCCCAGCGGGCCGGCCGGGCCTACATCTGGCTGAACCTCGTCGAACAGCGGCTGCGCTCGGTCGTGGCGGCCGTGCTGCGCCCCGTCTACGAACCGGTGCACGGCGACGAGTGGGTGGTGGCCGCGGCCGGTCCGGCCGGACAGGAGTGGGTGCACCGCGCGGTCGCCGTGCGCGAGGTCAGCCGCCGCAAGGGCTACCTGCTCGACCCGGCCGACGACAACGTGCTCAGCTTCCTCACCCTGCCACAGCTGCGCGAGCTGGTGGTGCAGCACTGGCCGTGCTTCGAGCCGTACTTCGACGAACGCCGGGATCTCGAACTCGCCCTGGACGAGCTGGAGGTGACCCGCAACGTCGTCTCCCGCAACCGGGCGCTGTCCGAGGCGGTGCTCAGCCAGGCCGAACGGGCCTCCGCGCGGCTGCTGGAGATGCTCGGCGCGGGCGGCGACGTGCCCTCGGCGCGCCGGCTGCCCGTGGACGCGGTCGAGGACCTGGTCGGCGACCGATACGCCGACGTCGTCGCCGTCCACTCCGACCGGGTGCGGCTGCTGCGCCAGTTCCCGGCCGAGGACATCTTCGGCGGCGCCCGCCGGCTCGACGCCACCGGCATCGGACTCAACCTGCTGGTGCAGAACTTCTCCGGACGGCGCCTGGTCCGGCTCGCCGAGTCCGGCTGCCGGGTGCGGCTGCTCTTCCTCAACCCGGCCTCCAGCTCGGTCAAGCGGCGTGAGCGCGAACTGGGGATGAAACGGGGCGAACTGAGCCGCTCGGTGGAGATGAACATCCTGCACATGCGCCGTGTGCGGTCCCGGCTGCGCGACCCCGGCGCGTTCGAGATCCAGGTGTACGACGAGACGCCCCGCTTCACCGCCTACCTGGTGGACGGCGACGGCGCCGACGGCATCGCCGTGGTGCAGTCCTATCTGCGCGGGGCGCGCGGGATGGAGTCGCCGGTCCTGGTGTTGCGCAACGGCAGCAAGCTGGTCAAGTCGGACGATGTGGGTGAAGGTGGACTCTTCCCGACATACCGCGAGGAGTTCGAGCTGGCTTGGGCGGATTCACGGCCTGTGTCCTGACCGTCGGGACCGGGAACCGGAAGCCCCTCCTCGGATTGTCAGTGCCCCGTGCGATGGTGGAGGCCACTGGGGGAAAGCACCACCGAGAAGGGGGGCCGCCATGGGCTGGCACCGGGAGCTGCTGATCGGCTTCGACCTGGAGACCACCGGGACCGATCCGCGCGAGGCACGCATCGTCACGGGTGCCGTGATCGAGGTCAGGGCCGGTGAGCCCCTGGGGCGCCGGGAATGGCTGGCCGATCCGGGCGTGCCGATCCCGGCCGACGCGGTCGCGGTGCACGGCATCAGCAACGAACGCGCGGCGGCCGAGGGCCGCCCGGCCGACCAGGTCGCCGACGCCATCGCCGACGTCCTGGTGTCCTACTGGAGGACGGGCGTCCCGGTCGTGGCCTACAACGCGGCCTTCGACCTCACCCTGCTCTCCGCGGAACTGCACCGGTACGCGCTGCCGTCGCTGGCCGACCGGCTGGGCGGCACCCACCCGGCCCCGGTCATCGACCCGTACACCATCGACCGCTGGGTCGACCGCTACCGCCGCGGCAAGCGGAACCTGGAGGCGGTCTGCGCCGAGTACGGCGTCGTGCTCGACGCGGCCCACGACGCCACCGCAGACGCCCTCGCCGCGGCCCGGCTCGCCTCCGCGATAGCCGGCCGCCACCCGAAGGTCGCCGCACTGGGCGCCGCGGAGCTCCACCGACGGCAGATCGAGTGGTACGCGGCGTGGGCGGCGGACTTCCAGGCGTTCCTGCGGCGCAAGGGGGACGAGTCGGCGGTGGTGGACGGCACCTGGCCGCTGCGCGGACTGACCGAGAGTCAGCCCGCCTAGGAACCGGCCGGGAGGCCGGGCGGTCGGGCGCCGCCTCCCCTGGGACGCCGGGCCCGGAACGGTCAGCGGCGCCCCGGCCTGGGACGGTCACCGGCGCCCCGGCTCAGAACGGGTACCAGCGCACCGTCTCGTCCCCGTCCCGCAGCGACGCCACCCGGCGGCGGAACTCGGCCGACGCCTTCGGGTTGCCGGGGGCGTGCTGGGCCACCCACGCGCAGCTGGCCGTCTCGCGCGCCCCGCGCAGCACCCCGCAGCCGTCCCACTCCCGCACGTCCCAGCCGTACACCTCGGTGAAGGAGTCGTACGCCTCGGCGGGCAGCCCGTACCGGTCCCGGGAGAGCGCCATGACCACCAGATCGTGCTCGCGCAGATCCGCGGAGAAGGTCTCCAGGTCGACCAGGACCGGCCCGTCCGGCCCGATGTGCACATTGCGGGGCAGCGCGTCACCGTGGATCGGCCCCGGCGCCAGACGCGGCGTCAGCGCCGCCGCCCGCGCCGCGAAGCCGTCGCGCCGGGCCCGCAGATAGGCCGCGTCCTCCGGGTCGATCGCGTCGCCCGCGAGCCGCAGCCAGCGCTCCACACCGCCCAGCAGCTCGCGGGGCGGCAGCGCGAACGGAGGGGAGGGGAGGGCGTGCACGATGCGCAGCAGCGCGGCCAGGTCCCGCGGCTCGGCGGGCCGTACGGGTTCCGGCAGCCGGTGCCACACGGTCACCGGGTGGCCGTCGACCAGCAGCGGTTCCGGCCCGGCCGCCCGCACCGCGGGCACGCCCGCCGCGGCCAGCCAGCCGGCGACGGCCAGCTCGCGCCGGGCCCGGGGCAGCAGTTCGGCGTCCCGGCCGACCTTGACCACCAGGTCACCGGCGGTGAACACCGCGTTCTCGCCGAGGGCCAGGAGCCGCGCCCGGCCGGCCGGGCCCGGTAGCACCCCCGCCGCGGCCAGTACGTCCCGCGCGCGTGCCTCGTCCATCGTGCTGCCTCCGTGCCGTCTTCCCGTGCCGTCCGTGGGCCCACCGCGTGCGCGCGGTACGGGCCGTGCCCGGCCAGTCTCGCATTCGCGCGGACCGGCCGAGGGCCGCGGTCCCTTGACGGGCCACCGGCCCTTCACGACCATGAACACGCCAACCGGGCGGCGAGGGGGTGATTCCGTGACAGCGGTGGCCGGAGCGCGGACGCCGACGGCGGGAGGGCGGCGGATCGCCGACCACGGCACCTGGTTCCTGGTGCTGCCGGCTCTCGTCCCGATCCTCCTGCTCAGCGTCGGCCCGCTGCTCTACGGCATCCTGCTCGCCTTCACCGACGCCCAGTCCGGCCGGACGGCCGCCACCCGGTGGACCGGCGCCCTCAACTTCCGCGACCTGCTGCACGACACCCTGTTCTGGGAGTCGTTCCGGATCGGACTCGTCTGGGCGGCCGCCGTGACCGTCCCGCAGTTCCTGCTGGCGCTCGGCCTGGCCCTCCTCCTCGACCAGGACCTGCGCCTGCGCGGCCTGGCCCGGGCCCTCGCGATCGTGCCCTGGGCGATGCCCGAGGTGGTCGTCGGCGTCATGTGGCGGCTCGTCTACAACCCGGACGCGGGCGTCCTCAACGAGACCCTGCGCGACCTCGGACTGGGCGACGGCCGGGACTGGCTCGGCGGCCTGGCCACCGCCCTGCCCGCGGTGGTCGTCGTCGGCGTCTGGGCGGGTCTGCCGCAGACCACGGTCGCCCTGCTCGCCGGAGTCCAGAACGTCCCGCGCGAACTGAACGAGGCGGCGGCGGTCGACGGCGCGGGCGCCTGGCGCCGCTTTTGCACGGTGACCTGGCCGGCGCTCAGACCGGTGGCCCTCGCCGTCACCGCGCTCAACCTCATCTGGAACCTCAACTCCTTCGCCCTGGTCTATGTGCTCACCAGCGGCGGCCCCGGCGGGAAGACCCGGCTGCCGATGCTCTTCGCCTACGAGGAAGCCTTCCGCTACGGCCAGTTCGGCTACGCGGCGGCGATGGGCTGTGTGCTCGTCGCGGTGGTCTCGGTCCTGCTCGCGGTGTTCCTGGCCGGCCGGCTGCGAGGCGGTGACGAGGCATGACGGCCCCACGGCCCCGGCGCCCCCGCCGCGCCGCCCGCGCCGGCCGGTACACAGCCCTGCTCGGGTACCTGCTGTTCCTGGCCTTTCCCCTGCTCTGGCTGCTGTCCACCGCGCTGAAGTCCCCGCGCGAGCTGGCGAGCGCGCACCCCGCCTGGATCCCGCGCCACCCCACCCTGGCCAACGTCCGCCAGGCGTTCGCGGAGCAGCCCCTGGCGCACGCCGCCGCCAACTCCGCACTGGTGGCGCTCGGCACCGCCGTCGTCACCGTGCTGCTCGCCACCCCGATGGCCTACGTCATGGCCAGGCACCGCACCCTGCTGGCCCGGGCCGCCACGGGCTGGGTGGTGGTCAGTCAGGCGTTCCCCTTCGTCCTCGTGATCATCCCGCTGTTCCTGGTGCTGAAGGAGCTGCGGCTGATCGACTCCCTGACCGGGCTGGTGCTGGTGTACGTGGTGTGGTCGCTGCCGTTCGCCCTGTGGATGCTCACCGGTCACGCCCGCGCGGTCCCCGCCGAGCTGGAGGAGGCGGCGGCCGTCGACGGCGCCGGGCGGCTGAGGACACTGGTGTCGGTGACGGCACCGCTGCTCGCGCCGGGCATCGCGGCGACGGGTCTGTTCGCCTTCGTCACCGCGTGGAACGAGTTCTTCTTCGCGCTGGTCCTGCTCAAGAGCCCGGAGAGACAGACCCTCCCGGTCGTCCTCACCCACTTCATCGGCGCGGAGGGCGTGGCCGACCTCGGCCCGCTGGCCGCCGCCGCGCTCCTCTCCACCCTGCCCTCCGTGGCCGTCTTCGCGCTGGTCCAGCGGCGGATCACGGGCGGCCTGCTCGCCGGGGCGGTGAAGAGCTGATGCCGACGCGGGTCCTCGCCGCGGTGCTCGCGGCACTGCTGCTCCTCGCGGGCTGCTCCGCACCGGGGCACCGCGACGGCGGCCCGGTCGTCCTGCGCTTCCAGTCCCTCGCCTGGCAGCCGGAGTCCGTCGCCGTCACCAGGGAACTGGTGGCGGAGTGGAACGCCACCCACCCGGACGTCAAGGTCGAGTACATGCAGGGGAGTTGGGACAGCGTGCACGACCAGTTGCTCACCTCCTTCGAGGGCGGTGAGGCCCCGGACATCATCCACGACGCCTCCGACGACCTCGCCGACTTCGCCCACGGCGGCTACCTCGCCGACCTGACCGGCCTGCTGCCCGCCGGGCTCGCCTCCGGCATCCCGCGCGACACCTGGCGGACGACCACCTTCGGGCGCGGTGTCTACGGCGTGCCGTTCCTCCAGGAGCCCCGGGTGCTGATCGCGAACTCCGACCGGCTGCGCGCGGCGCACGTGCGCGTGCCGACCCCCGGGCGCCCGTGGAGCTGGCCGGAGTTCCGGGAGGTCGCCGGAAAGCTCAGTGGTCCCGGGAGGTACGGCGTGGCCTGGCCGCTGAAGGAGCCCGTGTCCGCCACGCTCAACCTGTCCCTGTCCGCCGGCGGGCGGCTCTTCCACCCGGACCCGGACGGCAAGGTCGCCGTGCGCTTCACCGAGGCCGACGCGGTGGTGCCCCGTACGGTCCACGACCAGGTCGCCGTCGACCACAGCGCCCCCGCCTCGACGCTCGGCAGCGGCGGTGCGGACACCCTGCCCGGCTTCTTCGACGGCCGGTACGCGATGGTCCCGCTGGGTTTCTCCTACCGTCAGCAGATCGTGCGGCAGGCCCCCGAGGGCTTCCGCTGGCAGGTGCTGCCGGCCCCGGCGGGCGCCGACGGGCTCACCCAGGGCGTCAGCCCGCAGACGCTGTCCGTCTCCGCGGACTGCCCGCACAAGAAGGAGGCCGTCGCCTTCCTCGCTCACCTGCTGCGGCCGGGGAACATGGTCCGGCTCGCCCTCGGCGACTGGATGCTGCCCACCGCCACCCGGGCCCTCGCGGACCCGGCCCTGCACACGGCGGAGAACGGCTGGGCCATCGGCACCGCCCTCGCGTCCCGGCTCCGCCCGGCACCCGCGCAGTCGGTGCGCGGCTACCCGGAGTGGAAGGACAAGGTGGCCACCCCCGCCTACCAGGAGTACTACAGCGGCGCGATCGGCCTCGACGAACTGCGCGACCGGCTGGAGCGGGACGGGAACCTGGTGCTGGCCCGGTACCAGCGCTGAGAAAAGCGTTAGACGATACGTATCGTCTCGCCTAGTCTCCGGGACATGACCCCGAAGACCGCACCCGCCCACATCGCCATGTTCTCCATCGCCGCGCACGGCCATGTGAACCCCGGCCTGGAGGTGATCCGTGAACTGGTCGCCCGGGGCCATCGGGTCACGTACGCCATTCCGCCGGCCTTCGCCGACAAGGTGGCCGCCACCGGCGCCCGGCCCGTGCCCTACACCTCCATCCTGCCCGGCCCCGACGCGGACCCCGACGCATGGGGGACCACCCTGCTCGACAACGTGGAGCCGTTCCTGGACGACGCGATCCAGGCCCTCCCGCAGCTCGCCGCGGCCTACGCCGACGACACGCCCGACCTCGTCCTGCACGACATCGCCTCGTACCCGGCCCGGGTCCTCGCCCACCGCTGGGGCGTGCCGGTGATCTCCCTCTCCCCGAACCTGGTCGCCTGGGACGGGTACGAGGAGGAGGTCGCCGAGCCGATGTGGCGCGAGCCCCGGCAGACCGAGCGCGGCCGGGCGTACTACGCCAAGTTCGAGGCGTGGCTGGCGGAGAACGGCGTCACCCTGCACCCGGACGCCTTCGCCGGCCGCCCGGAGCGCTCCCTGGTGCTCATCCCGAAGGTGCTCCAGCCGCACGCCGACCGGGTGGACGAACGCGTTCACACCTTCGTCGGCGCCTGCCAGGGCGACCGCCGCGAGCAGGGCGACTGGCAGCGGCCCGACGGGGCGCGGAAGGTCGTGCTGGTGTCGCTCGGCTCGGCCTTCACCAAGCAGCCCGCCTTCTACCGGGAGTGCGTGCGCGCCTTCGGGGACCTGCCCGGCTGGCACGTCGTCCTCCAGGTCGGCCGGCATGTCACCCGTGCCGACCTGGGCGAGGTGCCGGACACCGTGGAGGTGCGCGACTGGGTGCCGCAGCTCGCGATCCTGCGGCAGGCCGACCTGTTCGTCACCCACGCGGGCGCCGGCGGCAGCCAGGAGGGGCTGGCCACCGCGACACCGATGATCGCCGTACCGCAGGCCGTCGACCAGTTCGGCAACGCCGACCTGCTCCAGGGGCTCGGTGTGGCCCGGCAACTGTCCACCGAGGAGGCCACCGCCGACCGGCTCCGCGCCACCGCCCTCGCCCTGGTCGACGACCCGGAGGTCGCGCGCCGGCTCCGGGAGATCCAGGCCGGCATGGCCCGGGAGGGCGGCACCCGGCGGGCGGCCGATCTCATCGAGGCCGAACTGGCGGGCCATCGGGCCGGTGCCGACGCAGAGGGCTCCACCGCGCGCTGACCGGGCAACGGCCTTGCTTCGCCCGGCAGTTGGCTGATAATCACCCTTCGGTGCGCGGTCGGCTCGCTCACCTGTGACATCGACGCCACGGCAGACGCAGAACCAGACGCCGCTGCGGTCCGACGTCACAGGGGAACGCCGGACCGCGGCCGCCGATACCACACATCCGCCCTTTGGTGGCCCGGCTCGCCGAAGCCCGCGACAACTCCGTCACGCCGTCCCTAGCGTGGAGCGCGCGGAAGGACCGGAGGGGACGGGGGACGGATGAGAGCGACGGGCAGGCCGGTACGGCCGTTGCCGCGGTACCGCCAGGCCGGGGCGACCCGGCGTCCGAGCGCTTCGGCGGGCCCCGGCCGCCGGGGCCCGCGCGCCCGCCCTGCCGGGCTCCCGGCGCTCACCACCGGGCCCGGGCCCGGGTCAACGGACACCGATCACCCGGACGGGTGGCTGTTTTCGGCCCCCTCGGCCCACTCGTCGCTCCCTCCGCTCCCTCCGCTTCCCGCACGGGCGACCGTCCTCCCCGCGCCGGACACCCCGGACACCCGCGGCTCCTCCCGCCCCCGAACGAGGACAGACATGAGCACCTACAGCTTCGGAAACGTCAACGACCCCGCCGGCCACGGCGACCCGGGCCGGACCCGGAACCCCTACGCCACCCCGGACCTCGAGCCCCTGATGGAGGCCGCCGCGCGACTCACGGAGGCACTGCACGCCGAGTACCCCGGACTCGTGCGCAACGGCGAGGTCATCCAGGGCGAGCTGGCCCAGTCCGCGGAGGACGGCCTGCCGCCCAACCGGGGCCGGATCCGCTCCGCGCTGGAGAACGTCGCCATCGGCGCGTCGGCCGGCACCGCCAGCCTGGACTACACCCGGCTTCTCCTGCACGCCCTCGACCTGTGACCGCCCTCGAGCTGTGACCGCCGCCGACCGGTGCCGTCACGCGCCGAGCGCCGCCAGCGCCGGTCGCCGGGCCCGGTCGTACCGCTCCAGCAGGACCCGCGCCACCTCCGGGGCCGCGCCCAGCACCTCGGCCAGTACGTCCGCCCCGGCCGCGCCGCGCGCGATGCGGTCCGGCAGGAAGCCGGGGGCCAGGACGTACGGCGCGACGGCGACCCGCTCGCAGCCGAGCCGCCGCAGTTCGCGCACCGCGTCCTCGGTGCGCGGAAGGGACGCGGAGGCGAACGCGGGCCGCACGGCGCACCAACCGGTGTGCCACCACTCCCGCGCGATGTCGGCGATCACCGCGATCGCCTCCGGGTCGGAGGACCCCGCCGAGGCCAGTACCACCCCGGTCGAGGACTTGTCGGCGGGCCTCAGCCCCGCCTCGTACAGGCGGCGTTCCAGCGCGGACAGCAGCAGCGGGGAGGGGCCGAGCACCTCCGTCTGCCGGATCCGCAGCCGCGCCGGGGCGTCCCGCAGCACGGCCGGGATGTCTGCCTTGGCGTGGAACGCGCGGGTCAGCAGCAGGGGCAGCGCGACGACGTCCCGGACCCCCTCCGCCGCCAGCGACTCCAGCACGCCCGGCACGGCGGGCACGTTGAAGTCCAGGAAGCCGGTCTCCACGCGCAGGCCGGGCCGCAGCGACCGCACCCGCTCCACGAGGGCGTGCACGGTCGTGGCGTGCCGCGGGTCACGGCTGCCGTGGGCGATGACGAGGAGCACCGGATCACGCATGCCGGATCAGCTCTTCACCAGCAGGCCGCGGCTGCGCAGCACCCACCGCTCCAGCGGACTGAAGATCAGCAGGTCGATGGCGATGCCGACGAACAGGATGAGCAGGATCGCCTCGAACACCATCGCCATGTCGCTGGCGGTACGGCCGTTCTCCAGCAACTGGCCGAGGCCCACGCCGAGGTCGGGGAACTGGGCGATGATCTCCGCGGCCATCAGCGAACGCCAGGAGAAGGCCCAGCCCTGCTTCAGACCGGCCACGTACCCGGGCAGCGCGGCCGGCAGGGTGATGTGCCACACGCCCTTCGCGCCCGTCGCGCCCAGCGTGCGGCCGGCCCGCAGGAACAGCGGCGGCACCTGGTCCACGCCGGACACCAGGCCGTTGGCGATGGAGGGGACGGCGCCGAGCAGGATCACCGCGTACATCATGGAGTTGTCCAGGCCGAGCCAGATCACGGCCGGCGGCACCCACGCCACCGACGGCAGCGACTGGAGGCCGGACAGGATCGGCCCGATGGCCGCGCGCACGAACTTCACCCGGGCCACCAGCAGACCCAGCGGGGTGCCGATGAGCAGCGCGAAACCGAAGCCCAGCAGACCGCGCGAGACGCTGGTCCAGATGTAACCGATCAGGTCACCCTTGAGCCAGGCGTCCTGGAACGCGCTGCCCACGGCGCCCGGCGAGGGCAGTTTCGTCGGGTCGTCGACGACCGGGTACAGGATGTACCAGACCACGAGGACGACCGCTATCGCGATGACCGGCGGCAGGATCTTGTTGACGAGGGTCTGCCGCAGGGTCGGGCGGCCGGTGGCCGTGGTCTCCAGCGCGTCCAGGCCCGCCTCGACGCTCCCGGCGTCCTGGACCGGTGTCGTCTCAGTGCTGGCCATGGCGGCGGATCTCCCCACGCAGTACATCGGTGATCTGGACGGACAGCTCGGCCACGGGCGCGTCCTCGATGCGGCGCGGCTGCGGGATCTCCACCCGCCACTCGCGCGCGATCCGGCCCGGACGGGAGGACAGCAGGATCACCCGCTGGGCGAGCCGTACCGCCTCGCGCACGTTGTGCGTCACGAACAGCACGGACAGGCCGGTCTCCGCCCAGATCCGCGTCAGCTCGTCGTGCAGCACATCGCGGGTGATGGCGTCGAGCGCCGCGAACGGCTCGTCCATCAGCAGCAGGTTGCTCTCCTGCGCCAGTGCCCGGGCCATCGCCACCCGCTGGCGCATACCGCCGGACAGCTCGTGGACACGCTTGCCGTACGCGCCCTTCAGCCGGACCAGTTCGAGCAGTTCCTCGGTCTTCCCGCGCCGCTCGGGCTTGGGAACCCCCCGCAGTCTCAGGGCGAGTTCGATGTTCTTGCCGGCGGTCAGCCACGGGAACAGGGCGTGCTCCTGGAACATCAGGGCCGGCCGGCCGCCCGTGGTGATGGCGCCGGCGGTCGGCCGGTCCAGGCCGGCCACCAGGTTCAGCAGCGTGGACTTGCCGCAGCCCGAGGCCCCCAGGAGGGTGACGAACTCGCCCGGTGCGACATCGATGCTGATGTCGTCCAGGACGAGCTGCTGCCCACCGGGTGTCGCGAAGGACTTCGAGACGTGCTCAAGGCGTGCCGCGTACTCGACGGTCTCGTCGGCCTTGGCGAGGGTCGTGGCCATGGTCGTCACCTCCTGGGGACTCATCGGGGACCGGCGTCAGCTGGTGCCGAGACCGGCGGCGTCGACCGTGGGCCGGCCCTCGGCCTTGAGGACCTTGTTGAGGATCGTCAGGTCGTAGATCCCCTTCAGGTTCGGCTTCTCCAGCAGGCCGGCCTTGACCGCGTGCTCCGCCTCGGTGCCGAGGGTGGCGGCCAGCGGGTCGTCGGTGAACTGGATGGACTTCCACGCCGGGTCCAGCACCGGTGCCGGCAGCGCCTTGCCGGAGTCCGCCGCCAACTGCTTGTTCGCGGCGGCCTTCGCCTCGTCCGGGTTGGCGTTGATCCACTTGTTGGTGTCGACCGCCGCCTTCAGCACGGCCTCGACCGCCTTCGGGTGCTCCTTGAGGAACGCCTGCCGCACGATGATGTTCGTGATCACGAACTTCTTCTCCGGCCAGAGCGTCGACTCGTCCAGCAGCACCTTGGCGCCCTCGGCGACCAGCTTCGACGCGGTCGGCTCCGGCACCCAGGCGCCGTCGACGGAACCGGACTTGTAGGCGTCCGGCGTGATCTTGTTGTCGGTGCGGACGACCGTGACGTCACCCTTGCCGCTCTGCGCGTCCACCTTCCAGCCCTGGTCGGCGGCCCAGTTGAGGAACGCGACGTCCTGCGTGTTGCCCAGCTGGGGCGTGGCTATCCTCTTGCCCTCGACGTCCTTCAGGGACTTGATCTTCTTCGGGTTGACGACCAGCTTCACCCCACCGGAGGCCGAACCACCGATGATCTTCAGGCTCTTGCCGTTCGACTTGGTGTAGCCGTTGATGGAGGGCGACGGGCCGATCCAGCCGATGTCGATGGAGCCGGAGTTGAGGGCCTCGATCTCGGACGGGCCGGCGTTGAAGATGGCGGGCTTGACCGCGGTGGCGCCCAGCTCCTTCTGGAAGAAGCCCTTCTGCACCCCGACCAGCGCGGTGGCGTGGGTCAGGTTGCCGAAATAGCCGATCTTGACGGAGTCGAGTCCGTCGGTCTTCTTCGCCCCGGCGGCCACCTTGGCGGTGCCGTCGTCCTTGGCCTCGGACCCGTAGCCGCAGGCGGCCAGCGTGAGCAGGGGGAGAGCGGCGATCGCGGCGGCGGTGCGGCGCGGGAACATCGAGCGGTTGGCAGGCACGGGAGGGGTTCCTCTCGTTGGCCCGGCGGTCACGGTCTCTCAGGTCGTGGCCGGGAGTTCGGCAGAAGGTCTTCGTCGCATCCGGGGTGCGGGTCCCCCCGCCTGCGAGCGAAGTCGAGCATGTGGGGGAGGGTGGGGGGAGAGGGCGCGCGAGCGGTGCGCGTACGTCAGCGCACACATCGCGCCACCCCGCCCTGCCCGCTGCCGAGGGCGCCGCTGCCGACGCGGCCGCCCTCCTTCGCGAACGTCGAGTAGACGTCGGTCGTCCTCATGTCAGAAGTCCCAGCCGTCGCCGTCGGTCTCGTCCTTGACCGGCTCCGGGGAGGCGAACGACTCGCCGACCATGCCCGCGGTGAGCGTGGTGCCGTCGTTCGGATCGATCAGGATGAAGGAGCCCGTGCGGCGCGAGTCCGCGTAGGAGTCGACCGGCAGCGGCTCGGCGGTACGGATCTTCACCCGGCCGATGTCGTTGGCGGCGAGCTGCCCCGGGTGCGGGTGCAGGGACAGGTCGTCGAGCGTCAGCCGGGACGGGATGTCCTTCACGATCGCCTTGACCGTGCGGGTGCCGTGCTTGAGCAGCACCCGGTGCCCGACGGTGAGCGGGGCGTCGGCGACGTGGCAGACGGTCGCCTCCACGTCCTGCGTGGTGGCCGGAGCGTCCTTCGTCGGCACGATCAGGTCGCCGCGCGAGACGTCGATGTCGTCCTCCAGCAGGACCGTCACCGACTGCGTCGTCCAGGCGACGCCGACCGGCTCGCCGAGCAGGTCGATGCCGGAGATCCGCGAGGTCCGCCCGGACGGCAGCACCGTGACCGCCTCGCCGACCCGGAAGGTGCCGGCCGCGATCTGGCCCGCGTAGCCCCGGTAGTCGGGGTGCTCGGCGGTCTGCGGCCGGATCACGTACTGCACGGGCAGTCGCGCGTGGCAGTGCGCCAGGTCGTGGCTGACCGGTACGGTCTCCAGGTGCTCCAGCACGGTGGGACCGCCGTACCAGTCCATGTTCGCCGACGGCTCCACCACGTTGTCGCCGGCCAGCGCCGAGATCGGGATCGCGGTCACCTCGGGGACGCCCAGCTCGGTCGCGTACGCCGTGAACTCCTCGGCGATCGCCGCGAACGACCGCTCCGCGTAGTCGACCAGGTCCATCTTGTTCACGGCCAGCACGACGTGCGGGACGCGCAGCAGCGCGGCGATGGCCGCGTGCCGGCGGGTCTGCTCGACCACGCCGTTGCGGGCGTCGACCAGGATCACCGTCAGCTCGGCGGTGGAGGCGCCGGTGACCATGTTCCGGGTGTACTGCACATGGCCGGGGGTGTCGGCGAGGATGAAGCGGCGCCGCGGGGTCGCGAAGTAGCGGTAGGCGACGTCGATGGTGATGCCCTGCTCCCGCTCGGCGCGCAGGCCGTCGGTGAGCAGCGCGAGGTCCGGGCCCTCCTGGCCGCGGTTCGCGGAGGCCCGCTCCACGGCCTCCAGCTGGTCGGTGAGGACCGACTTGGAGTCGTGCAGCAGCCGCCCGACGAGCGTGGACTTGCCGTCGTCCACGGAACCGGCGGTGGCGAACCGCAGCAGGGTGGTGGCCGAGAGTGCCTCGGTCGTGCTGGTGCTCATGCCTAGAAGTACCCCTCGCGCTTGCGGTCTTCCATCGCGGCCTCGGACATCTTGTCGTCGGCGCGGGTCGCGCCCCGCTCGGTCAGCCGGGACGCGGCGATCTCGGCGATGACCTTCTCGATCGTGTCGGCGTCGGAGTCGACGGCTCCGGTGCAGGACATGTCGCCGACGGTGCGGTAGCGCACCCGCCGCCGTTCGACGGTCTCGCCGTCCTTCGCGCCGCCCCACTCGCCGCCGGTCAGCCACATCCCGCCGCGCCGGAACACCTCGCGCTCGTGCGCGTAGTAGATCTCCGGCAGCTCGATCCCCTCGCGGGCGATGTACTGCCAGACGTCCAGCTCGGTCCAGTTGGACAGCGGGAAGACACGGACGTGCTCGCCGGGGGCGTGCCGGCCGTTGTACAGGTTCCACAGCTCGGGGCGCTGGCGGCGCGGGTCCCACTGGGAGAACTCGTCCCGCAGGGAGAACACGCGCTCCTTGGCCCGCGCCTTCTCCTCGTCCCGGCGTCCGCCGCCGAAGACGGCGTCGAACCGCTCGCTCTGGATCTTCTCCGTCAGCGGGAGCGTCTGGAGCGGATTGCGGGTGCCGTCGGGACGCTCCTTGAGCACACCGCGGTCGATGTAGTCCTGGACGGAGGCCACATGGAGGCGCAGCCCATGTGCGGTCACCACACGGTCCCGGTACTCCAGCACCTCGGGGAAGTTGTGTCCGGTGTCCACATGCAGCAGGGAGAAGGGGATCGCCGCCGGGGCGAACGCCTTCAGCGCCAGGTGCAGCATGACGATGGAGTCCTTGCCCCCGGAGAAAAGGATCACCGGGTTCTCGAACTCGCCCGCCACCTCGCGGAAGATGTGCACCGCCTCGGACTCCAGGGCGTCCAGGTGCGACAGCGCGTACGGGCTCTCGGTGCCGTCCTCGACCTTGGCGACCGTGGTCATGCCAGTCCCCTCTCGCTCAGCAGCGCGTACACCGACGCCGCGGACTCCTGGACCGTCTGGTGCTGCGACTCGATCCGCAGATCGGGCGCCTCCGGCTCCTCGTACGGGTCGTCGACCCCGGTGAGCCCGGTCAGCTCGCCCGCGGCCTGCTTGGCGTACAGCCCCTTCACATCACGCACGCTGCACACGTCGACCGGGGTCGCCACATGGATCTCCAGGTACGGCGTCCCGTTCTCCCCGTGCCGGCCGCGCACCGCCGCCCGGCTGTCCGCGTACGGCGCGATCACCGGCACCAGCGCCTTGACGCCGTTGCGGGCCAGCAGCTCGGCGACGAAGCCGATGCGCTGCACGTTGGTGTGCCGGTCCGCCCGGGAGAAGCCGAGCCCCGCCGAGATGAACTCACGGATCTCGTCGCCGTCGAGCACCTCGACCCGGTGGCCCTCGGCCCGTAGCCGGCCGGCCAGTTCGTGGGCGATGGTGGTCTTGCCGGCGCTCGGCAGACCCGTGAGCCAGACGGTGGCTCCGGTGGTCACGTGGTTCTCCTGTGTCGCGGTGGTCGTGTCCGTGAGGGCGGTGACAAGGGCGGCCCCGGACGCCGTGCGCGCCGTCATCCGTGCAGCCCGCACTCGGTCTTGGCGCGGCCCGCCCAGCGCCCGGCCCGCGCGTCCTCGCCCTGGAGGACCCTGCGGGTGCAGGGGGCGCAGCCGACGGAGGCGTAGCCGTCCATCAGCAACGGGTTGGTCAGGACGCCGTGTTCGGCGACGTAGGCGTCCACGTCGTCCTGGGTCCAGCGGGCTATCGGCGAGACCTTGACCTTCCGCCGCTTCTCGTCCCAGCCGACGACCGGGGTGTTCGCCCGGGTCGGGGACTCGTCGCGGCGCAGACCCGTCGCCCACGCCTGGTAGTTCTCCAGGCCCGCTTCCAGCGGCCGTACCTTGCGCAGCTCGCAGCACAGGTCGGGGTCGCGGTCGTGCAGCCTCGGGCCGTACTCCGCGTCCTGCTCGGCCACCGTCTGCCGGGGCGTGAGGGTGATGACGTTGACGTCCATCACGGCCTCGACCGCGTCCCGGGTGCCGATGGTCTCCGGGAAGTGGTAGCCGGTGTCCAGGAAGACCACGTCCACGCCCTTCCGCACGCGCGAGGCGAGATGGGCGACCACGGCGTCCTCCATGGAGGAGGTGACGCAGAACCCGCTGCCGAAGGTGTCCACCGCCCACCGGAGGATCTCCGGCGCGGAGGCGTCCTCCAGCTCGCGGCCCGCCCGCTCGGCGAGCGCCTTCAGCTCCTCGGTCGTACGGCCTTCCCGAGCCGTCGTCATATCCGGTCGTCCCCTCCGTTGTCGGCTCGCCTCAGCCCCCGGGCCAGCAGCCCGAGGAACTTCAGCTGGAATGCGCGGTTGCAGGCCCCGCACTCCCAGGCGCCGTGGCCCTGCTCGCCCGGACGCAGGTCCTCGTCACCGCAGTAGGGGCAGTGGAACGGTGCGGCCCGCTCGCTCACGACAGCGCCTCCTCGGAAGCCCGCGCGGCCCAGGCGGCGAACCGCTCGCCGTCGGTGCGCTCCGCCTGGAACCGCTTCAGCACCCGCTCGATGTAGTCGGGCAGTTCGTCCGAGGTGACCTTCAGGCCGCGGACCTTGCGGCCGAAGCCCGGCTCCAGGCCGAGCGCGCCGCCGAGGTGCACCTGGTAGCCCTCGACCTGCTCGCCCCGGTCGTCGAGGACCAGCTGGCCCTTGAGACCGATGTCCGCCACCTGGATACGGGCGCAGGCGTTCGGGCAGCCGTTGAGGTTGATGGTGAGCGGCTCGTCGAAGTCCGGCAGCCGGCGCTCCAGTTCGTCGATCAGCTGGGAGCCGCGCTGCTTGGTCTCCACGATGGCGAGCTTGCAGAACTCGATGCCGGTGCAGGCCATGGTGCCGCGCCGGAAGGAGGACGGCCGCGCGGTGAGGTCCAGCGCCTCCAGGCCCTCCACCAGCGAGTCGACCTTGTCCTGCGGGACGTCGAGGACGATCATCTTCTGCTCGACCGTGGTGCGCACCCGGCCCGAGCCGTGCGCCTCGGCGAGGTCGGCGACCTTGGTGAGGGTGGCGCCGTCGATCCGGCCGACGCGCGGCGCGAAACCGACGTAGAACCTGCCGTCCTTCTGCCGGTGCACACCGATGTGGTCGCGCCAGCGCGCCACCGGCTGCTCGGGGGCGGGCCCGTCGACCAGCGGGCGCCCCAGGTATTCCTCCTCAAGGACCCGGCGGAACTTCTCCGCGCCCCAGTCGGCGACGAGGAACTTCAGCCGGGCGCGGTTGCGCAGCCGGCGGTAGCCGTAGTCACGGAAGATCGACAGGACGCCCTCGTAGACGTCCGGGACCTCGTCGATCGGCACCCAGGCGCCGAGCCGCACGCCCAGCTTCGGGTTGGTGGACAGCCCGCCGCCGACCCAGACGTCGAAGCCCGGACCGTGCTCGGGGTGCCGTACGCCGACGAACGCCACGTCGTTGATCTCGTGCACGACGTCCAGCAGCGGTGAGCCCGAGATGGCCGTCTTGAACTTCCGCGGCAGGTTCGAGTACGCCTTGTTGTTCAGGACGCGGCGCTTCATCTCCTCCAGCGCCGGCGTGGCGTCGATGATCTCGTCCTCGGCGATGCCCGCCACCGGGGAGCCGATCATCACGCGCGGGGTGTCACCGCACGCGGTGACCGTGGACAGGCCCACGCCCTCCAGCCGTTCCCAGATCGCGGGCACGTCCTCGATCCGGATCCAGTGGTACTGGACGTTCTGCCGGTCGGTGACGTCCGCGGTGCCGCGCGCGTACTCCTGCGAGATCTCGCCGATCACCCGCAGCTGGCGCGTGGTGAGCGCGCCGCCGTCGATGCGCACGCGCAGCATGAAGTACTCGTCGTCCAGCTCCTCCGGCTCCAGGATCGCGGTCTTGCCGCCGTCGATCCCGGGCTTGCGCTGGGTGTACAGCCCCCACCAGCGCATCCGGCCGCGCAGGTCGTTCGGATCGATCGAGTCGAAGCCGCGCTTGGAGTAGATCGTCTCAATGCGTGTCCGCACATTGAGACCGTCATCGTCCTTCTTGAACTGCTCGTTGCCGTTGAGGGGCGTGAAGTGGCCCACGGCCCACTGGCCCTCGCCACGATGACGGCTCACCTTGCGGCGGGGCGCTGAGGCAGCGGGGTTCTGTGGGCTGGCGGCCATGGTTCTACGTCCTTCGGGACCGGTGGGAACAGGTCTGACCTGCACGGATGCGCGCACGCGGGCAGGCGTGCGCATCCTTGCGCAAGGAGTGGGGAGTGCGGGTGTTCGCGGCGGTGCTGGGGCGTCAGCTCGCCGGACAGATGGCGCTGGACATGCGGCCGAGGTCGACGTGCCGCCGACTCACCAAGGCAATTCCAGTTCCGGACATGACGGAAGCGTGTCACGGCGTTCTGGACACAGTCCAGCTTCGTCCGTCATCCGGACATCTGTGTCTCGGATGATGGACCGGGGGTGTTGTCGCTCACATGCCGTGTCGAAAGGGTTGTCCTGGCAGGTCAGACGGGGTATGCGCCGGGCCACGGGCCCGGCGTGGTGACCTCCGGCTCCAGCTCGACCACGGTGTCGAACAGAGTGAAGCCCCGCCGCTGGTAGTTGTCCATCGCGTGCTCGCCGTCCTTGCTGCACGTGTGCAGCCACACCCGCTTGGTCGGTGTCCGCTCCGGCCACCGCTCGGCCAGGTCCCAGGCGCGGGCCGTGCCGTACGACAGCAGGTGGCCGCCGATCCGCCGGCCGCGGAAGGCGGGGAGCAGTCCGAAGTAGACGATCTCGACCACGCCCTCGTCCTGCGGCTCCAGTTCGACGTAGCCGGCCGGGGTGCCCCGGTCGTAGGCCACCCAGGTCTCCACGCCGGGTCGCTCCAGGTACTCCCGCCAGCGCGCGTACGTCCAGCCGAGCCGGTCGGTCCAGCGGATGTCGCCGCCGACCGAGGCGTACAGGAAGCGGCTGAACTCGGGGGAGGGCACCTCGGCGCGGACGATCCGGACGTCGCCGTCGGGGGCGGCGGCGGGCAGGAGCTCGGCCGGGGAGTTCTGCTCCAGGGACCAGGTGGTGACAGGAACGCTGCTCATGCGGGCCAGGGAACCATCCCGCCGCCCGCCGTGTCGATCGAACGGCGGGACGGCGGGACGGTGCCGGGGTCAGTCCAGGGAGCGGTCGAGGCCGGCCAGCGGCAGGGCGAACAGCATGCGGTCCGACAGCGACCACAGTTCACCCGTCTGCGGCCAGTAGGAGAAGGAGCCCGCCTCCCGGGCCCAGCAGCGGTCCGAGGCGTCGGCACCGCAGTGGGCCGCCCGGGCGCCCGCGGTGTCCTGCCGCCACAGCTCGCCGTGCCCGTCCCGCGTACCGGGCAGCCGTCCCACATACCAGGACGCCCGATCCGCCCCGGGCTTCCGGTAGACCAGCACGCCCCGGATGCCGGAGGCCCGGGTCCGGTACGCCTCCGCGGCGCTCGCCCGTCCGGCGGCGTCCGTGGCGAGCAGTCCGGCGCGCGCCGGGTCGCCGCTGAACGCGTACCGCCACAGCCGGGCACGCCGGTCGCCGCCGGGCGCGGTCCGCTCCGCGGCGACCAGGCTGTCGGGCGCCGTACCGCGGTCCAGGGCGAGCGTGCCGGGACAGGGCGGGCCGGAAGGGGCGCAGCGGCCGGCGGCGAACCGGTAGGAGCCGATCGCGGGCAGCACGTAGCGGTAGCCGTCGGCGGACCAGCCGCCGGGCACCCGGCCGATCGCGGGTCCGTCGACCGTGGTGCGCTGGATGCGGTCGAGGTCGTAGACGTAGAGCGCGTCGGCGCCGCCGGACTCGGCGGTCACCAGCAGCTTGTTCCCGTACCAGACCATGCCGGAGACGCCGGAGGCCAGGCCCCGGTAGTCCCGGCCGCCGTCGACCGGCAGCACCAGCAGCGCCCAGCGGTAGGCGAGGTGCGCGGGGTCGTCGGCGTCGACGAAGGCGACCCGGGCGAGGCCCCGCTCACCGGGGCGGCCGGACGTGGGGCTGTGGGACCACCCCGCGAGGACGACCCGGTGCGAACCGTAGGCCCCGTCGTCGTCGGCGTCCCCGGAGGTGGTCACCGCGGCCGGCCGCCAGGCGCCCGCGGTGTCGGCCGGGTCCCAGCAGTAGGCGCGGCCGGCGGCCGGTGCGACCGGCAGGGACTCCCGGTCGTCGGCGGAGCAGTCGGCCGCCTCGCGCAGGCCGCGGTCGGCGTCCCGGAGTACGGCGTCCACACCGACCGGACGGCCCATCCCGGCGGCGAGCCGGTCCAGCGTGCGGGCGGGGACCAGGTGCTCCTGGAGCCGGAGCCGTCCGGTGTCCGCCGCCGAGGTCAGCGGCTTGAGCCCGCCCGGATCCTCGCCGACCTCGGCCTGGGACGTGCTGATCAGGGTGGCGGCGGCGGTGAGGGCCAGCGCGGTCCCGGTCAGGGCGGCGCGCAGCGCCGCGCCCCGTCTGCGTCGGCGGTGTCTGCCGCGATGCTTCATCTCTCCTCCAGAGGCGGGGCCAACTGCGCCCGGTGATCCGTACGTTGACGGGGGGAGCAGGTGGGGAGGCCCGTACCGGATGCTACGGCAGGAACGGACCGGGCAGGGCCCGGACCTCACAGATGGGCGGACGGCGGGCCAGCGGGGCCGGTGCGCGCGGATGGTCGCCCCTGCTCAGGGGGCCAGGGCCCGGTCGTCCCGCGCGGATGGTCGCCCCTGCTCAGGGGGCCAGGGCCCGGTCGTCCCGCTTGGCGTTCCGCTTCCGGGCCACCGCCGGTGCCGTCGAATGCGGCAGCAGGACAAGGGGATTGTCCGGAAGGATTACTTCCACTTCCGTATCACCGCAGAAACGATACGGTCGATGCTGGAGGAGCCCCCCGAGGTACCGCCTGATCCTCGACATCTCCGCCCGCACGGTGACCGTCCTGGACGGATCGCCGAACAGGTCCTCGGCCAGCGCCGCCGCCCCGCGCCCCGGGCGGTGCTCGGCGAGCAGGAACAGCAGTTCGGCGTGGCGCGGGCTCAGCTCCCGCGACCAGGAACCCGTCGCATCCGTGACCGTCACCGTGCCGCGCTCCGGCCGGGCCAGGTCCAGCACGATCCGGCGGGCGGCCGTGGCGACCGGCTCGGCCGCCACCCGCAGCAGCCAGCCCCCGGCCAGCGGCTCCACCGCGCACCAGCCGAGCGAGGGCAGCCAGCGGTGGCCCGGTGCCAGCGTCCCGGGCAGCGTCACGCGCCGCACGTACGGCATCCCGGTCACCGCCGCCGCCCAGCCGTCACGGTCCACCGCCACGGCCGGCCCGGACAGCCGGGCCAGCACCGGCGCCGCCACCGTCCGCAGCCGCTCCAGCGACGACAGGTGCAGCTCCCGCAACCGGGCCTCGGCCAGCTTGGCCACCGAGTCCACCCACGCCAGGGTGGCCGGGTGCATGGTCTCCAGCGGACCGCTGACGTCCACCACGCCGAGCAGCCGTCCGTCCCGCGGATCGGAGACCGGGGCCCCCGAACAGGTCCACGACAGCTGCGACCGTACGAAGTGCTCGGCGGCGAACACCTGCACCGGCCGCCGCACCACCGCCGGGGTGCCCACCCCGTTGGTGCCGACGACGTCTTCCCGCCAGTCCGCGCCCAGTTCGAACCCCAGCCCGTCGGCCTTGCGCAGCACCGGGGGCGCCCCCTCCCGCCACAGCACGCGCCCGTCGGCGTCCGCGACGACCATGATGTGCTGGGCGACGTCCGCGACCGAAAGAAGCCCCTGCCGCAACACCGGCAGCACATGCCGCAGCGGAGATTCCTCCCGCCGGCGCCGCACCTCCTCGGAGGGCAACAGCCCGGACCGGCGGTCCCGTTCCGGGTCGAGGCCGCGGCGCAGCATCCGTCCCCAGGACTGCTCGATCACCGGCCGGGGTGCGATCCGCGCACGTCGTCCGGCGAGCGTGGCCTCGCGCACCTCACGCAGCACTCGCGCCGCCTGCGCCGCGTCCACGGCGGCCAGGCGCGCCACGTTCATCGGCGGGTTCCCCACTGCGGCCCTCCCGGAAAAGGATGTCGAACACGCTTGTCAAGCCGTCCGGGCGGCTGTTTCCGGTCCGACTGTGCCTCTCATACTGCCGTTCCGGGCACGGCGGAAGCACAGACTCCGCACACCTGCCTCCACAAGTTGCAACCCCCCGCAACCCTGGTGAAGCACCCGGAGGCGGCCGAGACTTGGCGACGACGCGCCACGCGTCCGCGGGCTTCAACCGGCCCATGAGGTGGGGTGGTGCCGTGTCGGCGCGGCACCACCCCCCTGCCTCCGGCCGTACGGCCGCGCGCGCCCGGTGGGCGTGGGCGACGGACGGGCCGGAACCGCCGTTCATACGCGGCCGGTCGGCGCGACCGGTCCGGTCTCCGCGGCGCGCCGACGAGCCACGGGTGCGGTGCCTGTTCGGGCGGCGCGTGCTTGAACGACGCGTGCCCGGGCGGGGCCTCCGGGTCGCTCAGTGGACGGGCCGGGCGCGCTCCACCACCGCCGCGAGATCCAGGCCGGCCGGCAGCGTGCCGAAGGACGCGCCGTGGTCGCCGCCCAGCCGCGAGGCACAGAAGGCGTCGGCGACCTCCGACGGCGCGTACCGCACCAGCAGGGAGCCCTGGAGCACCAGCGCGAGCCGCTCCACCAGCCGCCGGGCCCGCCCCTCGACGCCCTCCAGATCCGCGAGTTCGGTGAACAGGTCCTTCACCGCGCGGTCCAGCCGGTGGTCGGCGCCGTGCGCCCGGCCGATCTCGGTGAGGCACGCGTCCAGCGCGCCCGGCTCCCGCCGCAACGCCCGCAGCACGTCCAGCGCCTGCACGTTGCCCGCGCCCTCCCAGACGGAGTTCAGCGGCGACTCCCGCACCAGCCGGGGCAGGCCGGACTCCTCCACGTACCCGTTGCCGCCCAGGCACTCGGCGGCCTCCACGGCCACCGGCGCGCACCGCTTGGTGATCCAGTACTTCGCGGCCGGCACCGCCAGCCGCAGGAAGGCGCGCTCCTGCTCGCCGCCGTCGTCGTACGCGGCGGCGAGCCGCAGCGCCAGCGCGGTCGCGGCCTCCGACTCCAGCGCGAGGTCGGCGAGGACGTTGCGCATCAGCGGCTTGTCGATCAGCTTCCCGCCGAACGCCTCCCGGTGCGCGCAGTGGTGGACCGCCTGCGCCACCGCCTGCCGCATCAGGCCCGCCGAGCCCAGCGCGCAGTCCAGCCGGGTCGCGGCGACCATCCCGATGATCGTCCGCACCCCGCCGCCCTCCTCGCCGACCCGGCGCGCCCAGGTGCCGTCGAACTCCACCTCGGCGGAGGCGTTGGAGCGGTTGCCCAGCTTGTCCTTCAGCCGCTGGATCAGGAAGACGTTGCGGGCGCCGTCGGGCAGGACCCGCGGGACCAGGAAGCAGGTCGGCCCGCCCGGGGCCTGCGCGAGCACCAGGAAGGCGTCGGACATCGGCGCCGAGCAGAACCACTTGTGCCCGGTCAGCAGGTACGTGCCCGCCTCCGCGAGCGGCTGCGCCCGGGTGGTGTTGGCGCGGACGTCGCTGCCGCCCTGCTTCTCGGTCATGCCCATCCCGAACAGCGCGCCGGGCTTCCGTCCGGCGGGCCGCAGCTCCCGGTCGTAGACGGTGGACGCCAGCCGGGGCTCCCACTCGGCGGCCAGCTCCGGGGCGTCGCGCAGGGCCGGCACCGCCGCGTGCGTCATCGACAGCGGACAGCAGTTGCCCGCCTCGACCTGTGTCCACACGAGGAACCCGGCGGCCCGGCGCACATGCCCGGAGGGCCGCGTCCAGGCACCGGTCAGCCCGGCCGAGACGCCCTTGCCGAGCAGCCGGTGCCAGGCCGGGTGGAACTCGACCTCGTCGATCCGATGGCCGTACCGGTCGTGGGTGCGCAGCCGGGGCGGCTGCTCGTTCGCCTGCACCGCCCACTCCTGGAGCTGTGCCGAGCCGGCCGCCCGGCCGAGCGCGGACAGCTCCGCGCGCACCTCCTTGCGGACGTCCGGGCCGGTGTACCGGTCGACGGCCTCGACGAGGGCCCGGTCCGCGGTGAAGACGTCGTAGCCGACCAGCGGGGGCGGCTGGTTCGTCACGGTGTGGGTGGGGGTGCCTGCCATGGTGGGAACCTACCCGGGAAGGCCGCGGTGATGGCCTTCAGAGTGGCACAGCCGCTCCCCGGGGCGCACCTGACCGGGTCCCCGGGGCCCCGGGACGCCGGTCGTGGGGGCCGGGAGGTGAGGGCGGTCCCGTGCTGCGGATACCTTTGGCTCGTGCAGCCAGCGAGTGAACCCCCCGAGCGGCCGGCCGGCCGGCTCCACCGGGCCAGAGCCCTCTATCGGAACGTCTCCAAGCGCAGGATCGCCTGGCTGTTGCTCAAGGACACCGTCAACTCCTGCATGGAGTACCGCATCCTGGGCCTGGCGGCGGAGGCGGCGTTCTTCACGCTGCTCTCCGTGCCCCCGCTGCTGCTGAGCCTGATCGGACTCCTCGGCTACGTCGACGACTGGACCGGCGCCGACACCATCTCCAGCCTGGAGACCAACCTGCTGGAGGCCTCCCGGACGGTCCTGTCCGACAAGGGCGTCAAGGAGATCGCCGAGCCGATCCTGCACGACGTGATGAGGGGCGGCCGGCCCGACGTCATCTCCATAGGCTTCCTGTTCGCCCTGTGGTCGGGCTCGCGCGCGGTGAACGTCTTCATCGACACCATCACCGTGATGTACGGCCTGGACGGCGTCCGGGGCATCGTGAAGACCCGGATCATGGCGTTCCTGCTGTTCATCGTGGCGCTGCTGATCGGCTCGGTGGCGCTGCCGCTGATGGTGGCCGGGCCGGACGCGGTGGTGCGGATCGTGCCCTGGTCGGCGACGGTCGTCCAAGTCCTGTACTGGCCGGTCGTGATCGTCCTGTCGATCGTCTTCCTGACGACCCTGTACCACGTCTCGGTGCCGGTCCGCTCCCCGTGGATCGAGGACGTGCCCGGCGCCCTGGTCGCCCTCGCCATGTGGGTGCTGGGCAGCTTCCTCCTGCGGATCTACCTCACGCACACCATCGAGGGCGCCACGATCTACGGCTCCCTCGCCGCAAGCGTCGCCGTCCTGCTGTGGATCGGCGTGTCCGCCTTCGCCGTGCTCGTGGGCGCCGCGGTGAACGCGGCGATCGACCGGGTCTGGCCGGCCGCCGCCACGGCCGCCGCACGCGAGGTCAACGAGCGGATGCGGGAGGTGCAGGTCGCCGAGTACGTGGCGCGCGCGGCGGCGGTCCGCGAGACCGACCCCGACGACCCCGACATGCCCTCCGAGTACCCCGAACGCTGGTCCCGGTTCCTGCCCCCCGAGGACGTCACGGCCCGGCTGCGCACCCATGCGAAGAACCCCCACCACCCGCACAAGGCGCACGGGTCGGAGGCGGGCGGTCGCGGCACCGGGGACGGCGCGGACGACACCGGCGAGGGCGGAAACGACGGAAACGGCGGAAACGGCGGCGCTGGGGGCGGCCCGAACGGTGGGACCGGCCCGAGCGGTGGGGCGGGTCCGAGTGGTGGGGTGGGCCCGAACGGTGGGACCGGCCCGAGCGGTGGGCGTGACCGGAGCGGTGGGGGGCCTGGGGGACCGGCGCGTCCGTAGCCGTGACGCGTGGCGGGCCGGGCTCGCTCCCGGACCGGGGCGCGGTCGGCTGACGGAAGGTGGCGGCCGGGGTCCTGCGCGAGGCCGCGGCCGCCGTGCGCCGCCCCACGCAGGCGGAGCCCGCCGGCCCGCTGCCGCCCGCTCCCACGGCGCCGGCTTCGTCGAGCGCGGCGACCTCCCGCCGTACGGCGACGGAGCGCCCGACAACGGCGTGCGCCAGGGCGGGTGACCGCCTCGCCCCCCGTGCCTACAGTCCGGGGGCATGGCACCTCGTCTGCTCGTCCTCACCCGCACCGCCGACTACCGCCACGACTCCATCCCGGACGCCGTCGCCGCCGTCCGGGCACTGGGCCGGTTCGCCGTCGAGCACACCGAGGACCCGGCGGACCTGGAACGTCCGCTGGACGCCTTCGCGGCCGTGGTCTTCCTGTCCACCAGCGGGGAGGTGCTCACCCCGGCCGGACGCGAGCGGCTCGCGCGGTACACGGGGTCGGGCGGCGGCTTCGCCGGTGTGCACGCGGCGGCCTGCACCGAGTACGGGTGGCCGTACTACGGCACCCTCCTCGGCGCCCGCTTCACCCGGCACCCCGCCCACCAGCCGGGCCGGGCCCTGGTCGCCGACCCCGGCCACCCCGCCACCCGGCACCTGCCGGCCGTCTGGGAGTTCACCGACGAGTGGTACGACTTCGACCGGGTGCCCGGCGGCCGGGCACGGGTGCTGCTGCGCGCCGACGAGACGTCGTACGACGGTGGCGGAATGGGTGCCGACCACCCGCTCTCCTGGTGCCGCGAGCGGGGCCCGGCCGGCGGACGCGTGTTCTACACGGCCCTCGGTCACGCGACCGACGCCTACCGCGATCCGGACTTCCTGGCTCACCTGAACGGCGGGCTCGGCTGGGCCGCCGGGAGCGACCAGTGACGTTTCTGCGGTGAACCGGTTCCCCCGTTGGGGTGAGTAAAGCTCGCGTAGGCAGAAGGTCACGCGATCATTAAGAGAAGCTCTTGTCTTGGCAAAGGGCGTCGAGACGCGCGGCCCATCCCGCCGCGTGTCACCCACCCACACGAGGAGCCGGACCTTGACTTACGGGAAGAAGCTGCGCGACCGGATCGCCGGGCCCGGGACCACACCGCTGATCGGCGTGTACGACATGTACTCCGCGTCGATCGCGGCCAAGCACTACGACGGCATGTTCGTCTCGGGGTTCGGCTTCGCGGCCTCGTACTACGGACTGCCCGACATCGGATTCATCGCCTGGCCCGACATGGTGGCCTTCGTCCAGCGGCTGCGGGGCGCGTTCCCGCACCACCACCTGCTGGTCGACATCGACGACGGGTACGTCGACCCGGAGGTCGCCTGTCACGTCGTCGAGGGGCTGGAGCGCATCGGCGCCTCCGGCGTGATCCTGGAGGACCAGAAGCGGCCCCGCCGCTGCGGTCACGCCGACGGCAAGCAGGTGCTGCCCCTGGAGGAGTACCTGGAGAAGCTGCACAAGGTCCTGGAGACCCGCAAGGACCTGGTCGTCGTCGCCCGGACGGACGCCACCGACGAGCACGACATCCTGCACCGGGCCGAGACGCTGGCCGCCACCGAAGCCGACGTGGTGCTGGTCGACGGGGTCCGCAGCGTCGAGTGGATCAAGCGGATCCGCGAGGTCGTCGGGGACAAGCCGCTGCTGTTCAACCAGATCGCCGGCGGCAAGTCGCCCCGGCTGTCCCTCGGCGAACTGTCCGACCTCGGTGTGGACGTCGCCATCTACAGCACCCCGTGCCTGTTCGCCGCGCACGAGGCGATGGACTCCGCGCTCTCCGGTCTGAAGGAGGCCGACGGCCGGCTGCCGGAGGTGGACCCCGCGAGCGGGATCGGCGTGCAGGCCGCCACCACCCTGCTGGAGCGCAACATCGCCCGTGAGCGGCTCGCCCCCGAGGGCGTGGGCGTGTGACCCGTGCCGTACCTCGGCTCGGCATGGCCACGGCGGTCGCCGCCGCGCTCCTCGGAGCCGGTGCCGTACCCGCCGTCGCCGAGAGCCTGATCACCGTGGTCGACAACTCCCATGCCGACTCCTGGCTGGAGATCGACCGCGCGGCCAACGTCCAGAACGGCAGCGGCACCGCCGGCAGCGATCACGACGGCAGCGCCGTGGACGTGGTGGAGGCCCTGGTCGCCGCCGACGGCCGAGGCGAGGAGGAGTGAGGAACTGAGGAACTGAGGCACTGAGGGCCTCAGGGACAACGGAACGAGGGCAAGGAAACGACCAGGGCGACGGCCGGACACCCCGTGCGGGAGGTGCCCGGCCGTCACCGAGCCCGGCTGTCACCGTGCTCCGCCCACCGGGCCCGGCGCCGGGACGTCCGCCGAACGGCCCATATCCGTTCCGTGCGCGGGAATACATCAGGGCGGTGTGGTGCTCTGATGTGAACGGTGCACGACACCGCTGTCCAGGTGCGCGAGTGCGACGAAGGGCTGGTGGGCGATGACGGCAGACCAGACGGACCCCGTGGTCAGAACGCCCCACGGGGCCGTGCGCGGCCGGTACGAGCGGGGGATCGCGGTCTTCCGGGGCATCCCGTACGCCGCGCCGCCCGTCGGCCCCTGGCGGTTCCGTCCGCCACAGCCGCCCGATCCCTGGGACGGGGTGCGGGACGCCGGTGCCTTCGGGCCCACCGCGCCGAAGCCGCCGTACTCCGAGGCGTTCGCCCAGTACCTCTCCGACCCGGACATCCCCGGCGACGACTGCCTGAACCTCAACGTGTGGACCCCCGAGCCCGGGCCCGGCGCCCGGCTGCCGGTGCTGGTCTGGCTACACGGAGGAGCGCTGACCAGGGGTTCCTCGGCCGTACCGGTGTACGGCGGCGGGGCCTTCGCGCGGGACGGCGTCGTCTGCGTCTCGCTGAACTACCGGCTGGGGGTGGAGGGCTACGGGCTGTTCCCGGACGCGCCGCCCAACCCCGGCCTGCGCGACCAACTCGCCGCGCTGCGCTGGGTCTACGACACGATCGAGGCGTTCGGCGGCGACCCCGGCCGGATCACCCTGTGCGGTCAGTCGGCCGGTGCCATCAGTGCCGGCGTCCTGCTCGCCGCGCCCCAGACCCAGGGCCTGGTCCGGCGGGCGGTGCTCCAGAGCGGACCGCCCGAGGTGTCGGACCGCGACAAGGTACGGCGGATGGTGCGGCGGATGGCGGCCCGGCTGAGGATCCCCGCCACCGCCGAGGCGTTCGCCGCCGTCGACCGCGACCTCCTGCTGCGCACCCAGGCCGAGGTCGGCCGGCTCGGCAGTCCGGTACTGGGCGGCCCCGCGTTCGGCATCGTCGTGGACGGGGACGTGGTGCCCGGCGACCCGCTGAAGGCGCTGACCGAGGGCACCGCCGCCCGGGACGTCGACCTGCTCATGGGCTGGACCCGGGACGAGTACCGGCTGTGGCTGGTGCCCGGCGGGCTGGTGGAGCGCGTGGACCGGCTCGGCGCGGTGGCCCTGGCCGGGGCGATGGCCCGCTGCCACGCGGGCCACGAGATACCGCGCGGCTACCGCGTCCTGCACCCGGAGGCCGGGGCCGCCGAGACCGTGGGCCAGATGGTCACCGACCACCTGCTGCGGGTACCGCTGCACCGGCTCGCCGACGCCCGCACGGGGGCGGCCTACGTGTACGAGTTCGCGTGGCCTTCCCTGCTGCCCGGCCTGGGCGCCTGCCACGCCCTGGAGCTGGGCTTCGTCTTCGCCACCGGGGACTTGCCCGAGTCGAGGAAGCTGGCCGGTGAGGGGGCGCCGCAGGAACTGTGCGACGCGATGCACGCCGCGTGGGTGCGGTTCGCGACGACCGGGGACCCCGGCTGGGCGGTGTGGGACGCCACCCACCCGGTCCAGGTGTTCGGCGACGGCGATCCGCACATCGCGTACGGCCCCCGGGACGCGGAGGTCGCCCTGTGGACGACCGCCGCCACCGTTCCGCCGCCGCCCCGGCCGCCGCACACGGTGCCCCGCGCCCCCGGCGCGGAACTCGCCGCCGCGATGCGCCGCCTCCGCCGCTCGGTGGGCGCCTTGCGCCGCTGAGCCCCGCACGGACGCCCCGGCAGCCCGGCATCGGCGGCCATCGCCACCGCGCGCACCCCACACGCCTGCCGACGCCCGCGCCCGCGCACCCGAGCGTCCTGAACCGGACGCTCCCGCACGGCGCCCCGGCCCCCCGGCGCGCCCACGGACCTCACGTCGCGTGCGACGCGATCGTCGTGATCGCCTCGGGACCCACCCGGCAGCAGCCTCCGATCAGGCGGGCCCCCGCTTGCCGCCACGCCGTGACCTGCGCCGCGCTGAACGTCGTACGCCCCTGCCAGGTCCGTGTCCCGGCGTCCCAGCCCTCGCCGCTGTTGGGGTAGACGACGACCGGTTTGCCGGTGACCCGCGCCGCGATCCGCGCGGCGGGCTCGACATCCGCCGGCGCGCAGCAGTTCACCCCGACCGCGATCACCTCGTCCGCGTCGGCGGCGAGGGCGAACGCCTCCTCCAGCCCCTGCCCGGCCCGGGTCCGCGCGCCGTCGACCGTGTACGACAGCCAGGCCGGCACCCCCGCACCCCGTACCGCCCGCAGCAGCGCGGCGGCCTCGTCGGTGTCCGGGACGGTCTCCAGCGCCAGCACATCGGGCGCGGCGGCGGCCAGCGCTTCGACGCGGGGCCGGTGGAACCGCTCCAGCTCCGCCACGCTCAGCCCGTACCGGCCCCGGTACTCGGAGCCGTCCGCGAGCATCGCCCCGTACGGGCCGACGGAAGCCGCCACCCACAGCGGGCGCCCGACGCCCGCGTCCGCCGCCCGCCGGGCCGCCGTGCGGGCCAGTTCCACGCTGAGGGCGAGCAGCCGCGCGGCCTCCGCGCGACCGATGCCGCGCCGGGCGAAGCCCTCGAAGGTGGCCTGGTAGCTGGCGGTGATCGCCACGCTCGCGCCCGCCAGGAAGTACGCGAGGTGGGCCTCGGTGACCGCCTCTGGCCGCTCGGCGAGCAGCCGCGCCGACCAGAGCGCGTCGCTCAGGTCGTGCCCGGCCGACTCCAGTTGGTTGGACAGGCCGCCGTCGAGCACGACGGTCCCGGCGGCGAGGGCGTCGGCGAGGCTGGGGGAGATGTCGCTGGTCATGTCACGACGCTAGTCGAAGCGGACCTGCCGGTGGTGGCCCGCTCCCTGGCGGTCGGGGACGGGGAGCCGGTGTCCGTGGCGGAACGGGAGGCCGGCGGCCCGCCGGGGGACGGGGAGGTGCGGGTGGCCTCGGGCGGGCGGCCCGGTCGCCGCCTTCCGCGTGGTCGGTGGTGCCGGTGGCGCCCCGCCGATCGGGGGACGGGCCCCGGGCGGCGCGGCTCCGCCCGTGCGAGCGGCGGCACCGGACCGCTGCCCGTGGCCCTCGTGGTACGGGGTGTCAGTCGGCGTCGCCGCGCTCCCGGGGCCAGTGGGTCAGGGCGATGTGCAGGGCGTCGACGGCCTTGTCCCAGGAGGCGCGCACGTCCCGCTCCGCGCCGAAGCCGCCCGCGCCCTCCAGCACGCAGTAGCCGTGGAAGGTGCTGCGCAGCAGGCGCACCGCGTCGGTCAGGTCCGGCTCCCCGAGGCCGTAGGCGCGCAGCATGCCGTAGGTGATCTCGGCGGTGCGGCGCAGCGCGGGGGAATCAGCGATCAGGGCCTGGTCGATGGGGAGCTGGGTGGCCGCGTACCGGCCCGGGTGCTCCAGGGCGTACTCCCGGTAGGCGCCGGCGAACGCCGTCAGCGCCTCCTTGCCCGCCCGGCCCGCCACGGCCGCCGCGATCCGGTCGATCAGTTCGCCGCCCGCGTGCAGCGCGAGCCGGGTGCGCAGGTCCTGGAGGTTGCGGACGTGCGAGTACAGGCTCGCGTCCTTCACGCCGAAGCGGCGGGCCAGCGCGGAGACGCTGACGTTGTCGAGCCCGACCTCGTCCGCCATCTCGGCGGCGGCCGCCACCAGCCGCGGCGCGCTCAGTCCCGCACGGGCCACCCGCCCACCTCCTTGGATGTCCAGGCGAGATCCTAGGCCATCTAGGAAGTGGGCAGGTGGTCCGGCCGGCGGACGCGCGGCCCCCCGGCGCCTACCCGGCGGGGACGGAGAAGACGAACGAGAACTGGGCCGGTTCGGCCCGCAGGTGGTACCGGGGCAGCGGGCCGGGTCCGCAGGACTGGGAACCGATGCCGTGCTGCCCGTGGTCGAGGTTGACCCACACCGTGTCGCCCGGCACCAGGTCGGTGCGGTGCGTCGCGGCGTCCAGCCGCTCGGTGGTCCAGCGGCGGGCGGTGAGGTGGAACACCGGGTCGCCCTCGACGCGCAGACCGCCCAGCTCCGCCCAGCGGACGTCGATCCGGGCGCCGTTCTCCTGCGGGCGCACGTACGGCGTCTGGAGCTCGTCCACGGTCGACTGCCAGCGGCCGGTCAGCGCCGCCGCCCTGGTGTCCGGGTACGCCTCGCCCGGGCCGCCGCCGTACCACCGGACGCGGTCGGCCGCCGGCAGGCCGAAGCGGATGCCGAGCCGGGGCAGCGGGACGGTCCAGTCGCCGTCCGGGACCGTGGACACCGTCAGCCGGAGCCGGTCGCCGTCCGACGTCCACCGGTACACCGCCGACAGCCCCAGCTCCCGGGCGGCCGGAGCCACCCGGGTGCGGACCGTCAGGTCGTGCCCGCCCGCCTCCACCGCGTCCAGGCGGTGCCGCATCCGGTGCAGGCCCAGCTCGCGCCAGAGCAGCCCGTGGCGCGGGTCGTCCTGCCAGGCGGCGCCGTCGTCGTTGTCGGTGGTCGCCCGCCACACGTCCAGGCGCAGACCGGTGACGGGCACCTCGCCGACGCCCCGCAGCGCGCCGGTCCGGGCGTCGAACACGGCCGGACCCAGGGTGATCACGCCGTCGCCGGTCACCGGCCGGGCGGTCGCGGCGACGTACGGCACCCGGCGCGGCGCCACCGGGATCTGGCCCCAGGCGACGACGTGGTCCCGCGCTGCCCACGGGGTGTCGGCGGCGAGCCGGGCCCGGACCGTCCAGTGCGCCTCGCCGGCCGGTGCCCCGGCGGGTACGGCGGGCAGGGCGACGTCGGCCCACTCCCCGGGGGCCAGCGCGGGCACCGGCAGGGCGCCGGACGCCACCGGCTCGCCCTCGACCTCGTAGGAACAGGTGAACGCCAGCGCCGACAGGTCCGCGAAGTCGTACTTGTTGGTGACGCGGACGGTGCCCGGCGTGCCGTCGCCGGTGAGGGCGACGGGCTCGATCACCTTCTTGTACTCGATCAGGCCGGGGGAGGGCCGCCGGTCCGGGAACAGCAGACCGTCGCAGACGAAGTTGCCGTCGTGCAGCTCCTCGCCGAAGTCACCGCCGTAGGCGTAGCCCAGTTCCGGATGGGCGATGCCGTGGTCGATCCACTCCCAGACGAAGCCGCCCTGGAGCCGGTTGTGGAACTCGAAGAGCCACTGGTAGTCGGCGAGTCCGCCGGGGCCGTTGCCCATGGCGTGGGCGTACTCGCAGAGGATGAAGGGGAGTTCGCGGCGCCTGCGCGGCCCGCCGTCCAGCCCCCGGCCGATCCGGTCGACCTCGGCATGGCCGGCGTACATGCGCGCGTACACGTCCGTGTCCCGGCAGCCGCGGTCGCCCTCGTAGTGCAGCAGCCGCGAGGGGTCCCGGCCACGGATCCAGTCGGCCATCGCGGTCAGGCCCCGGCCGGTGCCGGCCTCGTTGCCCAGCGACCAGAGGACGACCGACGGGTGGTTCTTGTCCCGCTCGACCATCCGGGCCGCCCGGTCGAGCAGGGCCGGGGTCCAGCGGTCGTCGTCGACGGGGTTGTCCCGCCAGTCCTGCTCGGTGAAGCCGTGCGTCTCCAGGTCGCACTCGTCGATCACCCACAGGCCCAGCTCGTCGCAGAGGTCGAGGAAGGCCGGGTGCGGCGGGTAGTGGGAGGTGCGGACCGCGTTGATGTTGTGCCGCTTCATCAGCAGCACGTCCTCGCGCATCGTGTCGACGTCCAGCGCCCGGCCGCGCTCGGGGTGCCACTCGTGCCGGTTGACGCCCTTGAACAGCACGGCCCTGCCGTTGACCTTGATCAGGCCGTCGGCCAGATCCACCGTGCGGAAGCCGATGCGCAGCCGCACCCGCTCGCCCGCGGTGGCCAGCACCCCATCGTACAGCCTCGGCGTCTCCGCCGACCACGGCCGGACCGGCACCGTCACCGGCTCGCCGGTGGCGATGTCGACGCCCAGGTCCGGGACGGTCACCCGGCCGTCCACGTCGGAGTCGACCCGCAGCGTGCCCTCGCCCGTGGTGTGGTCGTAGGAGGCGTGCACGAAGAAGTCGAGGACGCTGCCCGGCGGCCGGTGCAGCAGGGTGACGTCCCGGAAGATGCCCGGCAGCCACCACTGGTCCTGGTCCTCCAGGTACGAGCCCGCCGACCACTGGTGGACGCGGACCGCCAGGACGTTCCCGCGCGGCCTGAGCAGGTGCCCGACGGCGAACTCGTGCGGCAGCCGGGAGCCCTTGAACTCGCCGAGTTCCGTGCCGTTCAGCCAGACCCGGGCGCAGGACTCCACACCGTCGAAGCGCAGCACGGCGCCGCCGTCCGCGGGCCAGTCGCCGGGCAGGTCGAAGGCGCGCAGGTGGTCACCGGTCGGGTTCTCGGTGGGCACCCGGGGCGGGTCGACCGGGAACGGGTAGCGGTGGTTGGTGTAGACGGGCGAGCCATGGCCCTGGAGCACCCAGTGGCCGGGGACCGGGAGCTCGGCCCAGCCACCGGCGTCGTACCCGGTCGCCGCGAACGAGTCGTCCTCGGCGTCGGCCGTGTCCGACAGCCGGAAGCGCCAACTGCCGTTGAGGGAGAGGGACAGGGCGTCGGAGGAGGCGTACCGGGCGCGGGGCGGCAGCGCCCCGGAACCCGGTGAGACGTCCTCGACGTACTCGGTGGTCGTGCGCAACGACATGCATCTCCTCGCTCATCCCGTGGTGCCGGTCCGCTGGTTCCCCGTACCGCGCCGCCCCCTTTCGCTCTCGGGCCGCTCCCTTCGGCCCCGCGCCGCACCCTCCGGCCCCTCGGGGAACCCGAGGAAGTACTGCCGGAACGGGAGGCGGGTGAAACCCCCGGACGGCCCCGGGCCGGGCGGACTCCGGCGCCGCCGGCCGGACGGAGCCGTCGTGGCACGGCTGTCACCCGTCGAGGAGGTCCCGCACGAAGGCGTTGGTGAACGTCCCGGCCGGGTCCAGGGAACGGGCCAGGTCCCGGAAGCCGGCGAGCCGCGGATACCGGTCGCGCAGCCGCGCGGCCGGGATGCCGAACACCTTCCCCCAGTGCGGGCGCGGCTCGAACGGGGCCAGCGCCTCCTCCAGCCGGCGCACCACCGGCAGCACCGCCGCCTCGTCCCGCACCCAGGTGAAGTGCAGCGCCACCGAGTCCCGTGCGTGGGCCGGGCTGAGCCACTGCGCGTCGGCGGCGACCGTCCGCACCTCACAGATCTGGAGCACCCCGGCGACCGTCTCCCGCACGCCGTCGACCGCGTGCAGCGCTGCCGTCGCCGCCGAGCGCGGCAGCAGGTACTCCGACTGGATCTCCGCGCCGCTGCTGGGCGTGAACTCCGCCCGGAAGTGCGGCAGCCGCTCGTGCCACGGCCCCGGCACACCGGACTGCGCGGTGCAGTGGGCCGCGGGCATCCCCGGCACCGGATGCATGGCCTCGGTGGCCGGCGCGGCCCACGGGAAGTCCACGGGCGCCTGGTCGGTCCGGCGCTTGACCCACACCTGCCGGAACCCCGGGCGCCGCCAGTCGGTGAACAGGCTCACGCTGTACGCAGCCCCCGCCACCGCCGTGAAGTCCAGTCCCTCCAGCGGGAGTTCGGTGAACACGTACTGCTCGACCCGGTACGCCGGCTCCAGGTCCAGGGTGAGTGCGGTGACCACGCCGAGCGCGCCCAGCGAGGTGACGGCCCCGTCGAACCCGGCGTCCCCGCGGCCGATCGACACCGTCGAGCCGTCGGCGGTGAGCAGCTCGACCTCCCGCACCGCCGCCGCCAGCGGCGCGTTGCCCACCCCGGAGCCGTGGGTGCCGGTCGCCAGCGAGCCCGCCACCGAGATGTGCGGCAGCGACGCCATGTTGGACAGGGCCAGACCCCGCGCGTCGACCGCGCGGGCGAGTTCCGCGTACCGGACACCGCCGGAGACCCGGACCGTACGCGCCGCGGTGTCCACGTCGATCAGCGGCGACAGACCGGCGAGCGACACGAGCACCCCCTCGGGACCGGGATCGGTGATCCGGTTGAAGGAGTGCCCGCTGCCCAGGACCCGCACCTTCGCGCTGCCGGCCACCACGCTCCGGAGCGCGTCGAACGTGTCCGGACGGTGGAACTCCCCGACCGCGTAGGTGATGCTCCGCGCCCAGTTGGTGACCTTCCGCGCCGCGTCTGTCATCCCGCCTCCCACCGCGAGTGTGTGCGTTGACCCTCTCATCCGCCGCCGCCTACCGTAGAGAACGGCCGCCGCCGTGCGTCACCGAGCCCGGAAGGTCACGACCTTGCCCGAGCGTCCCCAGGCCCTGTTCGCCATGACACCGCGCAACCTGCCGCTCGTCTTCCCGGCGGAACTGCTGGCCCGGCTGGGGGCCTGCGTGGACATCGACCGCTCCCTGGTCGCGGACGACTTCACCGGCCCCCGGGCGCGCGCGGCCCTCGCCCGCGCCGAGGTGCTCATCACCGGCTGGGGCTGTCCCCGCCTGGACGCGCCCGCCCTGGACGCGGCCCCGCGCCTGCGCGCCGTGCTGCACGCGGCCGGCTCGGTCAAGGGCTTCGCCACCCCCGAGGTGTGGCGGCGGGGCATCGCCGTCTCCTCGGCCGCCGAGGCCAACGCCCTGCCCGTCGCCGAGTACGCCCTCGCCGTGATCCTGCTCGCCGGCAAGGACGTCTTCGCCCTCCGCGACCGGCTGCGCGAGCGACGCGCCTTCCCCTACGACGGCATCCTCACCGGCGTCGGCAACCACGGCCGCCGGGTCGGTGTCGTCGGCGCCTCCCGGGTCGGCCGCCGCCTGATCGAACTGCTCCGTCCGCACGACCTCGCGGTCACGCTCGCCGACCCGTACGTGGATGCGGCGGAGGCCGCCCGCCTCGGCGTACCGCTGCTGCCGCTGGACGAGCTGCTCGGCACCAGCGACGTGGTCAGCCTGCACGCCCCGCAGACCCCCGAGACCCGCCGGCTGATCGGCGCCCGCGAACTCGCGCTGATGCCCGACGGCGCGGTGCTGGTCAACACCGCGCGCGGCGCCCTGGTCGACCACGGGGCGCTGGTCGACCAGGTGCGCGCGGGACGCCTCAGCGCCGTGCTGGACGTGACCGAACCCGAGCCGCTGCCCGCCGACTCCCCGCTGTACGACCTGCCGAACGCCTTCGTCACCCCGCACCTGGCCGGCTCGCAGGGCAACGAGCTGGCCCGCCTGGGCCGGGTGGTGGTGGAGGAGGCGGAGCGGCTGGCGTCCGGCGGCGCGCTGCTGCACACCGTCGACCACGCGGCACTGGAGCGGACGGCCTGAGGGCGCCGCCGCGGGACGGTCCCCCGCCCGCCGGCACCGCCGTACCGGCGACCCCGCGCGGCGTGCGGGGACCCGGCACGGCCTCCCCGGCGGCGGGGGCATACGGTGAGAGACGTACGCCTGAACCGGGAGGAGACAGACGGATGGGCAGTCGTACCGCGCTGGTCGAGGATCTGATGGAGCGGTTCCCGGGGGTACCGCGGGAGGCCGTCTTCAAGGAGGACCTGCTGCGGGGCGGTGTCGCCTTCGACAAGTCCGCCCTGAGCGACACCGCCAACGAGGCGGCCGGTGACGTCAAGCCGAAGTCGTACTTCATCTTCTCCTTCGACCACGGCACCCTGCCCGAGCTGGGCGAGGCCGCGCTGCGCCGGCCCCCGGAGGAGATCATCCTGACCGGCGGCCCCTACGACCTGCGGCGCACGGTCGTCTCCGTCCGGGTGAACCCCGCCTCGCCGTACCGGGTCGCCGCCGACGAGGAGGGACTGCTCGGGCTGTACCTGGACGGCCGGCGCATCGCCGACGTCGGGGTGCCGCCGATGCCCGAGTACTACCGGCACACCCTCTCCAACGGGAAGTCCGTGATGGAGGTCGCGCCGACCATCCAGTGGGGCTACCTGATCTACCTCACCGTCTTCCGGGTCTGCCAGTACTTCGGCGCCAAGGAGGAGTGCCAGTACTGCGACATCAACCACAACTGGCGCCAGCACAAGGCGGCCGGGCGGCCGTACACCGGGGTGAAGGACGTCGAGGAGGTCCTCGAGGCCCTGGAGATCATCGACCGGTACGACACCCAGAAGGCGTCCACCGCCTACACCCTCACCGGCGGCGCGATCACCTCCAAGGTGGCCGGCCGGGACGAGGCCGACTTCTACGGCCACTACGCCAAGGCCATCGAGGAGCGCTTCCCGGGCCGCTGGATCGGCAAGGTCGTCGCCCAGGCGCTGCCCAAGGCGGACGTGCAGCGCTTCAAGGACTACGGCGTGCAGATCTACCACCCCAACTTCGAGGTGTGGGACCGCCGGCTGTTCGAGCTGTACTGCCCCGGCAAGGAGCGCTACGTCGGCCGGGACGAGTGGCACCGCCGCATCCTGGACTCCGCCGAGGTGTTCGGGGCGCGCAACGTGATCCCGAACTTCGTGGCGGGCGTGGAGATGGCCGAGCCGTTCGGCTTCACCACCGTCGACGAGGCCATCGCCTCCACCACCGAGGGCCTGCGCTTCTTCATGTCGCACGGCATCACGCCCCGCTTCACCACCTGGTGCCCCGAGCCCACCACCCCGCTCGGCAAGGCCAACCCGCAGGGCGCCCCGCTGGAGTACCACATCCGGCTGCTCCAGGCCTACCGGCAGACCATGGACGACTTCGGCCTCTCCTCCCCGCCCGGCTACGGCCCGCCCGGCCCCGGCCGTGCCGTGTTCTCCGTCAGCTCCTTCATGGACAGCCTCCCGGCGGACGAGACCGCCGGGGAGACGGCCGGGACACCGGCGTAGGACCCCTTGAACACGACGGCGTCCGCGTCCGTACCGGAGGGCGGAAGTCGTGGGGTACCCGGGCCCGGCCCGGGCCGCCACCGTGGGTAACCGGAAGTGAACAGGCCGCTTGTCAGTCGTGTCGAGGACGTGAAAGGCTCGGTGCCTCCCGCGGGGTTCCCGCAACTCCCCCTTTGCCCTTGGTGAGTTGACCTCGCTCGTGGATGCAGGAGTCCCATGCCCGACCTGCCGACCCCCCAGGACGACACCGAGGCCGCGCTGTTCCCGGAGTGCTGGGACGCGGTGCTCTCGTACGCGGACCTGTGCACCTCCGGGTCGGCGGCGGCCCATCGCCTGGCGACCGAGGCGTTCGCGCTCGGCCTGCGCGAGGCCGCCCGCACCGGGGTGCACGCCGCCGGCCTCCCGCACGCCCGGCAGCGCGCACAGGCGGGACCGCCCCCGCCCACCCGGCAGCCGTCGATCCCGGCGCTGCTCACCGCCGTACGCGACACCGCCGCCGCCTGGGAGGCCGACGGCCGAGGGCAGCGGCTCGACCCCGACCTGCGGCTGTGGCTCCACTCCGAGGGCGCCGCCCGGTTCGCCGGGCCGCCGCCGCGGCGCCCGGTCGCGCTGCGCGGCCTGCGCGACCTGCCGGAGACGGACGCGGCACTGCTGTGGCTGGCCGAGGTGGAAGCGCTCCCGCTGCCCACCGCGGCCCGCCGGCTCGGCCTGGACCCGGCCACCGTCGCCGGTGAACTGGAGCAGGTCCGCGCCCTGTTCCGGGACCGCTGCCACCGCGCCCACCTGGAGTCCCCGCTGGACCCGGGGTGCCGCGGCTACGCCCGGCTGCTGGACGCGGTCACCCGCTCGCCGGCCGCCGAGGCCCCCGCCGACCTCTCCCGCCACCTCGACACCTGTGCGGGCTGCGCCGAGGCCGCCGCCTGCCTGCGCCCGCGCGGCGGCGGACTGCCGGCCGCGCTGGCCGACGGGGTCATCGGCTGGGGCGGCCTCGCCTACCTGGAGCGGCGGCGGCGCGCCACCAGGGTCCGGCTCGGCGTGGGCGTCCCCGACGCCAGGCGTGCCGCCCCCACCGGCCCCGAGGAGGACGCCGGCGGCGGCCGGGTGCTGCGCGGCGGGCTGCTCGCCACCGCCGTGCTGCTGTCGGTGCTGGCGCTCGGGGTGTCGATGATGCCGTTCGACGGCTCCGGCGGTGACACCGCCGCCGCCCACGACGACCGGTGGCCGGTCGCCGACCCGGACGCCCCCCGCACCAAGGCCCGTCCCACGCGGGGCGATGTACCCGCCGCCCCGCCCTCCGTGACCGCCCCGCCTGCCGCGACCGCCACCGTGCCGGTGCCCGCCGGCAAGGACCCCGGCCCCGGCCCCGAAGCCGACCCCGGCCTCGACCCCGAGCCCGAGGGCACCTCCACCACCCGGCGAGCGGACCCGGCCCGCCCGCCCTTCACCGCCCGGACGGCCGGCTGCCGGGTCGCCTACCACCTGGACAGCCAGTGGCCCGAGGGCTTCCAGGCCACCGTCACCGTCACCACCGACCGGGCGCTCGCCGGCTGGCAGGTCTCCTGGACCTTCCGCGACGGCCAGCGGGCCGGCCGGGCGTGGGACGCCTCGGTCCGGCAGGACGGCTCCCGGGTCACCGCCACCGCCGTCGACTACAACGGGACGGTCGCCGCGCACACCGCCCTGACCTTCGGCTTCCTCGGCACCAGGCGGGAGGGGAACCGGCCGCCGGACGACTTCCGCCTCAACGGGACGCCCTGCGCCGCCGGTTGAACGCGGCACCGGGCGGAGAAGGAGGGGCGACCGGGGGCGCGGAAAACGCGTTGACGTACCGCCCCGCCCGCGGGCTAGAGTTGCCGCACACACCGAGGTGGTGTGCGCGGACGCGAGCGAGGACGAGGAGGTGTCGACCGATGGCTGTCACTGTGCTGGGCGCTGCCCTCTTCCAGGAACTCCTCAAGTCCACCTCCGTGGCCACCGGCTGAACCGACCGCGCACGTACGCGCCTGCCCGGGGCCACCCTGTGAAGGGTCTCCCTTGACTTCCACCTCTCATGTGTTCTCCGCGCTGGCCCCCTACGGCTGGGACGATGCCTGGGCCGACGCGTTCACCCCGTACGCCGCCGACGGGCTGCTGCCCGGCCGGGTGATCCGCGTCGACCGCGGCCGGTGCGACGTCGTCACCGCGGACGGCACCGTCCGCGCCGACACCGAGTTCGTCGTGGACCGCGATCCGACGAAGGTCGTGTGCACGGGGGACTGGGTCGCCCTCGACGCCGACGGCGACCCGCGGTACGTGCGCGCCTGGCTGCCGCGCCGCACCGCCTTCGTCCGCTCCACCTCCTCCAAGCGGTCCGAGGGGCAGATCCTCGCCGCCAACGTCGACCACGCCGTCGTCGCCGTGTCCCTCGCCCTGGAACTCGACCTCGGCCGCGTCGAACGCTTTGTCGCCCTCGCCTGGGAGTCCGGCGCCCAGCCCGTCGTCGTCCTCACCAAGGCCGACCTCGTGCCCGACCCGGTCACCCTGGCCCACCTCGTGCAGGACGTGGAGGGCAGCGCGCCCGGAGTGCCCGTGCTCACCGTCAGCGCCCTGCACGGCGACGGACTCGACGTGCTCGTCGCGCTCGTCGGCTCCGGTACCAGCGTGCTGCTCGGCCAGTCCGGCGCGGGCAAGTCCACCCTCGCCAACGCGCTCGTCGGCGCCGACGTCATGGACGTGCGGGCCGCCCGTGACGTCGACGGCAAGGGCCGGCACACCACGACCACCCGCAACCTGCTCGCCTTGCCCTCCGGCGGGGTGCTCATCGACACCCCCGGGCTGCGGGGCGTCGGCCTCTACGACGCCGGGACCGGCGTCGGACAGGTGTTCGCCGAGATCGAGGAACTGGCCGAGCGGTGCCGCTTCCACGACTGCGCCCACGAGAGCGAGCCGGGCTGCGCGGTGCGCTCCGCCGTGGAGAGCGGGGAACTCGCCGACCGACGGCTGGAGAGCTACCGCAAGCTCATGCGGGAGAACCAGTGGATCGTGGCCAAGACGGACGCGCGCCTGCGGGCCGAACTCAAGAAGACCTTCAAACGCAGGGGAGCGGAGGGCAAGGCGGCGATGGAGGCGAAGCGCGGCCACTGGTCGTAACGCCCCCCGGCCCGGCCGCGGGGCGTCGCCGGCCGCCAGCGGTGGGGAACGCCAGGTCCGATTTCCGCTGGCCCGGCTGCCCTCGACCGGCTCACACTGGACCCCGTGAACGACGAGGACAGCAGGTACGAGGCCGTGCGCAGCCGGGACGGGCGGTTCGACGGCGTGTTCTTCTTCGCCGTCGAGACCACCGGCATCTACTGCCGCCCGAGCTGCCCGGCCGTGACGCCGAAACGGCACAACGTGCGGTTCTTCGCGACGGCCGCCGCCGCGCAGGGCTCCGGGTTCCGGGCCTGCCGGCGGTGCCGGCCGGACGCCGTGCCCGGCTCGGCCGAGTGGAACGTCCGCGCGGACGTCGTCGGCCGGGCCGTGCGCCTGATCGCCGACGGCGTCGTGGACCGCGAAGGCGTCGCCGGACTCGCCGCGCGGCTCGGCTACAGCGCCCGGCAGGTGCAGCGGCAGCTCACCACCGAGCTGGGCGCCGGACCCGTGGCGCTCGCCCGGGCCCAGCGCGCCCACACCGCGCGCGTGCTGCTGCGCACCACCGACCTGCCGGTCACCGAGATCGCGTTCGCCTCCGGGTTCGCCAGCGTCCGGCAGTTCAACGACACCGTCCGCGAGGTGTACGCCGCGACACCCACCGAGGTACGGGCCACCGCCCCCCGGGGCCGGGCCGCCCACCGGGCCGCGCCCGGCGCCGGCATCCCGCTCCGGCTCGCCCACCGCGGCCCCTACCAGGCCGCCGACGTCTTCGACCAGCTCGCCCGGGAAGCCGTCCCGGGCGTCGAGGAGGTGACCGGCGCCCCCGGCGCCCGCACCTACCGGCGCACCCTGAGACTGCCCTACGGCACCGGGATCGCCGCCGTCCGGGAACGCACCCGGTCCCCGCGCACCCGCACCGGCACCCGTCCGGGCGGCTGGCTCGAGGCCCGGCTGCACCTCACCGACCCCCGGGACCTGACCACCGCCGTGCAGCGGCTGCGCCGGCTGTTCGACCTGGACGCCGACCCGTACGCCGTCGACGAGCGGCTCGGCGCCGACCCCCGGCTGGCCCCGCTGGTCGCCGCCCGGCCCGGACTGCGCTCGCCCGGCGCCGTGGACCCGCTGGAACCCGCCGTACGCGCCCTGGCCGGCCGCCGCGGCGCCGGGGAACTGGTGCGCCGGTACGGCAAGCCGCTCGACGCGCCCCACGGCGGTCTCACCCGCCTCTTCCCGGAGCCCGCCGCGCTCGCCGGCGCCGCGCCCGGCGGACCGCTGGGCGCGTTGGCCGCCGCCCTCGCCGACGGCACGGTACGCCTGGACCCGGGCGCCGACCGGCAGCGCGCCGAGGAGGCCCTGCTCGTCCTGCCCGGCATGGACCCGGACACCGTCGCCACCCTCCGCGTCCGCGCCCTCGGCGATCCGGACGTCGCCCCGCCCGGCACCGGCGTACCCGACGACTGGCGGCCCTGGCGGTCGTACGCCGTGCGGCACCTGAGCGTCGCGGGGGAGCCGGTCCGATGAGCACCGTCTACTGCACCCACCTGGACTCCCCCGTCGGGCCCCTGCTGCTCACCGCGGACGCGGACGGCGCGCTCACCTCGCTGTCCGTGCCCGGGCAGAAGGGCGGGCGGACCGTGCGGGACGGCTGGCGGGACGACCCGGGGCCGTTCCGCGCCGCCGCCGGACAGCTCGCCGCCTACTTCGCGGGCGAACTCACCGCGTTCCGGCTGCCGCTGCGCGCCAGCGGCACCGCGTTCCGGCAGCGTGTGTGGGCCGCGCTCGACGAGGTGCCCTACGGCGTCACCGCCACCTACGGGGAGATCGCCGCCCGGATCGGCGCGCCCCGCGCGGCCGTTCGCGCCGTCGGCGGGGCGATCGGCGCCAACCCCCTGCTGATCGTGCGCCCTTGCCACCGGGTGATCGGCGCGAACGGGGCGATGACCGGATACGCGGGGGGACTTGAGCGCAAGGTGTGGCTGCTCACCCTGGAGGGCGTCCTCGCGCCCCGGCCGCGCACGGCGCGGGAACCGGAGGCGGAACCGCTGGTGGAACCGGGGGCGTGACGAACGGCCGGGGCGGACCGGGCCGGATCACCCCGGTCCACCCCTCAAGTGCCCCCGGGCGGGGGCCTTCGGCGGCGCGGCGCGTCTTACGCCGACCGGGTGGACCGGCGTCGGCGCTGCGGTCGCGCGGACCGGCCGTGTGGCACGGTGCCTGCGACGGGGCATCGGGACGTCCCCGACGGCCTCCTGGAAGGGCGGGCACACATGGGCAGGCCGGCACGGCTCCTCGCGGTCCTCCTCCCCGCGCTGCTGACGATCCCCACGCTGCCGACGGGACTGACCGCACCCGCCGCCGCGCTGCCGGCCCCGCCGCCCTGGACGGGCAGCTGGGAGACCGCGCCCTCCGGCACCGCCGCCGCGCTGCCCGGTGCCGCCGTCCGCAACGTCGTCCACCTCAGCGTCGGCGGCACGGCCGTCCGGGTCCGGCTCAGCAACCGGCTCGGCACCCGGCCGCTGCGGCTCGGCGCGGTCACCGTCGCGCTGCGCCGGGCGGCCGGCCCCGACGCCGTACCCGGCACCCTGCGCACGGCCACCTTCCACGGCGCCCCCGAGGCGACCGTCCCGCCGGGCGCGGACACGCTCACCGATCCGGTGCCGCTGGCCGTTCCCTCCGCCGCCGACCTGCTCGTCACCGTGTACACCCCGGACGACTCCGGGCCCGCCACCTACCACCGCACCGCCCTCCAGACCAGCTACCTGGCCCCGGACGGCGCCGGCCGCGCCGCCGACGAGACGGGCGGCGCGTACTCGGCGACCACCGGCCGCTGGTACTACGTCACCGGAGTCGACGTCCGCGGCCCGGCCGCCGGCAGCGTCGTCGCGTTCGGGGACTCGCTCACCGACGGCAACGGCTCCACCCCCGACACCAACCATCGCTGGCCCGACCGGCTCGCGCACCGGCTGCTCGATCGGCGGCTCGGCGTCCTCAACGCCGGTATCGCCGGCAACCGCCTGCTGCGCGACGGCACCGGGCCGAGCGCCCTCGCCCGCCTGGACGCCGACGCCCTGGACCGGGCCGGGGTGCGGGCCCTGGTGGTGTTCGAGGGCATCAACGACATCAAGGGCACCCCGGAGGTGAGCGACGCCGCCGCCTACGCGGACGCGTACCGCGCCCTGGTGGCGCGCGCCCACGCCCGCGGCATCCCGGTCGTCGGCGTCACCCTCACCCCGTACGGCGGGTACCCCGCCTGGACCGCCGCCGGGGAGGCGGTACGGCAGCGGGTGAACGCCTTCATCCGCACCGGCGGCGCCTTCGACGCCGTCGCCGACGCGGACGCCGCCGTCCGCGACCCGGCCGCCCCCACCCGCCTGCTGCCCGCCTACGACCCCGGCGACCACCTGCACTTCAACGACACCGGCATGACCGTCGTGGCCGACACCGTCCACCGCGCCCTGCCCATCCACCGGGCCTCGCACCCCGCCACGCAGCCACGCACCCCGACCGCCCACCCGACCTCGCGCCCCACCGGGCACGCACACGCCGGCCGCCCGCCGGGCCTCACGCCCCGCCGCGCACCCGCGTGACCTGGCCGCCCGCCTGGCCTTGCGCCCCGCCGGGTACGTGCGGGCCGGTTGTCCGCCTGGCCTCACGCCCCGCCGCGCACCCGCGTGACCTGGCCGCCCGCCGGACCTCACGCCCCGCCACGTGGCCGCGCGCCCCGGCCTCCCGCCTGGCCTTGGGCGCCGACGGGCACGCGTGCGTCTCGGCTCCCGCTCGGCCTCGCGGCCCCGCCAGGTACCCGCGTGACCTGGCTGTTCGCCGGGCTCCGCGCCCCGCCGGGCACGCGCGCGTCCCGATCAGCCGCTGGCCTTGCGCCCCGCCACGTAGCCGCGCGCCCTGGCCGCCTGCCCGGCCTTGCACCCCGCTGTGCGCCCGCGCGATCTGGTCGTTCGCCGGCCTCGCGCACCGTCGGGCACCCGTTGACCTGGTCGCCCGCCGAGCCCTGCGCAGCGCCGCGCTCGCGCGCGTCCCGGTCGCCTGCCCGGCCTTGCACCCCGCTGTGCGCCCGCGCGATCTGGTCGTTCGCCGGCCTCGCGCACCGTCGGGCACCCGTGTGACCTGGTCGCCCGCCGAGCCCTGCGCCCCGCCACGTAGCCGCGCGCGTCCCGGTCGCCTGCCCGGCCTCGCGCCCCGTCGCGCGCACGCGCGCCCCGCCCCCGGCCTCGCGTCCTGCCAGGTACCCGCGCATCCCGGCTGCCCGCGCGCCACCGCACCCGCGCCCCCGTCCCTCCGCCCGCCCCGCACCCGTGCCGAGCCGGTGTCGTCCGTGCTTCCCGGTAGGCGGCGGTGTTCCGTCAGGGGTGTTCCTCCCGTGTCAGCCAGCCCCGTTCCCAGGCGTGCCAGCCCAGTTGCATCCGGGTCGACACCCCCGCCAGCTCCATCAGGCGCCGCACCCGGCGCTGTACGGTCCGCAGGCCGATGTCGAGCTGCTTGGCCACGCTCGCGTCGGTCAGGCCCGCCAGCAGCAGGGAGAGCACCTCCAGATCGGTGGCGTCCGGGCCGTCCGGCCGCTCCTCGGTCACCCCCGAGGCGCCCAGCCGCAGCGGCAGCGCCTCCCGCCACACCGACTCGAACAGCCCGGCGAGCAGCTCCAGCAGCCCGCTGGAGTGCACCACCAGCGCGGCCGGCGCCACGGACCTCGCGGTCAGCGGCACCATCGCGAGCGAGCGGTCGGCCACCACCAGCTTCGTCGGCACCCGGTCCACCACCCGGACCCGCTCGCTCCGGCCGAGCGCCGCCGTCAGCTCGGTCAGCCCGTGCGGCAGGTCCAGCACCGCGCGCTCCATCACCACCCGGTAGCGCACCCCGCGCGCGACCGCCCGCGCCTCCGCCTCGTTCTCCATCCCGGACACCACCGTCGGGCCGGCGGTCACCAGCGCGCACACCTCCTCCGTCGCGCCCAGCTGGAGCTGGAGGAAGCGCTGGGCGACCGCCGACGCACCGGTCACCACCTCCACCAGGTCGTGCACGGCCGGTTCGGCCGCCGCCGCCCGGTACTCCTCGGCGAGCAGCGCCGCCGCCAGCTCCGCCGTCTCCAGCTCGTGCCGCCGCTGGGTCAGCAGGGCGCCCAGCGCCACCCCGGGCGGCGCCGCGACCCAGCGGCCCGGCCGCGCCGGGGACTGGGCGGCGAGACCCCGCCGCTCCAGCCGGCGCAGCGCCCGCTCGGTGTCCCGCTCGGCCAGCGTCAGGCGCCGCGCCAGATCGGCCACGTCGGCCGCGCCCACGGACACCAGCGCCCGGTACGCCGCCTCGTGCGTCTCGTCCAGGCCTATCGCTGCCAGCATCGCCCCGTGTCCTTCCCCGCGCACCACCGGTGGAAGCGGGACGGCGTGGCGGATGTCGGCCACGGCACAAACCCGCCGCCGCACATCATCGCCGTACCGGGGGCGGGTCTGCCAAGGTGGCCGTACCGCGGGGCGCGCGGCCGGTGGCACGGTTCACGGGCGCGTCCCGGGGAACCCGTGGACAGCCCCGCGGTCCGGCCGCAGCCGGCCGCCTCGAACGTCGCCGGGCGGTCCTCCCGTGGGGGGTGGGGCCGCCCGGCGGCCATCAACCGTTCTCCGTACGGCCGTTCGGCCGCTCACCCGACACGCCGTGCTACGGCGCCGATGCGCCGCGTTTTCCCGATGCCCCGTCCGCCCACGGCCCGTGCGGTGGACAATCGGGGGCATGAGCCAGCAGGGGGGACGACCCGCCCGTCATGAGGACGACTGGTGGGGGGAGTTGTACGACGACTCCCCGCAGGACACGGGTGCCACGGTGGCGTCCGATTCCCTGGACGACCGGTTCGCCTCGGCCCGGAAGGCGGTGACGGGGGAACCACCGCGGACCCCGGAGCCGGAACCGGATCCGGCGCCGTCGAGAGCGGCGGTGCCGGCGCAGCGGACCCCGCCGGCGGACGGGGCCCCGCAGGGCGCCGGGGCGGGGGCCGACGCCGTCGAGTACGTCGGCACCCGGCCGCCCACCTACGACCCCGAGCCCACCGCGCTGCCGCCCGCCGACCCGGACGGGCTGGGGGAGCTGGTCGCGGACACCGTGCTGGACGGCGCCCGGTGCGGGGCGTGCACGCTGCGGGCCGTGTCGCTGCGCGGTGACTCGGCGCGGTACCGGGGCGAGCCCCGCCGGGACTCGCTGCTCACCGTGCGGTTCGGAGCGGGGGAGCAGGCGCTGGTGCTGGTCGCGATGGCGACCGGCGCCCGGGCCGTGCCGGGCGCGCACCTGGCGGCGGCCGAGGCGTGCCGGTCGATCGCGCGGGCCGTGGGCCGCAGCCACCGGCGGCTCGTGGAGGACCTCCGGGCGGCCCGGCGCGACGACCTGAAGTCGGGTCTGCACCGGCTCACCGAGCACAGCCTCGGCAGGCTCCGGACCGGCGCCGCAGGACCGGACCCCGGCACCGGCGGGTACCCGGCGGACCTGCGCTGCCTGCTGCTGCCCGCCGACCCGGAGTGCCGCACCCGGGTGTTCTTCGGCGTCGGCGCCGGCGGGCTGTTCCGGCTGCGGGACGGCGACTGGCAGGACATCGAGCCGCGCGTGCCCTCCGACGGCACCGACGGCACCGGGGACGCCCCCGCCACCGGCTCCGGCCCGCCACCGGACGGGACCGCCGGGCGCGACCGGCCGGCCGCGTCACCCGGTGCCCCGGCCCCGCCGGAGCCGTCCGGGCCGGCGCCGGGACCACCTCGCGAGCCGTTCCGGTTCCGGGCCTCGCTAGCCCGGCCGGGTGATGCGCTGGTGCTGTGCACGGAGGGCCTCGCCGACCCGCTGCGCGGCGAACCCGGCCTCGGCGCCTATCTGGCCCGCCGCTGGTCCGGCCGTACCCCGCCCGGTCTCGCCGCCTTCCTCGCCGACGCCCAGGTGCGGGTGAAGGGCTACGCCGACGACCGTACGGCGGCGGCCGTGTGGGAGGCGTGATCGCGGCCCCTGTGACTCCATGGGGGTATGGGCAAACAGAACGTAGCCGAGCAGTTCGTCGACATCCTCGTCCGGGCCGGGGTACGCCGTCTCTACGGGGTCGTCGGCGACAGCCTCAACCCGGTCGTGGACGCCGTCCGCCGCAACGCCGCCATCGACTGGATCCACGTGCGCCACGAGGAGACCGCCGCGTTCGCGGCCGGTGCCGAGGCCCAGATCACCGGGCGGCTGGCCGCCTGCGCGGGCTCCTGCGGCCCCGGCAACCTGCACCTGATCAACGGCCTGTACGACGCCCACCGCTCCATGGCCCCGGTGCTCGCGCTCGCCTCGCACATCCCGTCCAGCGAGATCGGCCTCGGCTACTTCCAGGAGACCCACCCGGACCGCCTGTTCCTGGAGTGCAGCCACTACAGCGAGCTGATCTCCAGTCCCCGGCAGATGCCCCGGCTGCTCCGGACGGCCATCCAGCACGCGGTCGGGCAGCGCGGGGTGAGCGTGGTCTCCCTGCCCGGTGACATCGCCGGCGAGCCCGCCCCGGACAAGGCCCCGCAGAGCGCGCTCGTCACCTCCCGGCCCACCGTGCGTCCCGGCGACGCCGAGATCGACCGGCTCGTGGAGATGATCGACACGGCCGGCAAGGTCACCCTGTTCTGCGGCAGCGGCACGGCCGGGGCGCACGCCGAGGTGATGGAGTTCGCCGGGAAGGTCAAGTCCCCGGTGGGGCACGCGCTGCGCGGCAAGGAGTTCATCCAGTACGACAACCCCTACGACGTCGGCATGAGCGGACTGCTCGGCTACGGCGCCGCCTACGAGGCGACCCACGAGTGCGACCTGCTGATCCTGCTCGGCACCGACTTCCCGTACAACGCCTTCCTGCCGGACGACGTGCGGATCGCCCAGGTCGACGTGCGGCCCGAGGTGCTGGGCCGCCGCTCCCGGCTCGACCTCGCCGTCTGGGGTGATGTGCGCGAGACCCTGCGGTGCCTGATCCCGCGGGTGCGGGAGAAGACGGACCGGCGCTTCCTCGACCGGATGCTGAAGAAGCACGCCGACGCGCTGGAGGGTGTGGTCAGGGCCTACACCCGCAAGGTGGACAAGCACATCCCGATCCACCCCGAGTACGTGGCCGCCGTCCTGGACGAGGTCGCCGACGACGACGCCGTGTTCACGGTGGACACCGGCATGTGCAACGTGTGGGCCGCCCGGTACCTCTCGCCCAACGGCCGCCGCCGGATCATCGGTTCGTTCTCGCACGGGTCGATGGCGAACGCGCTGCCGATGGCGATCGGCGCCCAGTTCACCGACCGGCGCCGCCAGGTGGTCTCCGTCTCCGGGGACGGCGGATTCGCCATGCTGATGGGCGACTTCCTGACGCTCGTGCAGTACGACCTGCCGGTCAAGGTGGTGCTGTTCGACAACTCCGCCCTCAGCATGGTCGAGCTGGAGATGCTGGTCGCCGGACTGCCCTCGTACGGCACCGCCAACACCAACCCGGACTTCGCCGCCGTCGCCCGGGCGTGCGGTGCCTACGGCGTGCGGGTGGAGAAGCCCAAGCAGCTCGCCGGGGCGCTCAGGGACGCCTTCCGGCACAAGGGCCCGGCCCTGGTGGACGTCGTCACCGATCCCAACGCCCTGTCCATCCCGCCGCGGATCAGCGCCGAGATGGTCACCGGGTTCGCCCTGTCGGCATCCAAGATCGTGCTGGACGGCGGGGTCGGCCGGATGCTCCAGATGGCCCGCTCGAACCTGCGCAACGTGCCGCGGCCATGAGGCTTACCGGCCCTGTCCGGCCGTTTCGCGCCTGCCGCGGGGGCCGCGCGGAGGGCCGGACGGGTTCAGGAGGGGCGGCCGGGGAGTGTGTTTCGGCCAGTTTCACGGGCCGTGACGGCTTGTCGACGGCCGGTGCCGGGCGGGACCGCGCCGCCGTCACGGGACGTCCGTGGCGTCCAGCGGCGTCCGGGATGCCCGGGGCGTGGCGGCGGCGCCGTCCGGCGGCCGGCCGGGGCGCGGTGTGGATATGGCCGAACCGCCGGGCATCGGACATACGTCAGGAGTGCCCCGGAGTCTGCTGGGCAAGCATCCCCCGTGAACGTGTTCGACCAGGAGGGGCAGGGGACCGGCGGCGTGCGGGCGGGGGTCATGAAGAGGCAGGCACGAGGAGGCGGTCCCGTGACCATCGGGGCGTTCTCGGCGACAGCGGGGGAAGAGACCGACACCATCACGGAACACGCGCGGCGGCTCAGGCGCAGGCTGGGCCGGGCGGACCTGAGGGCGGTGCCGGAGGCCCGCCGGGCCCTGCGCGAACTGCTGCTGCACTGGGGCAGACCGGGCCGTTCGGAGATCGCCGAACTGCTCACCAGCGAACTCGTCACCAACGCGCTCGTGCACACCGACCGAGACGCGGTCCTCACGGCCGTCCTGGAACCCGGCGGACTGCGCGTGGAGGTACGGGACTTCGTGGCCCGCAGACCCGAGCTGCGCGGCCCCGGCTCGGACGAGGACACCCACGGCCGGGGCATGGTGCTGGTCCAGTCCCTCGCCGACTCCTGGGGCGTACGGCCGCACGGGGTGGGCAAGTCGGTCTGGTTCGAGCTGGGCGCCGAGGCGGCGTGAACCGGTGACGGCGACGGGACGGGGCATGACCGGTGTGGTCACGCCCCGTCCCGTGTCGCGGTCGCACCGCGCGTCCGCGGTCAGCCGAGCTGCTGCTCCAGGTCCTTGAGCTTGCGTTCCAGGGAGTCCAGGCGCGGCAGGGCCATGGTGTCGTCCTCGGCCGTGAGGTCGACGGTCAGCGGTTCAGCCGCTCCGCTGCGGACCGGTTGCAGGGAGGGCCGGGCGCGGACGGGCAGTTGCTCCGCGGTGGATATGGCAGGCTCCGCGGTCGCCGAGGCGGCGGAACCACGCTCCACGGCCTGCACCTCGACCTGCCGGCCGGCACCCCGGCCGACGAAGCCGCGGTGGCCCCGGCTGATCGCCTTCAGCTGGGCCCGCTCCACGCGCTGCTGGTCGCGCCGCCGCTGCCGGGTCTCCTCCTTCTGCTTCTTGTCCTCGCGGACCTCCTCGACCGCCTCGTCGAGGCTGCGCACGCCCTCCAGGAGCATCAGCGACCAAGCCCGGTAGGTCTCGCGGGGCGCGCGCACCCAGCGCACGATCCGGATCTGCGGCAGCGGACGCGGCACCAGGCCCTGCTCGCGCAGCGCGGCCCGGCGGGTCTGCTTCAGCGCACGGTCGAACAGCACCGCAGCCGACAGCGACATGCCGGAGAAGAACTGCGGGGCACCGGCGTGTCCCGCGCCGCGGGGCGCGTGCACCCAGTTGAACCAGGCCGCCGCCGCGGCGAACAGCCAGACGAGTATCCGCGAGCCGAGGGCCGCGTCACCGTGGCTGGCCTCGCGGACCGCGAGGACGGAGCAGAACATGGCCGCGCCGTCCAGGCCGAACGGCACCAGGTACTGCCAGCCGTCGGTCAGCCCGAGGTTCTGCTCGCCGAAGCCGACGAGGCCGTGGAAGGACAGGGCCGCCGCCACCGCCGCACAGCAGAAAAGGAGCGCGTAGGAGGCCGTGCCGTAGATGGCCTCCTTGCGCCTGCGGCGCTCCTCGCTGCGCTCCCAGGAGTCGTCCGCGTGCGCGCTCTCCCCGGAGGAGCGCTTGCCGCGCACGAGCACCGCCACCGCCACCAGCATGCCCAGGAGCAGTACGGCGCCCGGAAGCAGCCAGTTCAGCGATATGTCGGTCAGTCTCATCAGGGGTCCCTTGCATTGGGATAGGGCGTAACGCCCGCCATAGTGGCCCACTCCCGACGGCCCTCAAGGGGTTTCGGGACAAGAGGCCGCCCAGAGAGTGCAAGGGGATGCCCAGGGCGGCGTTCTGCTCGAACTGGCTCATGAGGGGCGGGAGTTGAGTGCGAACAAGACTACCCGTACGGATGGTTCCGCGGAAAGTTCCTGTGACAAGTGAGGATGTTGTGCATCCTCGCCCGTCCGAAGCCGGCCCGTGGGCGAGTGGTCCTGTGGCGGTGATCTTAATGGACGCACGCGCGTGCCACCGACCTGAGGGCCCCTCAGGGGGACGGCTCCGTCACCGGGTTGACGGAGCGGCGGCCGGAATCGGGTGGTGTCCGCCCCGACCGGCCGCCGTGTCCGCCCTCACCGCGCGTGCAGCGCCCACCTGCTGCCGTCGACGGCGGTCGTGCCCGGCAGGGCGATGAGTTCGGGCTTGAACAGCGGCGGGGCGTCCATCGCGGGCTCCCAGGTCGCGAGCTTCTCGTCCTGCGGGACCTCGATCCGCCGGCCCTCGGCCAGGTCGGAGACCACCTTCAGCAGCAGCCGCACACCGAGCGGGGCCAGGTGGTCGCGCCACAGGCTCTGCGCGGTCGAGCCCGGGGGCACGAACAGGTGCTCCTGGGCGGCGAGCGGACCGGCGTCGGTGCGCTCGGTGAGGTGGTAGACGCTCCCGCCGGTCACCTTGTCACCGTCGCGGATCGTCCACCGGATCGCGTCCCGGCCGCGGTGCAGCGGCAGCAGACTGGGGTGGTAGCCGATGGTCGCGACGGCCGCCCTGGCGCGCGTCCGGCGGCCGAGGAAGGCGTGCGAGTGCGCGGCGAGGATGATGTCGACCCCGTCCGGGACGTGCATCGCCCGCAGCTCGGCGGAGTCCGTCCAGGGAATGTCCCGGGGGTAGGCCCAGGCGCGCAGGCGGTCCCAGGAGAGCGCGTTGCCCTCGTCGGAATGCCCCTTGCGCAGCCGGGGCGCAGCCGCGCCCAGGATCCGGTGCCCTTCGTCCAGCAGGGCGTCCGCGACCTGCACCGCGAAGGCCCCTTGTCCGGAGAGGTAGATGTTCACGCGTGCTCCCGGCGGTCGCTCGCCGGTGTCCCGGCCATCGCCGTGAAGTGCCGCTCGACGTAGTCGAGGGCACCCTCACGGTCCGGCCCCGAGTGGACGACCCGCCAGCCCTTCGGCACGTCCAGGTACGGACGCCACAGCGCGTACTGCCCGCCGGTGTTCACCACCACCAGCCAGTCGGCCTCGCCGCCCTCGAAGGGGTTACCGCTCATCAGTCGACCTCTTTCAGTCCGGAGTGATCGGGCCGGAACCGCACCGGCAGGGTGGAGAACCCGGTCAGGAAGTTGGACCGGATGCGCAGGGCCTTACCGGTCTGCTCGAATCCGACTGTGAAGTCCCTGAGCGCGCGGAGCAGTTCGGCGATCTCCACCTTGGCCAGGTAGGAGCCGAGGCAGAAGTGCGGCCCGTAGCCGAAGGCCATGTGCTTGTTGGGGGTGCGACCGGGGTCGAACACCCCGGGCCGGTCGAAGACGCGTTCGTCCCGGTTGCCGGAGGCGTGCCAGAGCGTGACGATCTCGCCGGGCCGCAGCCGTACGCCGTGCACCTCGGTCTCCCGGATCACCGTGCGCCCGAAGTGCATCGTGGGCGAAGCCCAGCGCAGCACCTCGTCCACGGCGGTGTCGATCGCGACCTCACCGTGCTTGAGCCGCCGCCACTGCTCCGGCTGGGCCGCGAGCGTGTGGACGCTGTCGATCATCGTCAGCCGGCTGGTCTCGTCGCCGCCGATGATCAGGCTGTAGCAGTTCAGCACGATGTCCTCGTCGGACAGCGGCACACCGTCGACGGCGCTGCCGATCAGCAGGCTGATCACGTCGTCGCCCGGCGACTCGCGCCGCTCCTCGACCATGTCCATGAAGTACAGCAGGATCTCGTTGCGGGCCATCTCCGAGTCGACCTCGTCCACGTCGTCGTCGTCGGCCGACAGCGCGGTCTTGGTCTGGGCCAGCAGGAAGTCCCGGTCCTGCTCGGGCACGCCGAGCAGGTTCGAGATCGTGGTCATCGGGATGCGGCTGGCGATCCGCTCGGCGAAGTCGCAGCCGCCGGTCTCCACCGCCTCGCGGATCAGCTGCCGGGTGTTGACCCGTACCGCCGCCGCGACCTGCTGGAGCACCCGGGGCGAGAGCACCCGTTGCAGGATCTTGCGCAACTCGTGGTGCCGGTGCCCGTCGGTGACGGCCAGCATCCGCCCGGCCCCGGCGTCACCGCCGCCCAGCAGCGTGACGAGCACGTTGCCCCGCTCGGACGTGAAGTGCACGTCGTCCCGGTAGGCGGTCAGGATGTCGTCGTGGCGGGAGAGCACCCAGAACCCCCGGCGGCCGTCGGCCGGCGGGTTCCAGTGCACCGGAGCGGTGTCCCGCAGGGTGCGCCAGAACGCGCCGAGGTCGTACTCCGCGAACGTGTTCGGGTCACCCAGGTCCACGGTGCCCGGGGCCGGCGCGCTCACGGTCACCAGTCCGTACGCCAGAACCGGCGCGGCTGGAACGGGTAGGTGGGCAGGGACACCCGGTGGGCGTCCTCCCCCTGGTACAGGGAGGCGAAGTCCGCCGGCCGGCCGTTCACCCACGCGGCGGCCAGCTCGAACAGCGCCTGCGGGTCCTGTCCGGACGGCAGCAGCCCCCGGTCGTTGCGGCGCATGGCGTCCGCGTCCACCTGCGGCGCGCTACCGGTCGCCGCGACCAGGCCGCCCGGGGAGGCGGCCGACAGCACCTCGATCAGCTCCGCACGGCTGCGCACCACGGCCGCCCACCGGCGGGGCATCACCTTGCGGCCCATGGCGAGGCTGAAGCAGATGTCGTCCAGCCGCAGCCCGGGGTCGCCCGTCACCCGGTCCCGCAGCCGCTCGCGCTGCCGGGCCAGCGCCTCGTCGTCCAGCGCGGACAGCACCACCAGGCGCGGTGTGCCGACGGCCTCGGGGGCACGCCCGGGGAGGCCCGGCGCCTCCTGGAACACCAGGTGCGCGTTGTAGCCGCCGCCGCCGAGCGCGGTGACGCCCGCGCGGCGGACGCCGCACTCCGGGTCCCACTCCGCCGGTTCCCGCTGGGGCACGAACGGGGTGCTCGGGAAGTCGAGGTCCTCGTTGACCTCGGTCAGGTTGATCGTCGGCACCAGCGTCCTGTGGTGCAGGGCGAGTATCGCCTTCATCGAACCGGCACCGCCGGCGACCACACCGCCGTGGCCGATGTTGCCCTTCACCGAACCGATCGAGCAGGTGCCGGTCTGCTTGCCGAACGCCATGGTCGCCGCGTTCACCTCCAGCCCGTCGGTCATCGGCAGACCGAACCCGTTGGCCTCGTACATGGACACGGTGTCCGGGCTGACGCCGCCGACCTCCATGGCATTGGCGATGCACGCGCTCATCCGCTCGGGCTGCGCCAGACCGTAGGCCATCGCGCTGACGCCGTTGTTGTTGATGGCCGTGCCCTTGACGACGGCGTAGACGTGGTCGCGGTCGGCGACGGCCTGGGCCAGCGGCTTGAGCACCACCGTGGCGACCCCGCTGGCCAGCACCGAGCCGGTGCCCTTGGCGTCGAACGGACGGCAGTGACCGTCCCGGGAGAGGATGCGGTTCTCCTCCCACAGGTAGCCGCGCCGGTGCGGCAGGCGCACGATCACGCTGCCGGCGATCGCCATGTCGGTCTGGCCGAGCAGCAGCGACTGGCAGGCCAGGTGGACCGAGTAGTGGAAGCCGGCGCAGACGGCGGTGACGGTGACGGCCTCACCGGTCAGCCCCATGTAGTACAGCGCGTTGGACGTCAGGGTGTCCGGCGTCCAGGCCAGGCTGCGGTCCATCACCTCCGGGCCGACCGACGCCCAGTCCGGCGGGGAGCTGTAACGCGCGGCGGTCTGCGGGTTGTTGGCACCGTAGACGCCCACCTCGCCGGTGACCCGCTCCGGGTCGTAGCCGGCGTCCTCCAGCGACTCCCAGGCGCTCTCCAGGAAGAGCCGGTGCTCCGGGGTCATCAGGGTCGCCGTACGGTCGCTAATGCCGAACACCGACGGGTCGAACTCGTCGTGACCGTCGACCAGACCGGCGGCCCGCACGTAGAACGGGTTGCTGACGATGGTCTCGTCGACCTCGATCTCCTCCTTGGTCAGGAAGGTGATCGACTCCCTGCCGTGCACCAGGTTGTCCCAGTACCGCTCCTTGGAGCGGGCGCCGGGCAACCGGCACGACGCGCCGATGACGGCCACGTCGCCCGGGTCGTAGACCTGCTCGGGGCTGTCGGACATGAGGGGCTCCTACTTCGCGTCGAGGTGGGGGGTGACTCAGCTGCCGGTGGAGGTGGGACGGCCGCGCAGCACGGCACGGCGGGCGGTGGCACGGCGGCGGGCCGACTCGACGACCTCGGAGGTGCCGCCGTCCTCGGTGTCGAGCCAGTGGCCGAGGGAGGAGATGTCACGGAAGCGGAACAGGTCGGGCACGCCGACCCGGCGGCCGAAGCGCCGGGTCATCATCCGGGCCAGCCGGACGAGCAGCAGCGAGTCGCCGCCGAGGTCGTAGAAGGTGGCCCGGACCCCGATGCCCGACGGGTCCCGGTTGAGCAGCTGGCCCCAGATCTCCGCCAGCGCCACCTCGGTCGGGGTGCCGGCGGTCTCCGCGGCGCGTTCCGGCTCGGCGGCCGGCGGCTCGGGCAGCGCCGCCCGGTCGAGCTTGCCGCCGGGCCCCAGCGGAAGCGCGTCCAGGAACACGATCGTCCGGGGCACCATGTAGTCGGGCACCTCGGCGCCGAGCCGGTCGGTGATGGCGGTCTGGAGGGCCGGGTCCAGCCGGACGCCGTCCCGGGCCCCGCCCTCGGGCACGACATAGGCGACGAGCCGGTCGTCCCGAACGGTGGCGGCGGCCTCCCGGACCTCGGGGGTGCCGGTGAGCCGGGCCTCGACCTCCTCCAGCTCGACGCGGTAGCCGCGCAGCTTGACCTGGTGGTCCGAGCGGCCGACGAACTCCAGCTCGCCGCCGTCGGTGAACTTCACGACGTCACCGGTGCGGTACATGCGCTCGCCGTCCAGGAACGGGTCCGGGACGAACCGTTCCGCGGTGGTACGCGGTCGGTTGACGTAGCCCGGGGCCAGGCCCGCACCGCCGAGGTACAGCTCACCGGGCACACCGGCCGGCAGCGGCTTCAGGTTCTCGTCCAGGACGTAGACCCGGGCGTCGGCCGACGGCGGGCCGATCGTGGGCTCCCCGGTCCCGTCCCGCGGCACCGGTCCGAACGTGCAGAAGACGGTCCCCTCGGTGGGGCCGTAGGCGTTGAAGACCCGGTCCGCGTGGGTCTCCTGGTACACCCGGTCCACCAGCTTGCGCCGCAGCGGCTCGCCGCCGAACACGACCGTGCGCAGGTTCGGGGGCAGCCCGCCGGCGTCGAGCAGGGTGTTCATCACCGACGGGATGGCGTGCAGGTGGGTGATCTTGTCGATGTGCGGGCTCTCCGGCAGGTGGACCGCGCTCTCCACGAGCACGACGGCACCGCCCCGGCACAGCGTGGGGAAGATCTCCATCACCGACATGTCGAAGCAGATCGAGCTGGCCGCGGAGACGCCGCTGCGGTCGCTGTCGCCGAGGGCCCGGTCCATCGCGGACAGCATGGCCACGCAGCCGCCGTGCGGGACGGCCACGCCCTTGGGGCGGCCGGTGGAGCCCGAGGTGTAGATCACGTACGCGGTGTCGGCGGGCACGGCCGGCACGGGCCGCTCACCGGGCTCGGTGGTCACGGCCTCGTCCAGCACGACCACGGTCGGACCGGCCGGGCAGTTGGCCCGGGAGGCGGGCGTGGTCAGCAGCAGCCGGGTCCCGCTGTCCCGGACCATGAACTCCAGCCGGTCGGCCGGATACCCCGGGTCCAGTGGCACGTAGCAGGCGCCGGTGCGCAGGACGGCGAGGATGCCGACGAGCAGGTTCGGCGTGCGCTCGACGCAGACGCCGACCGGGACACCGGGACCGGCGCCCTCGGCGGCGAGCCGCCCGGCCAGCGCGCGGGAGCGCTCGTCCAGGTCGCGGTAGGTCAGGACACCGGCGTCGGCGTAGACCGCGGTGGCGTCCGGGGTCCGGCCGGCTTGCGCGGCGAACTCGGCGTGCAGGGTCTGGGTCACTGGTCCGTCCCCTCGGGGCGGCCGCCCGGCGTGAGGTCGTCGAGGGCCAGGTCGGGGTGGGAGATCGAGTCGAAGAGCACGGTGCGGTAGAGCGCGAGCAGTGCCGTCACGGTCTGCTTCTCCAGGTAGCTCGGTTTGTACTGGACGTGGCCGACCACCTCGCCGGAGACCTCGGCCATCGAGATCTCCAGGTCGAACTTGGCGAGGTGCCTGCGTACGGGGAGCGGTTCGAGGGGCAGGGCGCCGTCGGGCGCGATGGTGTCGCCGATGCCGTGGAAGAGCTTGACGGAGCGCGGGAAGGCGTCCGCGGACAGCCAGTTCAGCACGGCGTCGAACCACGGGGAGCGGCCCTCGGCCCGCGGCGGCTTCAGGGTGGACGCCAGCAGGTCGAGGGGGTAGTTCATGTGCTCGAGCAGGCCGAGCGAGAAGGCGTGGACCTCGCGCAGCAGCTCCCGGAAGCTGCGGTCACCGGCCGGTTTCGCCCGCACCAGCACCGTGTTGAGGTAGTAGCCGATCGCGGACTCCCAGCCGGGCTCGCCGCGCTGGGCGATGGCGGTGGCCAGGACGGAGTCCTCGGTGCCGGTCGCGCGGTTGAGCGTGGCGAAGAAACCGGACAGCGCGACGGTGCTGATCGACACGCCCTCGCGCACCGCGAACTCGCGGAGCGCGCGCGTCTCCTCGGCGCTCCAGCGGAACGTGAGGTCGCGGCCCTCGTAGGTGACGCCGGGCGGGCGCTCGGCCGTGGACAGGTCGAGGTGGGCGGGCGGGTCGGCCAGCCGCTCCGACCACCAGTCCAGCGCCGCCTCGGCCGCCGGACCGGCCAGCCACTGCCGCTCCCACTCGACGAACTCCGTGTACGGGGGAGCCGGCTCGCCGTCGGCGGGTCCGGCGCCCTGGTAGAACTCCTGGAGTTCGCGGATCATCACGTCGGCCGACGCCGCGTCCGACGCGATGTGGTGCACGAGCACCAGCAGGTAGTGGTCCGCCGGCCCGCGCGTCATCAGCACCACGCGCACCAGCGGCCCGTTGTCCAGGTCCATCGGCAGGTGCCCGTACGCGGCGAGTTCCTCGCGGGCCTGTTCGTCGTCCAGGTCCGTGCTGTCCACGACGAGGAACTCGTACGCCGGTTCGTCGAGGATGACCTGGTAGGGGCTGCCGCCCGCCTCCGCGAAGATCGTGCGCAGGGCGGGGTGCCGCTCCACCACGGCCCGTACGGCGCCCTCCAGCGCCTTCTCGTCGACCGCGCTCCGGACCCGGGCGGCCACCATGAAGTTGTAGGGCACGGCGTCGGGCGCGATCTGCTGCATGAACCACAGCGAGGCCTGGCCGTGCGACGCCGGTGCCAGTTCCAGGCCCAGACCGTCGGCGCGCAGCTGCTCCAGCGCCGGTGCGTCGGTGGGGTCCAGCAGCCCGCGCAGGGCCAGTTCGTCGACCAGTTCCTCGGCGTCGACCTCGGACAGGTCGTCGAGGAACGTCCGGCCCGGGGCGGCCGGGGGCGCCGGGGGCGCCGGGACGGGCGCGGCCCCCGCGGACGGAGCGGAGTCCGGTGTCCGGGCCGGCGCGGCCACCGAGGGCGGCGCGGCCGGTGCCGTCGCGGTGCCGCCCGGCCGGCCGGTGATCTCGTCGAGGTGGCCGACGAGTTCGGCTATGGAGCGGCCGTCGAGGAACACCACCGGCGACACCCGCTGCCCGAACAGCGACTGCACCCTGTTCACCAGGCGGATCGCCAGCATCGAGTCGAGGCCGAAGTCGCGCAGGCTCGCGCCCTCGTCGAACCTGTCCTGCGGTACGCCCAGCACGTCGGCGATCTCGCCGAGGAGGATGTCCTTCACCGGCCTGGTCGCCGCCGCCGTGACCACGGACTCGGCCACCGGCTCGGCCACGGGACCGGCCACGGGACCGGCCACGGCCACCGTCCCGGCCGCGGCCGCCACCGTCAGGGACGGCCCGGCGTCGACGCGGGGCACACTGTCCAGCCAGTAACGCTCCTTCTGCCACTGCACGAGCGGGGTCTCGACGACCTCGACGTCGTCGGCGAACAGCGAGTCGAACGTCAGCGGGACGCCCCGGACGTACAACGAGGCGGCGGCCGCCAGCAGGCAGCGAGCGTCGCTCTCGTCGCGCCGCAGGGAGTTGACCGCGTGCACCCGGGCGCCCCGGGTCAGCGCGATCTCCTCGACCGCGCCGCGCAGCGTCTCGTGCGGGCCGATCTCGATGAAGGTGCCGACGCCGTCGTCGACGAGCGCCCCGATCGTGTCGGCGAACCGGACCTGGTCGCGCAGGTTGTGCACCCAGTAGTCGACGTCGGCGACCGGGTTGACCGTGTCGGCCAGGGCCGTCGAGTGGAAGTCGATGGTGCCGGTCAGCGGGGTGATGCCGGCGACGCGTTCGCGCAGCGGCTGGACCAGTGGGTCCATGCCGGGGCTGTGCACCGGCCGCTCGACCCGGATGTTCCTGGTGGAGATCCCGGCCCGCCCGAGGTCGGCCTCCAGGGCGCGGACGGCCTCGGGCGAGCCGGAGACCGCCGCGCTGGTGGGACTGTTGACCACGGCGACGGCCGCCTGCCCGGCGTACGGGGCGAGCCACGGCAGCAGCTCCCGCTCCGGCAGGTCGACCGAGATCATGGCGCCGGGCGCCGCCCTCCGCTGAAGCAGATGCGACCGGGCGACCACCACACGGGCGGCGTCCTCCAACGACAGCAGCCCGGCGACGCACGCGGCGGCCACCTCGCCCAGGCTGTGCCCGACGACGGCGGCCGGGCGGACACCGAGTCCCAGCCAGACCTTCGCCAGCGAGACCTGGAGGGCGAACAGGACGGGCTGCTGGAAGTCCATCTCCTCGAACCGGGCCAGGTCGGCCGGGGCGTCGAGCTGTGTCAGCACCGAGGGGCCGCCGGCCGCGCGCACGGCGCTGTCGCAGGCGTGCATCCACGTCCGGAAGCCGGCGTGCGTCCGCATGAGTTCCCGGCCCATGCCGACCCACTGCGTGCCGCCGCCGGAGAACACCAGCGCCACCCGCCGGCCGGCGTTGCCGACGACCGTGCCCGTGACGACATCGGGATGCGGCCGGCCGGCGGCCACCCGGGCGAGCCCGTCCAGCACCTCCTGACGGTCGCGGGCGAGCAGCGCGATCCGGTGGTTGAGGTGGCTGCGGCGGGTCGCGAGCGTGTAGGCGAGGTCGCACACCCGCAGACCCGCGTCCCGCTCGACGTGGTTGGACAGCTCACGGCAGGTGTCGGCCAGCGCGGCCGCCGAGTGCGCCGACACGGGGACGAGGTACGGCCGCGTGCCGGCCGCGACGCCGGTCCGGCGCGGCGCGACGTGCCGCCCCCGGTCGCCCGCGAGGAACGGGGCCGCCGTGACGGGGTGCCCGGCGGCGTACAGCGCGCCGAGCGAGCCCAGCAGGGTCCAGGCCTCGTCGGTGCCGCGCCGGAGCGAGGGCAGGGTGGTGGCCGGCAGCATCTCCGCCACCGACTTGAGCAGCACCGGGTGCGGACTGAGTTCGATCACCGCGTCGATGTCGTGGTCGCGCAGGGTCGTCAGGGCGTCGACCACGCGGATCTCCCGGCGCAGGTTGTCCGCCCAGTAGTCCGGCCCCAGCTCCGCGCCGTCGACGAGTTCGCCGGTGACCGTCGAGATCATCGGGATGCGCGTACCGCGGGGCCGCAAGGATTCGAGTTCCGCCCGCAGCGGGGCGAGGACGTGGTCGACCAGCGGCGAGTGCGGCGCATGGCCCATCCGCACCCGGTGGGTCGTGACGCCCTCTTCGGCCAGCCGCTCGATCAGCCCGTCGATCTCCTGCGGTGTGCCGGTGACCAGCGTGGAGTTCGGCCCGTTGTAGCCGGACACCGTCAGCCGGCCGGTCAGGTGCGGCTCGACGGCGTCCGGGCCGGCCGTGACCACGATGCCCTCGCCGCGGCCCACGGCCAGTTGCTGGAGCAGCCGTCCGTGGGACGCGGCCAGCCGGGAGGCGTCGTCGAAGTCGAGCGCGCCGGCGATGTGGGAGGCGGCGAACTCACCGACGCTCTGCCCCACGACGACGTCCGGTTCCACGCCCAGGGAACGCCACGCCTCGGCCAGCGCGACCTGGAGGGAGAACAGCAGCGGCTGGAAGACGTCCATGTCGTCCAGGCGGCCGTCGGGCGCCATCAGCTGGTCGACGAGGGAGAAGCCGAGCAGCTCCCGCATCCGCTGGTCGGTGCGCATCATGGACCGCCGGAACACCGGCATTCCGGCGAGCAGTTGCCTGCCCATGCCCACCCACTGCGAACCGTTGCCCGAGAACAGGAACGCCACCCGCGGCCTGCGCGCGGTCCGCTCTCCGGTGCTCAGCCCGGCGACCGGGGTGCCGGCGGCGAAGGCGTCCAGCTGGGTCCTCAGCTCGGTCATGTCGCGGGCGGCGGCCGCGAGCCGGAACCGGCCCTCGCCGGCCGGCCGCCCGCAGACCTCCCGCAGGTCGCTCTCGTCGCGCAGCGCTCGGGCCCGCTCGGCCAGCGCCTCGGGGGAGTCCTCGGCCAGCAGGAGCAACGAGCCCTCGGGGCGCGGCAGTTCCTCGACCACGACGTGGCAGATCGCGCCGCCGAAGCCGAACGAGCTGACGCCGCCGCGGCGCGCGTCGGACCGTCGCGGCCACGGGGTCAGCCGGTCCTGCACGGTGAGGTTGTACTCGTCGAACATGATCTGCGGATTCGGGGTGACGTAGTGCAGGCTCGGCGGCAGTACGCCGTTGCGCACCGACAGGGCGAGCTTGACCAGGCCGACGATGCCGGCCGCCGCCTCCAGGTGCCCGACGTTGGACTTGACGGAACCGAGCCGCAGGGGCTCCCCGCGGTCACCGCCCAGCACCGCCCCGATGGCGTTGACCTCGATCGGGTCGCCGAGGGGGGTCGCGGAGCCGTGGCACTCGACGTAGTCCACGAGGGACGGCGCGATGCCGGCCCGCCGGTACGCGGTGCGCAGCATCAGCTCCTGCGCTTGGGGGTTCGGCGCGGTCATGCCGTTGCTCAGACCGTCGTTGTTGGACGAGCTGCCCTTGATCACGCAGTACACCGGCAGTTCGCGTTCGAGCGCCACGCTCAGCGGGGCGAGGACGACGACCCCGGCGCCCTCGCCGCGCACATAACCGTTGGCGCGGGCGTCGAAGGCCTTGCAGCGGCCGTCCGGGGCGAGGGCGCCCATCGCGTCCATGGCGGTGTAGTAGTCGGAGACGAAGCTCAGGTTCACACCGCCGGCCAGTACCAGCTCGCTCTCGCCCGTCCAGATCGACTGGCAGCCCAGGTGCACCGTGACCAGCGATCCGGCGCAGGCGGCGTCGACGGCCATGCTCGGGCCTTGCAGGCCGAGGACGTAGGAGACGCGGTTGGCGATGATGCCGTCGTGCATGCCGGTCGCGGTGTGCGGGGTGATCTGGCTGTCGGGACCGCGGTAGTGCGCCAACGCGGCGTAGTCGCCCCAGCAGGAGGCCATGAACACGCCGGTGTCGCTGCCGACGAGGCTGAGGGGCGCGACACCCGCGTCCTCCAGCGCCTCCCAGGCCAGCTCCAGCACCAGGCGCTGCTGCGGGTCCATCTGGACGGCCTCGCGCGGGGAGATGCCGAAGAACAGCGGGTCGAAGCGGTCGATGCCGTCGATGAACCCGCCCCAGCGCACCTTGTCGCCCAGCAGTTCCCGGCGCGCGGCCGGCACCGGTCCCACGGCGTCGCGGCCCTCGGCCAGCAGCCGCCAGAACGCGGACGGGTCCGGTCCGCCCGGGAACCGGCAGCCGATGCCCACGATCGCGACGGGTTCGCGCGAGACCCCCCGGCGCTCTTCGCGCGGCGCCGTCTCCGCGGTCCGCGGACCCTCGACGAGCGCACGGCTCAACTCGTCGACGGTCGGGTACTGCCACATCCAGGTGACCGGAACCTTCCAGCCCAGGAATGCGGACAACGAGGCGGCGAGGGTCGCCGCCTTCACCGAGTCCAGACCGTACCGGTGCATCGGTGCCCAGCGATCCACCGCGTCTTCGGATACGTCCAGCAGCTCGACGACGCGAGAAAGCAGAAACTCTGTTACGGCGTGCGCATCTCGCGCTGCGCGCTCTTGGGGCATTTCAGCTCCTCAGGGCGGATGGGATGGCCAAGCGACGGCAGTGGGACGGCGTTTTTGCGGCGCACGAGTCGCCGTGCCGTCGAGCACGCAAGGCCGTGCGACGGCTGGAGAAATGGTGGTCGGTTCCCGGGCGGGCGAACCCGGGAACGGCTCATGGCGCAAGGAGGGCGGGACGCCCTTTCCCAGGGCGCCGGGTGTTTCCCCGGGAGTGTGGCCGCCCGGGAGGATCTGCCGACCGGTATTCCGGACGGGGCCGTAGCGATGGAGGCGGAATGCGGAGGGCTCAGGCACCCGGCCGGTCATGCCGGGGCGGTTCCGCGGGTTTCCGCAGGGGGTCGTGGTCAGACAGGGGCGGCATCCCGCCGACGTCGTACCCGTCGGGCCGTCAGGGAATCGGCGGGCGGGAATTCAACTTGAGCACGAAAAAGGTCGGGACTTCCCGCGAGAAAACCCGGTCAGGGTGAAAATGCCGAAAAAGAGGTCCGTGCACCGCGACCTACCCCCGTCAAGTCATTCCGACCGCATCAGATGGCGAATCTGTTTCGGGATCACTACCCGGCAGTCCGACCGCCGGGGATACGTCGTCCGTCTCCTGGTCACGTTGATCCGAGACTGTGTTGACTTTGGGAACGCGCACGCAAAAATCTGCACCCGCACAGCACATGCCGGTGAGCGTCCGGGTCGCCGCGCCCGAAGTGGAGATCATATGAGGCGCTTGCCCGACCGGCCGATGTCAGACTGCCACTCTGTGAATGGTGAGACAAGTGTGATGCGTGGCCCTGTGGGTGTAGTGGCGGGAATTGACTCCCCGGTGTCCGGTTCGACGATCTTGCGCGCCTGACCCGCCGACGGCTCCATCAGGTGCGGAGCGGCCCTCGCACGCCTGGTCGCCCGGACGGCGGTGGCGGGCCGAGGTGGCTGAGGCCGGTGCGGGCCGACGCACGACCCCCGTGTCAGGTGGGTCGGTTATCGGCCGGACGCGGGGGCCCGTGCGGAACGATCCACGGGAAGGGCGGGGCCCGGCACTCGCGGCACGCCTCGTGGCGCACGGAAACTGACGGCACGTCAACAAGGGCGGGCTGGACAGCAGATGAGCGGCATTGCAAGCTGCTCGGCATGAAAATCACGAACCACGTGCCGGTGACGGCCGACGCCCGAGCCCAGGTGGTGGGCACCGGTCGGCCGGGGCTCGCCACCGCACGGCAGGCGCTCGCGGCCGGCGCCGAGATCTCCTTATCCGGACCTTCCCCCCACCGTCCCGCGGCCGTACGCGACGACCGGCCCGGCCCCGCGCGCCGCGTGAACCCGCCCGCGGTGGGCGCGAGCGCGGCGGTCGTGGGCGCGGCGGCGCCCCGGTCAGTGCTCGGGCGGCCCTTGCCCGGGGCGGCCACCGGCCGCTCCCGTGACGGCGGCGCGGTCACCCGGCCGTCCGTCTCCGGCAGCACCAGCCGCACCGACGGCATCGGCGGCGAGTTCCCCGGCGGGTCCGTATGACCGGGACCACCGTGCTGCCACGGCACCGGCCGGGCCTGGCGCTGGGCGCGCTGGCCGGAGCGCTCGCGCTGGACGTGAGCGGTCTCGGGGTGCTGAACGCCGCCCTGCCCTCCATCGGCACACGTTTCGACCTGGACGACACCACGCTCCAGTGGGTCATGACCGCCTACGCCGTCACCTTCGCCGGCTTCCTGCTGGTCGGCGGCCGACTGGCCGATGTGCTCGGCCGACGGCTGGTGTTCGCGTCCGGCGTCGCCCTGTTCACGGCGTCCGCCGCGGCCGGAGCCCTGGCACCGGGCATCGCCGTGCTGCTCGCCGCGCGGGCGGCCCAGGGCATCGGCGCGGCCCTGTCGGGCCCGGCCGCCCTGGCCCTGCTGACCGAGGTGTTCCCGGCCGGCCCCGCGCGCAACCGGGCGCTCAGCGTGTACGCCGCGGTCGGCGCCGCGAGCTTCAGCGGCGGGGTGCTGCTGGGCGGCGTACTGACCCAGTTCTTCGGCTGGCGGTCGGTGCTGTGGTTCTCGGTGCTGCTCGGACTGGCCGTGCTGGCCGTGACCCGCGCCGCGCTGCCCGGTGGTGCCGGGCGCGGCGGCCGGCTGGACCTGCCCGGCGCGGTGACGGGCACGCTCGGCCTCACCCTGCTGATCGTCGGCGTGAGCACCGGCGGCACGACGGCCTGGATCGCGCTCTGCGCCGCGGCGGCCCTCCTGCTGCTCTTCGTGGTGCGCGAACACCGCACGCCCGACCCGGTGCTCCCCCTCGGCCTCTTCCGGATCGCCTCGGTACGGGCCGCGAGCCTGGCGGCGTTCCTCCAGTACATGGGCTCGGTCGGGATGCTGTTCTTCGCGCCGCTGTACCTCCAGGGCATGCTGGACTACTCCCCGGTCGAGTCCGGTCTCGCGCTGGTGCCGATGTCGTTGGGCGTGTTCCTCACCGCCAACTTCGCCACCGGGCGGCTGCTGACCAGATACACCCCGCGCGCCCTGATGGCCGTCGGGCTGGTCCTGATCGGCGGCGGAACGGCCCTGTGGGTGGGCACACCGCAGCACGGCAGTTATCTGGCGCACGTGCTTCCCGGCCTGGTGATCAGCGGCATCGGACAGGGCCTGAACTTCCCCTCGATGACGTCCGCCGGACTGACCGGCGTCGAGCCGGAGCGGCACGCGGTGGCCGGAGCGGTGAACGTGGTGGCCCAGCAGATCGGCGCCAGCGCCGGCGTGGCGGCCATGGTCCTGGTCGCGGCGACCGGTGACGACCGGCTCACCGGCTACCACCTCGCCTACCTCGTGGCCGGTATCGCCTGCGCGCTGGGAGCGGCGGCCATCGCCCTGGGGCGGCGCACCTGACACGCGCCGTCGTCCGGCCGCGAGGACGGTGCCGCCGAGGGGACGGCCCGGCTGTCCCCCGGCGCGGCACACGGCTCGAGTGACCGGACCCGGCCGCCCGCCCGGTGTCCTCCCGTCCCGCCGCGCGGGCTTCCGGCCGCGCGGCGGCGGCCCCGGCCATCCCGCCCGTCCGCGCTGGAGTTTGAACTGCCGCCCGGTGCGCCTAAGGTGCTTGACGGACAAGCGACAACCCGTCGTCAATGATCCCAAGTGCCGACAAGCCGCCAGGAGGACCCATGAAACAGGGCGTGCAGGGCTCCCCGGGCAAGCCGGTCGCGGCCCGGGTGCCGGCGCAGGCGCGCCCGGCGGCCGACGGCGGCCCGGGCCGGGAGCGCGACGCAGCGGTGCCGTGCGCGGTGCGGGGCGAGCACACCCACGACGAGCGGCCCGGTGCCGGGCCACGGGCCGCCGTGCAGCGCTCCTCGGTGCGCGGGCAGATCCTGGACGCGCTGCGCACGGCCCTGGCCACCGGTGAGCTGAAGCCGGGGGAGGTCCACTCGGCGCCGGTGCTCGGGGAACGCTTCGGCGTCTCGGCCACGCCCGTGCGGGAGGCCATGCAGCAGTTGGCGCTCGAGGGCGCCGTCGAGGTGGTGCCCAACCGCGGGTTCCGGGTGGTCGAGCGGGGGGCCCGGGAGCTGGCCGAGCTGGCGGAGGTGCGGGCGCTCCTGGAGGTGCCGGTGATGCTGCGGCTCGCGCGCACCGTGCCGGCCGAGCGGTGGACCGAGCTGCGGCCCCTCGCGGAGGAGACGGTACGGGCGGCGGCCATGGGCTGCCCGGCCGGGTACGCCGAGTCCGACCGCGCCTTCCACCGGGAGCTGCTCGCCCTGTCGGGCAACGAGCAGTTGGTCCGGATCGCCGATGACCTCCACCGCCGGGCGCAGTGGCCGCCGGTGCGGCACGGCCGGGCCGACCTGGTCGCGGACGCGGCCGAGCACATGGCGCTGCTGGACGCCCTGGCCGTGGGGGACCTGGACGTGGTGCGGGGACTGATGGGCGAGCACTTCGCGGGCACGGGCTGAACGGCGCCGGCGGGGCGGTGTGCCGCCGCCCGCTACGCCGTGGCCGCTCCCGGAGCCGGTGGGGCGAGGTGGCGGGCCAGCCAGGTGGGTACGCCGCCCAGCAGGCGGAACAGGCGCCGTGCCTCCTCCCGCAGGCGGGACGCCTCCGGTTCCTCCTCCGTATCGGCCAGGGCCGCAAGCGCGGGCGCCGTGCCCACCAGGTAGCCCAGCTCCTCCCGGATCCGCAGGGACTCGGCGAAACCGTGCCGCGCGTCGGCCACCTCGCCCTCCCGCAGGGCCAGCCCGGCGAGGTGGCGCCAGGTGAAGGAGAGCAGCAGGGGATCGGCGTGCGCGGTGGCGCCCGCGTGGGCGCGGCGGTACGCGGCCCGGGCCGCCTGCGGCGACCGGGTCAGGTTCTCGGCGATCAGGCCCCGGCGGAAGTCCAGCAGGGCCCGCGCGGGAGCCCCCGGAGGGATCAGCGCCGCAGCCCGGCCCAGCGCGGCCCGCGCCTCGTCGGCGCGGTCCCGGACGCCGTGCAGCGTGGCCGTGTAGGCGAGTTGGCCCCGCTCGCACGCGGCGGCCCCGCGCTCCTCGTCGCCGTGCGCCAGCGCCTCGGCCGTGCGCAGCGCGTCCTCCGCCTCCGCCCAGCCCCGCTCGGTGTACAGGCACCGCTCCACCAGCAGGGCGGCCCGCTGCAACGCCGGGGCGGCGCGGTCGGCCGGCAGCAGGGCCGCCGCGTCGGCCCAGCAGGCGCGGCTGCGCAACCGCCATACCGCGGTCTGGAGAGGATCGTCACCGGTCGTTCCATTACCAGACATGGCGGTATGCGCCACGTTGCCCTCCCCATGCGCGCCATCGAGCTGTTGAGTGGTGGCGGCATTCCAGCACCAATCGGAGGGCGCGGCCAAGAGGGTGGGTGAAAGTTTTCACAAAGTAGGGGGGCGCGGGCGTGGCGGGCCGGGCCCCCGCACGCCCCCGCCGGCCTCAGCTCATGCGCAGGGCCAGGAAGAAGTCGAGCTTGTCCTCCAGGCGCGACAGGTCCCGTCCCGTCAACTGCTCGATCCGGCCGACCCGGTAGCGCAGCGTGTTGACGTGCAGGTGGAGACGGGTGGCGCAGCGGGTCCAGGAGCCGTCGCTGTCGAGGAACGCCTCCAGGGTCGGGATCAGCTCGGCCCGGTGCCGGCGGTCGTACTCCGTCAGGGGGTCGAGGAGGCGGGCGGTGAACGCGCGCCGTACGTCGTCCGGGACGAACGGCAGCAGCAGGACGTGGCTGGCCAGCTCCTGGTGACCGGCCGCGCAGACCCGGCCGGAGCGGGCGGCGGCGACCCGGCGGGCGTGCCGGGCCTCCTCCAGGGCGCCGCGCAGTCCCTCGGCCGAGTGCACGGCGGCGCTGACGCCGAGGGTGAGCCGGCCGTCGTCGTCCAGGCCCGCCGACAGCGGCTCCCGCACCGACTGGAGCAGGGAGTCGGCGAGCAGGCCGGTCTCCGAGCCGTCGTGCTCGGCGGAGACCGCGGGCAGCGGGACGAGGGCGACCGCCTCGTCCCCGGTGTGCGCGACGGCTATCCGGTCGGACGGTTCGGGGCCGGTCGCCAGCGGGTCGACCAGCACCTCCTCCAGCAGGGACTGGGCGACCGGACCGCCCTCGACCTCCGCGTCCGCCCACTCCACGCGGGCCACCACGACCTGCCAGTGCGGGGCCGCGCCGAGCCCGGGCAGCAGCACCGGCGCCGCCACCCGGAGGCGGGCGGCGATCTCGGCGGGAGCGGCGCCCGTCTGCACCAGCTCCAGCACCTCCTGGGCGAGCCGGCGCCGGACCGTGCGGGCCGCGTCCCGGCGGTCCCGCTCGACGGCGATCAGCTGGGTGACGCCCTGGAGGAGGTCCAGCCGCTCCCCGGGCCAGTCGCCGGCGTCCGCCTCCACGGCCAGCAGCCAGTCCGACAGGACGGTCGCGCGCACGTCCCGGGAGGCCGCCGGGGAGCGGCCGGAGGAGCGGATCGGGAACAGCGAGTACGTGGTGCCGTCCAGCGGCACCCGGTGCGGGCCGCGGCGGCCGGTGCGGGTGGCCGCCAGGTGCTCGGCGGCGAGCCGGGCGCAGGTGTCGGCGGGCAGCGCGGGGCCCCCCACCTTGGAGCCGGCGATCAGCCGGCCGGTGGGGGAGAGCACCCAGGCACGCAGGTCCAGGTCGGTGCCGAGCAGGTCCAGGACCACGTCGGGGCCGCCGCCCGCCGGGCCCGAGGTCATCATCCGGCGGTGCCGGTCCACCACGGCGGCCAGGTCTCCGGCGCGTTCGCCGGAGACCTGCCGGACGACGTGCTCGGTGATGGTCGCGAACGCCACCGACTCGTGCACCGCGAACAGCGGCAGCCGGTGCTTGACGCAGGCCAGCACCAGGTCGTCCGGGACCGCGCCCAGCTCGGCCTCGCCGGCCGCGAGGGCCGCGACCCCGGCCTGTACCAGGATGCGCACGAAGGGCTCGGAGTCGGCGGCGTCGCGGCGCCAGGCGAGGCCGGTCAGCACCAGCTCGCCGCCGGACAGGTAGCGGCTCGGGTCGCGCAGGTCGGTGGTCATGACCCCGCGGACCGAGCGGTCCAGCTCGTCCTCGCCGCCGAGCAGCCGCAGGCCCAGCGCATCGGTGTCCAGCAGTGCGCGCAGCCGCATCTCGTCGCCGCCGTTCTTTGTCTCGAAACCTACGATGGATCTTGGTGGGTGGGGTGGGGGCCGCTCGGAACCGGACGCCCGGGGACGCGTCCCGCGGTCTCCGTGCCGTTTCCCGCGTTACCCGGGGGATTCGGAGAGGTTACCGATGACCTCCGTTCATACGAATCTACAAGATGCCCGCCCTGGCCAGCCAACTCCTTCATGGTTTCGGTGACTGACCCCGCCGGAGTACGGAGCGGTGTACTGAGTCCACTCCACGTGAACAGCACATGAACGAGCCGGGCCCGCCGCACACGGATTGGCTCAATCCGAACGACCCACGAGACGAAGAAGAGAGCCGGTCATGGACTTCCTTCGCCCCGCCAGCTGGGAGGAGGCGCTCGCCGCGAAGGCCGAGCACCCCACCGCTGTGCCGATTGCGGGTGGCACCGATGTGATGGTCGAGATCAACTTCGACCACCGCCGGCCCGAGTACCTGCTGGACCTGAACCGCGTCGGCGACCTCTACGAATGGGAGGCAGGCGAGGAGAGCGTACGGCTGGGCGCCTCCGTCCCGTACACCGAGATCATGAACAGTCTCCGTGCCGAGCTGCCGGGCCTCGCGCTCGCCTCGCACACGGTCGCCTCCCCGCAGATCCGCAACCGCGGCGGCGTCGGCGGCAACCTCGGCACGGCCTCGCCCGCCGGCGACGCCCACCCCGCCCTCCTCGCCGCCGGCGCCGAGGTCGAGGTGGCGTCGGCGGCCCGCGGCACCCGGATGATCCCGATCGACGCCTTCTACACCGGCGTCAAGCGCAACGCTCTCCAGCCCGACGAGCTGATCCGCGCCGTGCACGTGCGGAAGGCGGACGGCCCGCAGCAGTACTCCAAGGTGGGCACCCGCAACGCGATGGTCATCGCCGTGTGCGCCTTCGGCCTCGCCCTGCACCCCGAGACCCGTACCGTGCGCACCGGCATCGGCTCGGCCGCCCCGACCCCGGTCCGGGCCAAGGCCGCCGAGGAGTTCCTGAACGCGGCCCTGGAGGAGGGCGGCTTCTGGGACAACGGAAAGATCATCACCCCGTCGGTCGCCAAGCGGTTCGCGGACCTGTGCGCGGCCGCCTGCAACCCGATCGACGACGTCCGGGGCACCGCGAGCTACCGCAGGCACGCGGTCGGCGTGATGGCCCGCCGGACGCTGACCTGGACCTGGGAGTCGTACCGCGGCACCGGCCGCACCACCGAGGGAGCTGCGTGATGCGCGTCAACTTCACCGTCAACGGACGTCCGCAGGAGGCCGACGACGTCTGGGAGGGGGAGTCCCTGCTGTACGTGCTGCGCGAGCGGCTCGGCCTGCCGGGTTCCAAGAACGCCTGCGAGCAGGGCGAGTGCGGCTCCTGCACGGTGCGCCTGGACGGCGTGCCGGTCTGCTCCTGCCTGGTCGCGGCGGGCCAGGCCGAGGGCCGTGAGGTGGTGACCGTCGAGGGACTCGCGGACTTCGCCAGGCAGCGCTCCTGCGGCGACCCGCACGGGACCCCCCTGGACGAGGCCCGGCAGGCCGAGGGCGCCGATTCGCAGACCGGCGAGGGCACCGAACTCTCTTGCGTCCAGCAGGCGTTCATCGACGCCGGCGCCGTCCAGTGCGGCTTCTGCACCCCGGGTCTGCTCGTCGCCTCCGACGAACTGCTGGAGCGCAACCCGAACCCGTCCGACGCCGACATCCGCGAGGCGCTGTCGGGCAACCTGTGCCGCTGCACGGGCTACGAGAAGATCATGGACGCGGTCCGCCTGGCGGCCGCCCGCCAGTCCGAGGGAGTCTGACATGCCGTCCCCCATTCTCGGCTCCGCTCGAACGGGCGGTGCCGCCACCGGCGCTCCTACGAAGATCACGCAGGGCTCGCAGACCAAGGGCGGCATCGGCGAGTCCACGCTCCGCCCGGACGGCACCCTCAAGGTCACCGGCGAGTTCGCGTACTCCTCCGACATGTGGCACGAAGACATGCTGTGGGGGCAGATCCTGCGCTCCACCGTCGCGCACGCCGAGATCGTCTCGATCGACACCTCCGAGGCCCTGGCCTTGCCGGGCGTGTACGCCGTCATGACCTACGACGACCTGCCCACCGAGGTGAGGAACTACGGCCTGGAGATCCGGGACACCCCGGTCCTCGCGCACGGCAAGGTGCGCCACCACGGCGAGCCGGTCGCGATCGTCGCCGCCGACCACCCCGAGACGGCCCGCCGCGCCGCCGCCAAGATCAAGGTCGACTACCGCGAACTCCCGGTCGTCACGGACGAGAAGTCGGCGCTCGCACCGGACGCCATCCTCGTCCACGAAGGCCGCGACGACCACCACGCGGGCCACGTCCCGCATCCGAACGTCCTGCACCGCCAGCCGATCGTCCGCGGCGACGCGGAGGCGGCCGCGAGGCGGGCGGACGTGATCGTCCGGGGCGAGTACACCTTCGGCATGCAGGACCAGGCCTTCCTCGGCCCCGAGTCCGGCCTCGCCGTGCCCGAGGAGGACGGCGGCGTCCACCTCTACATCGCCACCCAGTGGCTCCACTCCGACCTGCGCCAGATGGCACCCGTCCTCGGCCTGCCCGAGGACAAGGTGCGCATGACCCTGTCCGGCGTCGGCGGCGCGTTCGGCGGCCGCGAGGACCTGTCCATGCAGATCCACGCCTGTCTGCTCGCCCTGCGCACCGGCAAGCCGGTGAAGATCGTCTACAACCGGTTCGAGTCCTTCTTCGGGCACGTCCACCGGCACCCGGCCAAGCTGTACTACGAGCACGGCGCCACCCGGGACGGCAAGCTCACGCACATGAAGTGCCGGATCGTGCTGGACGGCGGCGCCTACGCCTCCGCCTCCCCGGCGGTCGTCGGCAACGCCTCCTCGCTGTCGGTCGGCCCGTACGTCATCGACGACGTCGACATCGAGGCCATCGCCCTCTACACCAACAACCCGCCCTGCGGCGCCATGCGCGGCTTCGGCGCGGTGCAGGCGTGCTTCGCCTACGAGGCGCAGATGGACAAGCTGGCGAAGCGGCTCGGCCTGGACCCGGTGGAGTTCCGGCAGCTCAACGCGATGGAGCAGGGCACCATCATGCCGACCGGGCAGCCGGTCGACTCCCCGGCCCCGGTCGCCGAACTGCTGCGCCGCGTCAAGGCGATGCCGCTGCCGCCCGAGCGCCAGTGGGAGTCGAGCGAGGGCGCCGACGTCCGGCAGCTGCCCGGCGGCCTGTCCAACACCACGCACGGCGAAGGCGTCGTACGCGGCGTCGGCTACGCGGTCGGCATCAAGAACGTCGGCTTCTCCGAGGGCTTCGACGACTACTCCACCGCCAAGGTGCGCATGGAGGTCGTCGGCGGTGAGCCGGTCGCGACCGTGCACACCGCGATGGCGGAGGTCGGCCAGGGCGGTGTCACCGTGCACGCGCAGATCGCCCGCACCGAGCTGGGCGTCACCCAGGTGACCATCCACCCCGCCGACACCCAGGTGGGCAGCGCCGGTTCGACCTCGGCCTCCCGGCAGACCTACGTCACCGGCGGCGCCGTGAAGAACGCCTGCGAGCTGGTCCGCGAGCAGGTGCTCCGGATCGGCCGGCGCAAGTTCGGCTCCTACCACCCGGCCTGGGCCACCGCCGAACTCCTGCTGGAGGGCGGCAAGGTCGTCACCGACGGCGGCGAGGTCCTCGGCGACCTGGCCGACGTCCTGGAGGGCGAGGTCGTGGAGGTCGAGGCCGAGTGGCGGCACCGGCCGACCGAGCCCTTCGACCTGCGTACCGGACAGGGCCACGGACACGTCCAGTACTCCTTCGCCGCACACCGCGCGGTGGTCGAGGTCGACACCGAACTGGGCCTGGTCAAGGTGGTCGAACTGGCCTGCGCCCAGGACGTCGGCAAGGCGCTCAACCCGCTCTCCGTCGTCGGCCAGATCCAGGGCGGTACGACCCAGGGCCTGGGCGTGGCCGTGATGGAGGAGATCATCGTGGACCCGAAGACGGCCAAGGTCCGCAACCCCTCCTTCACGGACTACCTGATCCCGACCATCCTCGACACGCCGACCATCCCGGTCGACGTGCTCGAACTGGCCGACGAGCACGCCCCGTACGGCCTGCGCGGCGTCGGCGAGGCCCCGACCCTGTCCTCCACCCCGGCCGTCCTCGCGGCGATCCGGAACGCGACCGGACTGGAGCTCGACCGCACGCCGGTGCGGCCCGAGCACCTCACGGGAACCGCGTAGCACCGCGAGCTCTCCGGGCGGCGCCGGGAACGTCACACACCCCGCCGCGCCGCCCGGAGGAACCCCTTCGCGTTCCGCTCCGCTCGCGGTCCTCGAAGCACCCGGAAACTCGTTCGTCTCGGGCCGTCCCCCGGGTCGTCCATTCCCCAAATCCCGGAGCCCCGTCAGCGCGGTGGCACGGGTGCCCCTGTGAACCTTGGGAGATGGCACCATGACCCAGCAGTCAGTGGAGCCCGGGACCGTGGCCGAGGACGCCGCCGACGGCAGTCGCGTCCCGGCCGGGCGGTCCTGGCTCGACCGGTACTTCCACATATCCCGAAGAGGATCCACGGTCGCGCGTGAGGTGCGCGGCGGCATCACCACCTTCATGGCGATGGCGTACATCCTCCTGCTCAACCCCCTCATCCTGTCCGGCAAGGACGCGGCGGGGGACACGCTCGGCCAGAAGGCGCTGATCACCGCCACCGCGTTCGCGGCGGCCCTCACCACGCTGCTGATGGGCTTCGTCGGCAAGGTGCCGCTCGCCCTCGCCGCCGGCCTCTCCGTCTCCGGGGTGCTGTCCACCCAGGTCGCCCCCGAGATGACCTGGCCGCAGGCGATGGGCATGTGCGTGATGTACGGCGCGGTCATCATGCTGCTCGTCGTCACCGGCCTGCGTGAAATGATCATGAACGCCATCCCGCTGGCGCTCAAGCACGGCATCACGATGGGCATCGGCCTGTTCATCGCGTTCATCGGTTTCTACAAGTCCGGCTTCGTCCACCAGGGCAAGGGCGGCCCCGTCACCCTCGGCCCCGCCGGTGAGCTGACCGGCTGGCCGGTCCTGCTCTTCGCCGGCACCCTGCTGCTGATCTTCATGCTCCAGGCCCGGAACATCCCCGGCGCCATCCTCATCGGCATCGTCAGCGGCACGGTCGTCGCCGCCGTCCTGAACTCCACCGGCGTCATCCCGTCCGGACAGTGGGCCGCCGGCGCCCCCGAGCTGCACGGCGGCGCGGTCTCCATGCCCGACTTCTCGCTCTTCGGCGACGTCGAGTTCGGCGGCTGGGGCGAGGTCGGCGCGATGACCGTCGGAATGATCGTCTTCACGCTGGTGCTGGCCGGGTTCTTCGACGCGATGGCCACCATCATCGGCGTCGGCACCGAGGCCGGGCTCGCCGACGACAAGGGCCGGATGCCGGGCCTGTCCAAGGCGCTGTTCATCGACGGCGCCGGCGGCGCGATCGGCGGTGTGGCGGGCGGCTCCGGCCAGACCGTGTTCATCGAGTCCGCCACCGGCGTCGGCGAGGGCGCCCGCACCGGACTCGCCTCGGTCGTCACCGGTCTGTTCTTCGCGGCCTGCCTGTTCTTCACTCCGGTCACCGCGATCGTGCCGCAGGAGGTCGCCTCCGCCGCCCTGGTCGTCATCGGCGCCATGATGCTGATGAACGCCCGGCACGTGGACTGGGCCGACCGCGCCACCGCCGTCCCCGTCTTCCTGACCGTCGTCCTGATGCCGTTCACGTACACCATCACCACCGGTGTCGCCGCGGGCGTCATCTCCTACGTCGCCATCAAGACGGCCCAGGGCAAGGCCCGCGAGATCGGCGCCTTCATGTGGGGTTTGACGATCGTGTTCCTGGTCTACTTCGCCCTTCATCCCCTCGAGGGCTGGCTGGGCGTCCACTAGCCCGCCGTACGCCCCCCCCGCACCCCATCCCGTGAGGAGACCGCACACATGCTGGACATCGCCGAGGAACTTGACCGGTGGGTCGAGCAGGGCCGTGACTTCGCCGTCGCCACCGTGGTGGCCGTCGGCGGCAGCGCTCCGCGCCGGCCCGGCGCCGCCCTCGCGGTGGACACCGGGGGCACGGCCGTCGGATCGGTCTCCGGCGGGTGCGTGGAGGGCGCCGTGTACGAGCTGTGCCGGCAGGCGCTCCAGGACGGCCGGACCGTCCTCGAACGCTTCGGGTACAGCGACGAGGATGCCTTCGCCGTCGGTCTGACCTGCGGCGGTGTCATCGACATCCTCGTCACGCCGGTCCGGGCGGACGGTCCCGCCCGGCCGGTCTTCGCGAGCGCGCTGGCCGCCGCCGCCCGTGGGGAGGCGGCGGCGGTCGCGCGGATCGCCGACGGGCCGGATGAGCTGCGCGGCCGGGCCCTGCTGGTCCGCCCCGACGGTTCGTACGACGGCGGGTTCGGCGGCCACCCCGAACTGGACCGCACGGTCGCGGCCGAGGCCGGTGCCCTGCTGGACGCGGGCCGCACCGGCACCGTCCGGATCGGCGAACAGGGCTCGCGCTGCGGCGCTCCGCTCACCGTCCTGGTCGAGTCCTCCGTCCCGCCGCCCCGGATGATCGTCTTCGGCGCCATCGACTTCGCATCGGCGCTGGTCCGCGTCGGCAAGTTCCTCGGCTACCGCGTCACCGTGTGCGACGCCCGCCCCGTGTTCGCCACCGCCGCCCGCTTCCCGGAGGCCGACGAGATCGTGGTCGAGTGGCCGCACGAGTACCTGGAGCGCACCGAGGTCGACGCGCGCACCGTGCTGTGCGTCCTCACCCACGACGCCAAGTTCGACGTACCGCTGCTGCGGGTGGCCCTGCGCCTCCCGGTCGCCTATGTCGGCGCCATGGGCTCCCGCCGCACCCACCTGGACCGCAACGAACGGCTGCGCGCCGTCGGCGTCACCGAGCTTGAGCTGGCCCGGCTGCGCTCCCCGATCGGCCTGGACCTCGGCGCCCGCACCCCCGAGGAGACGGCGCTGTCGATCGGCGCGGAGATCGTCGCGAACCGCCGCGGCGGCAGCGGCGTCGCTCTGACCGGCGCACACACTCCCATCCACCACGACACACCCGCCCGGCCGACGGGCCGCATCGGCTCCGTGGCCTGACGCGACGCCGAGGGCGGCGGCAGCGCGGCTCGCTGCGGGCGCGTGGTCACCGGGGCCGGGAGCCGCCCGGCGGTTTCGGCGGGGAGGCTGCTGTCGGACTTGATCTGCGACGGGTGCGCGGTGGTTGCCGACGGCGTGCGGGACCGGCTGTCTCCGCCACCGGAGGCTGATTCGCGCTGGCCGCCACGTGGTCGTGCGGCCCGCGGGCCGGATCGGGTCCGTGGGGTGACTCGGCATTGAGGCGCGGCGGCGGCGCGGCATGCTGTGGGTGGAGGGTCACCGGGGCCGGGGGGCCGATGCAGCGGGTCCGGTGGGGGAGGCTGCTGTCGGGCCGTGTCTGCAACGCCCCCCCCGTGACGGTGTGCGGGGCTATCACACCCGGGTCGGCCATCGTCGGTCCGCACACTCCACCGGGACGCACACGCGAACCAGTCGCGATCTGCGGAGACGGTCAGGCCGCGAGGACTGCGAGACGGTGCGTGGCGGTCGGTTCACGCCCTCCTCAGCAGCCGGTCCGCCGCGCGTCCGAACATCCGGCGGGACGTCCACTCCAGGGCGCCGTCGAAGGCGCGCGGCAGGGAGCGGACCCGCAGCTCCTCCCGCCACACCACCCGGCTGCGGCCCCCCGGCCCGGGCAGGACCTCGATCTCCGCCCAGCCCAGGACGATCCGGCCGCGCTTCTCCAGCCGGCACAGGCCGCCCTCGTCACCGGCCGGCGGCCGCCACACCGTCACCTCCATGACGTCGTCGACGGTGAGCGGACCGAGCCCCGACCGGGCGACGAAGCGGGTGCCCTCGCGGGTCGGCGCGGGCGTGAGCACCCTGATCCGGGTCAGCGGGACCGCGTGGGCGTGGCGGGGCCACTCCGTGAGCCGGCGCCAGGCCTCGTCGGGCGGGAGCGGGGGCGTACGTACGAGGGAGAAGGTGGGCACGGCACGATCGTAGGCAAGAGGCGCCGGTCACCCGCGCGTTCGGCCCCGCGCCACGCCCCGTTCGCCTGGCAGGCGTCCCGGGGCAGTCGTATCCTGGAACAGTCGGTGCGCGGGGCGGCGCCCCGGCCCCCCAACTCCCAGGCTCCCTGCCAAGGGCCGGGCAACCCCCTCGCCTCCCGGGGGAGTTGATCCATCATGCCGGTGAAAACCTACGGTGTTCTGATCGCCCGCGCCGTCGCCACGAGGCGCGAGGGCGCGAAAGGTACACCGCACTACCAGATCCATCTCACGGACGACACGGGCACGCACTACCGCGCCGCGGTCAACGTGCTCTCGCAGCAGCGCCCCTCGGACCTGCTCTACCTCGTCGACAACGACGTCCGTCACCCGCTGACAGCGGCCCTGGAAGGGCTGCCGGGCGGCTGGAACACCCTGCCGCCCGGCCCCGGCGGACCGAACCTCGACTTCGTCCGCGGCAACCTCTTCGACCCGTCCGCGATGCGTACGCTCCCGCCGGACGTCGCGGGCCCGGACAACGACCTCGCCGACCTCCTCGACCACTACGTGCGGCGGGCGGTCGACGACCCCGGCGCCCGGCTGTACGTCTTCGGCTCCCGTTTCGGACCCGAACCCGCCACCGAGGACAAGGTGTTCGGCTTCCTCCCCGGCAACGGCGTGCACGACATCCACATGAACCAGGGCAACAGCGGGCGGTTCACCGACGACGACGGCGTGTGGCAGGACGGCGGCCTGCTGCTGCACTTCCCCGGGCAGCCCCGCTGGGTCGGCATCTTCCTGGCCTTCCAGAGCCAGGCATGGCACACCGACGACACCACCGGGCACACCCTGGACGACGTGGACGGCACCCGGCCCACGGCCGGCACGCGGCCCGTGCGGATCGTCGCGGCGCTGGTCAACCCCAAGGGCCCGGCCCCCGAGGCGGAGACCGTCACCCTGTTCAACGCCTCGCCGGACGCCGTGGACCTGACGGGCTGGAGAATCGTGAGCCGGCTCGGCAAGGGCTCGCCGGTCCCCGCCGCGGCTCCGCTCGCGGCCGGCGCCTGCCTCGGCGTGCCCCTCACCGCGGACACCCCGCTGGGCAACCACGGCGGCGAGATCACGCTCCTGGACGCGGCCGGCCTGAAGGCCGACGGCGTCTCCTACACCGCGGAGCAGGCCGCCGGGGAAGGCTGGTCGGTGGTGTTCTGAACGGCCGGACCGGCTACGGGCGGTACACCTTGCCGGGTTCCGCCCGGCCGGGCGCCAGCAGCTGGGGGACCGTCACGAACACGTAGCCGCGCTCCTTCAGCGCGTCGATGATGCCGGGCACGGCCGGCACGGTCCCGGGGTAGATGTCGTGCAGCAGGATGATCCCGTCCCGGGACGACTGGTCGAGGACCCGCTTCGTGATGAGCGCCGAGTCGTCGGTCGTGTAGTCCTTGGCGGTCACGCTCCACAGCACCTCCGCCAGGCCCAGCTCCTTGCTGATCTCGTGCACGTTCGTGTCGGTGCGGCCCTGCGGCGGGCGCATCAGCGTCGGCTTGCGCCCGGTGAGCCGTTCTATGGCGTCGTTGGGCCGCTTCAGCTCCTCGCGTATCCGCCGGTCGGATATGCGGGTGAGGATCTTGTGGTCCCAGGTGTGGCTGGCGACCTCATGGCCCTCCGCCGCCATCCGCTTGACCAGCTCCGGGTACTTCTCGATGTGCCGCTTGCCGAGCAGGAAGAAGGTGGCCGGGACCTTCTTCTCCTTCAGGATGTCGAGCAGCCGCGCCGAGTTCTCGCTGGGTCCCGCGTCGAAGGTGAGCGCGATGCACTTGGCCTCGCGGCAGTCGGCGGTCCCGAACCGGGCCGGCGCGCCGTGTGCCGCCTCGGCCCGCGCGGTGCTCGGCGCCGTCGTGTCCACCCGGGCGCAGCCGGAGAGCGCCAGCATGAGGCAGGCCGTGGCGGACACGAGGACCCGGCGGCGCAACCCCCGGCCCGTTCCGCGCGTCTTCCTGGGCGCGCGCTGCGGCATCGAGATCTCGGTCGAAAGAGGCATGCCCGGACTATACACTGGGTGTATAGAGCACCTGTTCGACGGCCCCGCGTCCGTCCGGGCACCGCCCCTCGGGCGCGCTCAGCCCTCCCAGGGCAGCAGGAGCGCCCGTCCCTGTGCCCGGCCCGCCTCGGCGGCCGGACGGCGGGTGGCCGGGTCCAGGGCCCTGCCGCCGACCGCCGCGACCGACGCCTCGTCAGGAGCGACGACCACGACCTCGGTGCCCCGGGCGCGCAGCTCCGCCACGGTCCGCTCCAGCGGGTGCTCGCCGGGGAACGGCTCGGCGGTGCCCAGCGGCACCAGCACCAGCACCCGGTCGGCGCCGGCGGCCAGGTCGGCGTTGGCCATGGACCGCACGCCGCCGTCCACGTAACGGCGGTGACCGATGGTGGCCGGCGGCCACACGCCCGGCACGGCACAGCTCGCCGTGACGGCGTCCACCAGCCGGACGCCCGAGGTCCGGTCGAAGACCCGCGGCTCACCGCTGTCCGCGTCCACCGCGACGATCCGCAGGTCCCGCTCGGGCCACTCGTGGCGGGGCAGCCGCGACGCGATCACCGCGCGCCGCTCCGGCTCGGCGACCGTCCGCGCCGCGAGCGCCGCTCGTCCCACCGCGCGCCGCGCCTCCGGGACGGAGGCGGCCGACCGGACGGCGTCCCCGATCCGCGCGACGGCCTCCTCCAGGTCGGTCTCGGGCACGATCTCGGCGGTCTGCCGCGCGGGGTCCGCCTGCCGGGCGTACAGCTCCGCCAGGCTCAGCCCGCTGCCCAGCTGGGCCGCCACGGTGGACCCGGCCGAGGTGCCCACGAGCAGACCGGCTCCCGTCACGTCCCGCCCGGCGTCGGCCAGTCCCGCCAGCAGCCCGGTGAGCCAGGCGATCCCGCCCACTCCGCCACCGCCCAGCACCAACGCATCCGTCATGTCCGCCCCTTCCGTCTCCGCCGTACCGTCCGTCGGACAGTCGCACACTCGTACGTATCACGGGCAACGGACCCTGCCGGAAGGCAGGTTGCGGATTCCGCCCGTACCGCCGTGGGCCGGGGCCGGGCCGCGAGGATCGTCACGCGTTGGAGAGGGGGCGTTGCGGGCCGCTCGTGGTGGCCCGCAACGCCCCCCGGCGTACACCCGAGGGGGTACTCGGGAAATCTTCCGGGTTACGAGTCGACCTGCGCGGTCACCAGGTCCGAGAAGGTGGTCAGCCGGGTGTAGACACCCGGGTAACCCGCCTCCGCGCACCCCTCGCCCCAAGAAGTGATCCCTGCCAGGACGCCCCCGATGAGCAGGGGACCGCCGCTGTCGCCCTGGCAGGTGTCCACGCCGCCGGACGTGTATCCGGCGCACACCATGTCGGACTGGACGAAGTCCGAACCGTAGGAGGAACGGCAGCTGGAGTCGGACACGACCGGGACGGTCGCGGTCCGCAGCTGGTTGGAGGAGCCGCCGTTCTCCGAGGTGGTGCCCCAGCCGAGGATCCGGGCCGTGGTGCCGGCCGCGTAGACGCCCGTCTGGGAGGAGCCGACGTACTTCGCCGCGGTGTACGGCATCGACGTCGAGAGGGTCAGTACGGCCACGTCGTCGCCGTTGGTGGCGTCCGTGTAGCCGGGGTTGATCCAGATCTTGCCGACCCGGCTCACCGTGCCGTCGGTGCCGTTGAGGTAGGTCCGGCCGCCCACCACCCGGACGCTGCCCGTGGTCTCGCCGACCATGCAGTGCGCGGCCGTCACGACCTTCCTGGGCGCCACCAGGGTGCCACCGCAGAACTGGTTCTGGGACGCGTCCGTGATCTGCATCGTGAACGGGTACGCGGTCGTCGTCGTGGTCGTACCGCCGACGATGGGCTGGGGCGCGGCGCCGGCCGTGGGGGAGGCGAGCAGCGCGGTCGCCGCCGCGGCGGCGGTGGCCACCAGGGTCACGGTGGTCTTTCTCAGACGTCTGGGCCCGAACATGAGGCTCCTCAGTGGGGGGTTGCACCGGTGGGGGATCGCGCGGGTGTCGGGGGTCTGCACGGGGGTCGCGGGACCGACCCCCGTATGCCCGGGCGAGCGGCACGCCCTTCACGCTAGGACCCGGAACCCGCGGCTCCCAATGAGGGAACCCCCTAAGGGGCTGGGTGAGGGAAAACCCTCGGTCCGGTTCAGTTAACAAGGTCGCCGTTCAGGGCGCGCGGCGACCTGCCGCCAATCGGACGATGTCGACACGCGACCGGATGCCGAGCTTGCGGTAGACCCGTGTCAGGGTCGCCTCCACCGTCTTGACGCTGATGAACAGGCGGGCCGCGATCTCCCGGTTGGTGGCGCCCTCCATGACCAGCGCGGCGACCTGACGCTCCATCGCGGCGAGCACGTCCAGGGCGGCCGGCGCCTTGGACGCGGGCGGCGCCGGTTCCGGCTCGGGGGCGGCGAGGGCGTCGTCCACCTGGCGCAGCCAGGGCAGCGCCCGGCAGCGCCGGAACATCCGGGTGGCCTCGTCGAAGACCGGCCGTCCGGGCCCCCGCCCGCGCAGCCGGGCCAGCGCGAACGCGGCCCGCGCCTCCTCCAGGCCGTAGCCGAGCTTGCCGAGCCGTTCCTGAGCGGACGTCAACTGGGCGACGGCGGCCTCGAGGTCGCCCCGGGCGGCGCGCACCAGGGCCTCGGACCGGTCGAGCACCGCGAGCACGCTCTCCCGGCCCAGCCGCAGCGCGTGTTCCCGGCTGACGTCGATGACGTCCTGCGCCTCGGCGGGTTCACCGGTGCGGACCAGCGCCTCGGCGAGGTCGCCCTGCCAGCGGCCCCGGGCCGGGTCGGTGATGCCGAGCCCCAGCTCCAGGGTGCGCACCCGGCGCAGCGAGCGCACGGTGCCCGCCGGGTCCCCGGCCACCAGCTGGGCGTAGCCGAGGGCGCCCAGGGCACGGGAGAGGTACATCTGGTCGCCGTCCTCCTCCGCGTGGTCCACCGCCTCCCGGGCGAGTGCCAGGGCCCGGTCCACCTCGCCGCCGGATGCCTCCGCGAGCGAGGTGAGCATCGCCGAGGCGGTCTCGCCGATACCCGAGTCCCGGGCCAGCCGCAGGCTGTCGCGGGCCAGGTCGAGGGCGCGCCCGCAGTGCCCGGCGCGCAGCTCGGTCTCGGCGAGGCCGCGCAGGAAGTGCACCTCGCTCTCCACCGAGCCGCGCCGGCGCACCTCGCGCAGCAGCGCGGTGACGGTGGTCCGGGCCTCGGCCAGCTGGTCTCCCATCACCAGCCAGCGGAACCGGGCGCTGCCCGCGCCGTTGTGATGGCACGCCACCCGGGCGTCCTGGGGTTCGTGCAGGGCGCGCTTGATGGTGCGGGGCGCCTCCGGATGGCCCATCAGGGTCTCGGTCTGCGCCTGGAAGGCGAGGGCGAGCAGCTCGGTGCGCCGGTCCCCGCCGCACGCAGCCAGGTCGGCGGCGTGCGCGGCGGCCTGCCGGGCCTCGGTGAAGTCGCCCTCCACGATCAGTGCCCGCCAGGCCAGCTGGTAGTGGACCAGGGCCAGCAGCCGGGGGTCGTCGCCGGCATCGGCGAGGGCCTGCGGGAAGACGGCGTCGACCTCGGCCATGGTGTGGCCCGCGGTGTCGATGACGATGATCCAGGCCCGCACCCGGTCGGCGGGCACGGTGGCCCGGGTCAGCACCTCCCGGGCGATGTCCCGGGCCAGATCGACCTCACCGGCGGTGATGGCGTCCTCGGCGGCGGTGAGCCGGCGTTCCTCCGGTCCCGGCACGCCGTCGGCGGGGGTGTGCCGGGCGGCGAGCAGCCCCAGCTGGGCGGCGACCGAGGGCGCCCCGCGGTCCCGGGCGAGGGCCGCGGCCCCGGCGAGCCGGGCGGCGACCTCCGGGTCGGTGCCGGTGGTGGCGAGCGCCAGGTGCCGGGCCCGCTCGATCGGGTCGGAGGCGGCGGTGGACAGCGCCGCGTGCGCGGCCCGCCGCTCGTGCGCGGGGGTCTCCGCGTACAGCGCGGCCGAGATCAGCGGGTGCGCGAACCGTACGGCGGGTGCGTCGGGCTCGGTGGCGAGCAGTCCGAGTTCGGCGGCCTGGGCGCACTCGGCCTCGGCGTTCTCCCGGCCGGCGGCGTGCAGCAGCGCCGGGGTGGGGCGGGCGCCGGCGCTGGCCACCAGCAGGGTGCGGCGGGCCTCCACGGAGAGCATGTCCAGGCGGCTGAGGACCAGCGCGCGCAGCGAGGTCGGCACCGGCAGCGGTTCGCCCGGCCGGGGCGGGGTGGGGCTCTCGGCGAGGGCGCGGCCCAGCTCCAGGGCGAACAGCGGGTTGCCTCCGCTGGTGCGGTGGATCTCCCGGACGGTGGAGCGGGGCAGGCCGCCGTGACCGCGGTGGTCGAGCAGCTCGGCGACCTGGGCGCGGTTCAGCGGGCCGAGCCGGACGGCGAGGGTGTCCGGCGGGCCGGCGCGCAGATGACGGTCGTACTCCTGGCTGTCCTGCCCCTCCGTGCGGACCGCGCAGAGCAGTTGCACCGGGGTGCCCTCCAGGCGCCGGGCGGCGAAGCCGAGGAGTTCGGCGCTGGCCGGGTCCAGCCACTGGAGGTCGTCGGCGACGATCAGGACCGGGCCGTGCGCGGCGAGCGTGCGCAGCGCGGAGAGCACGGCCAGGCGCAGGGCGAGCCCGTCGCGCTGGAGGCTGGACTCGCCGCGGCCGGTGAGCGCCGACTCCAGCGCGGTCCGCTGGGCGGCGGGCAGGCGCGGGGCGACGTCGTCCAGCACCAGGCCGAGGAGGTCGGCGAGGGCGAGGAAGGGGAGGTGCGATTCGGACTCGGTCGCCGAGCAGCGCAGGACCGTGTGCGCGGTGGCGCCGTATTCCTCGGCCAATGCCCGCAGGACGGTGGATTTCCCTATTCCGGCGGGGCCGTGGAGCAGCACACTGCCCCCCGAGGCGAGTTGCCCACGGGCGCCGGCGAACAGCTCCCCGCGGCCGATGACCAGGTCGGGGCGGCACCTGGCAGGCTCCTGGAAGTCCCGTCGCACGGTCACCGCTCCCCTCGTGTGTCGTGTCCGGGCCAAATTCTAGGCAACGATCCTGGAAATTCGGACGGAAGCCGTGGTGAGGGAAATAACAAACGGTCAAGCCGAGGGAAATTCAAAGCGGCGCCGGATGAATGGGCAGGTTTCCTGACCGTCTTCGGGCTACGGGAGCAGTCCCGCCCTGCGGGCCGCGGTCACCGCCTCCCCTCGCGTGTGCGCGCCCAGCCTCCGCATCGCCGAACGCAGATAGCCCTTGACCGTCTCCGGGCCGATGCCCAGCCGTTCGGCCACCGCCGCGTTGGTGGCCCCTGCCGCCACCCAGGACAGCACGTCCAGCTCGCGTGGCGCCAGGGTCACGCCCCCGGCTCGTGGCGGCGCGTTCAGCAGCCCGCACGCCGCCAGCAGCTCCGCCCGCAGGCCCGGGTCGGCGATCCGGGGCGCCAGGGCCCGCAGCGCCGCGTGCGCCTCGCGCACCTGCTCCCAGGCGGCGCCCCGCCCGGCGTCGGCCCGCTCCGGCCGGGCCGCCGCCAGCAGCTCCCGCGCCTCGTCCCGCACCACCAGGGTCTGTTCCAGGTCCCGCGCCACCGCCATCGCCGCGCCCAGCGTGCGGTCGCCGAGCGGCCGGGCCGAGCGCAGCGCGCCGTAGAGCACCCCGCGCACCCGGCGCCGCACCACCACCGGCACCGCGAGCACCGCGCGGATGCCCTCGGCGGCCACCGGTACGTCGTACTCGTGGCTGATCTGCCGGGAGCGCGAGTAGTCCGGCACCGCGCACGGGCGGGCCAGCGCCACCGCCTTGCCGCCGAGCCCGTTGCCGGAGGTCACCGCGAGCGAGCGCAGCGCGGCCGTGGTGGTGCCGCTCAGCTCGCTGATGCGGACCCGCGGCCGGCCCGACTCCACCAGACCGCCGAAGGCCACCGGGAGTCCCGTCGCGCGCCGCAGCCGGGCCAGCGCGCCGCCGATCTCCACCGCCCCCACCGCGTCTGCCGTCACCTCGTCCGCCCTTCGGCCGCCCACACCCCCGTTCGGGGGTAGTGAGACCCGCATCACGGATTAGACGATGCCAGAGAGCCGCCCGGCAATGGTCCGGAAGAGCAAGGAGTGTGTGATGACGACGGCGACCGAGTCGTTCCGCAGGGCCCGGGACTTCCTGCTGGAACACCGCGAGGACTATGCCACCGCCTACGCCGGCTTCCGCTGGCCCCGGCCGGACCACTTCAACTGGGCGCTGGACTGGTTCGACGTGATCGCCGCGGGCAACGACCGCACCGCGCTGCACATCGTCGAGGAGGACGGCACCGAGACCCGCCTCTCCTTCGCCGAGCTGTCCGAGCGGTCGACCCGGGTGGCCCGGTGGCTGCGCGAGCGCGGCGTCGCCGCCGAGGACCGCGTCCTCGTCATGCTCGGCAACCAGGCCGAGCTGTGGGAGACCGCGCTGGCCGCGATGAAGCTGCGGGCGGTCGTCATCCCGGCCACCCCGCTGCTCGGTCCGGCCGACCTGTGCGACCGGGTCGAGCGAGGCCGGGTGAGGCACGTGGTCGTCCGGGCCGAGGACACCGCGAAGTTCGCCGAGGTGCCCGGCACCTACACCCGGATCTCGGTCGGCGGGCTGCCGGAGGAGGGCTGGGAGCCGTACGAGGACGCGTACACGGCCCCCGCCGACTTCGTCCCGGAGGGGCCGACCCTGGCCGACGACCCGCTGATGCTCTACTTCACCTCGGGCACCACCGCCCGCCCCAAACTGGTCGAGCACACCCACACCTCGTACCCGATCGGGCACCTGGCCACCATGTACTGGATCGGCCTCAAACCCGGCGACGTGCACCTGAACATCTCCTCGCCCGGCTGGGCCAAGCACGCCTGGTCCAACCTGTTCGCCCCGTGGAACGCGGAGGCGACCGTCTTCATCTTCAACTACACACGGTTCGACGCGGCCCGACTGATGGCCGAGATGGAGCGGGCCGGGGTGACCACCTTCTGCGCCCCGCCGACCGTGTGGCGCATGCTCATCCAGGCCGACCTGACCCGGTCGCGCGGGGTGCCCCGCGAGGCCGTCGCCGCGGGCGAGCCGCTCAACCCCGAGGTCATCGAGCAGGTGCGCCGGGCGTGGGGCGTCACCATCCGGGACGGCTTCGGACAGACCGAGACCGCCGTACAGGTCTCCAACAGCCCCGGCCAGCGGCTGAAGACCGGCTCCATGGGCCGCCCCAGCCCCGGCTTCCGGGTGGAGCTCCTTGATCCCGTCTCCGGCGCGCCCGGTGTCACCGAGGGGGAGATCGCCCTCGACCTCGGCGAGCGGCCGGTCGGGCTGATGACCGGCTACCACGGCGATCCGGACCGCACGGCGGAGGCCATGGCGGGCGGCTACTACCGCACCGGGGACATCGCCACCCGGGACGAGGAGGGCTACCTCACGTACATCGGGCGCAGCGACGACGTGTTCAAGGCGTCGGACTACAAGGTCAGTCCGTTCGAGGTGGAGAGCGCGCTGCTGGAGCACGCGGCGGTGGCCGAGGCGGCCGTCGTGCCCGCCCCGGACGAGCTGCGGCTCGCCGTGCCCAAGGCGTACGTCGTGCTCGCCGAGGGCTGGGAGCCCGGCCCCGGCACCGCGAAGGCCATCTTCGAGCACTCCCGCCGGGTGCTCGCCCCGTACAAGCGCATCCGCCGGCTGGAGTTCGGCACCCTGCCCAAGACCGTCTCCGGCAAGATCCGCCGGATCGAGCTGCGCGAGGCCACGGCCGCCGGCTCCGGCGACGAGTACCGCGAGGAGGACTTCCGGTGACCGCGCGGCCCTCGTACACGCACGGGACCGGGCCGACCGCGCTCCTCGGCGACACCATCGGCGCCAACCTGGACCGCGCCGTCGCGGCCTGGCCGGACCGCGAGGCGCTCGTCGACGTGCCGTCCGGGCGGCGCTGGACCTACGCCGCGTTCGCCGCCGACGTCGACCGGCTGGCGCACGCGCTGCTCGCCGGCGGGGTCGCCAAGGGCGACCGGGTGGGCATCTGGGCGGTCAACTGCCCGGAATGGGTGCTGGTCCAGTACGCCACCGCCCGCATCGGCGCGGTGATGGTGAACATCAACCCGGCCTACCGCACCCACGAGGTCGCGTACGTCCTCGAACAGGCGGGTGTCTCCTTCCTCTTCGCCTCGCTCCGCCACAAGGCGAGCGACTACCGGGCGATGACCGAGGAGGTGCGGGGCCGCTGCCCCGGGTTGAGGGAGACGGTCTACTTCGGCGACCCGAGCTGGGAGGCGCTGCTCACCCGCCGGACCCCCGGCGCCGTGTTCCCGGAGCTGTCCTGCGACGACCCGATCAACATCCAGTACACCTCGGGCACCACGGGCTTCCCCAAGGGCGCCACCCTCTCCCACCACAACATCCTCAACAACGGTTACTTCGTGGGGGAGTCGGTCGCCTACACCGAACAGGACAGGATCTGCATCCCGGTGCCCTTCTACCACTGCTTCGGCATGGTGATGGGCAACCTGGCCGCCACGTCCCACGGCGCCTGCATGGTCATCCCGGCCCCGTCCTTCGACCCGAGGGCCACGCTGGAGGCGGTCCAGCGGGAGCGCTGCACCTCCCTGTACGGCGTCCCGACCATGTTCATCGCGGAGCTGAACCTCCCCGACTTCGCCTCCTGGGACCTCTCCTCCCTGCGCACCGGCATCATGGCGGGCTCGCCCTGCCCGGTCGAGGTGATGAAGCGGGTGGTCGCCGAGATGCACATGGAACAGGTCTCCATCTGCTACGGCATGACGGAGACGTCGCCGGTGTCCTTGCAGACGCGGATCGAGGACGACCTGGAGCACCGCACCGCCACCGTCGGCCGGGTCCTGCCCCACCTGGAGGTCAAGATCGTCGATCCGGCCACCGGCGTGACCCGGCCCCGCGGCGCGGCGGGGGAGCTGTGCACACGCGGCTACAGCGTGATGCTCGGCTACTGGAACGAGCCGGAGAGGACGGCCGAGGCGATCGACGCGGGCCGCTGGATGCACACCGGGGACCTCGCGGTGATGCGCGAGGACGGGTACGTCGAGATCGTCGGCCGGATCAAGGACATGATCATCCGGGGCGGCGAGAACATCTACCCGCGCGAGATCGAGGAGTTCCTCCACGCCCACCCGAAGATCCGGGACGTGCAGGTCGTCGGGGTGCCGCACGAGCGGTACGGCGAGGAGGTCCTCGCCTGCGTCATCCCCGGCGACCCGGCGGACCCGCTCACGCTGGAGGAACTGCGCGCGTTCTGCGCGGACCGGCTCGCGCACTACAAGATCCCCAGCCGGCTGCGCATCCTCGACGCCTTCCCGATGACGGTGTCGGGGAAGGTGCGCAAGGTGGAGCTGCGCGCGACGTACGGGGGCTGAGGCCGGGAAGCGGCGGGCCGTGTCCGGAGCCGGGAAACGGCGGGCCGGTTCTGAAGCCGACGCGCCTCAGGCCCGGCGGTCCCGTCCGTCCCGGCAGTCCCGGCAGTCCCGTCAAGGCTGTCCGTCCCGTGTCCCGGTGCCCGGCTCCGGGGCGCCCGTGGCGTGCAGGGTCTCGGCGGCGTCGTTGACCGGCTGCGGTACGCCCGCCAGGTCGAGCACGAACAGCGGGACGCCCAGCGCGTCCGCGCCGGTCCGGGCGGTGGCCGTGTAACCGGCGAGGGAGAAGTACACGCACCGCGCGGACTCGGCCATCGCCGTCAGCCACAGGCACTCCACGTCCCGCGGGGCCGCCGGCCGCACCGTCGGGTCCACCTGGGCGAGCAGCCCGGGGGCGGCGAGGGCGATGCCGTTCGGCGGCCGGTGGCCGGTCCGGCGGACGTCCCGGTGCCCGAGCCACCGCAGATAGAGCGCGGCGGTGGCGACGGCGTCGCGGGCGGAGCGGACGGCGCGGGGCCGGAACGGGGGACGCGCCTCGCCGGGTGTGCGCACCGCCGCGGCCGTCAGCGCCGTTTCCGGTCCCGTTCCCGCACCCGGCCCCGTCGCCGTGCCGTCGGTCCGCCGCGCCGCCACCGCCGGCCGCAGCACCGTGCCGCAGGGGCAGCCCAGTTCCGGGCGGGGCCACTGGCCCGGGCGCCCGCAGGCGTCGCACGCCACGGTGAGCCACTCGTCGTCCCAGCCGCGGTGCTCCGCCACGGCCGGCTCGGCCGCCGGGTCCAGCCCCGGGGCGACCGGCGCCCCGCACACGCACGGATAGGCCGGTGCGGTGTAGACGTGTGCGCGCCGGCAGACCGGACAGCGCACCGGCACGCTCTCGGGCATGGGCCCACTCCAAGGCGTCGCGTCGGGACGGCGCTCCCATGGTGCTCCTCGCCGGCCTCTCCTGTCCGGCGCTTTCCGCTGTCCGGACGGCTCTTGACGACCTTCGCCCCCGCCCCTACATTGCTTCCAGATAGTAGAAGTTATATTCCGCGATACGGAAATTACTCGGGACGCCGTCCGGAGCCGTCGCGGAGACCGACGATCGGGAGACCGTGCTCACCGCGGGGCGCGCCGGTAGTACGCATCCGAGAAGCCGAAGCAGGAGTACTCGATGGCTCGTATGACCGCTGCCCGCGCGGCAGTTGAGATCCTCAAGCGCGAGGGCGTCACCGACGCCTTCGGTGTGCCGGGCGCCGCGATCAACCCGTTCTACAAGGCGCTCAAGGAGGGTGGCGGCATCAACCACACCCTCGCCCGCCACGTCGAGGGTGCCTCCCACATGGCCGAGGGCTACACCCGCACCCAGCCGGGCAACATCGGCGTCTGTATCGGCACCTCGGGTCCGGCCGGCACCGACATGATCACCGGCCTCTACTCCGCCATCGGCGACTCCATCCCGATCCTGTGCATCACGGGCCAGGCGCCCACCCACGTGATCCACAAGGAGGACTTCCAGGCCGTCGACATCGCCTCGATCGCCAAGCCGGTCACGAAGATGGCGGTCACCGTGCTGGAGGCCGCGCAGGTCCCCGGCGTCTTCCAGCAGGCCTTCCACCTGATGCGCTCCGGCCGTCCCGGCCCGGTGCTGATCGACCTCCCGATCGACGTCCAGCTCACCGAGATCGAGTTCGACCCGGAGACCTACGAGCCGCTGCCGGTCTACAAGCCCGCCGCGACCCGCGCCCAGATCGAGAAGGCCCTCTCCTACCTCCTGGCCTCCGAGCGTCCGGTCATCGTCGCCGGCGGCGGCGTCATCGGCGCCGACGCCACCGACCTGCTGGTGGAGTTCGCCGAGCTGACCCGGACCCCGGTCATCCCGACCCTGATGGGCTGGGGCACGCTGCCCGACGACCACGAGCTGAACGCCGGCATGGTCGGCGTGCAGACCTCGCACCGGTACGGCAACGCCAACTTCCTGGAGTCCGACTTCGTCCTCGGCATCGGCAACCGCTGGGCCAACCGCCACACCGGCTACAAGCTCGAGGTCTACCGCGAGGGCCGCACGTTCGTCCACGTCGACATCGAGCCCACCCAGATCGGCAAGATCTTCCCGCCGGACTACGGTGTCGTCTCCGACGCCAAGGCCGCGCTGGAGCTGTTCGTCGAGGTCGCCCGGGAGCTGAAGGCGGCCGGCCGGCTGCCCGACCGCGCCGGCTGGGTCGCCTCCACCCAGGAGCGCAAGGCGACCCTGCTGCGCCGTACGCACTTCGACGACGTGCCGATGAAGCCGCAGCGGGTGTACGAGGAGATGAACAAGGCGTTCGGCCCGGACACCCGGTACGTCACCACGATCGGCCTCTCCCAGATCGCCGGCGCGCAGATGCTGCACGTCTACAAGCCGCGCCACTGGATCAACTGCGGTCAGGCCGGCCCGCTCGGCTGGACCATCCCGGCCGCGATCGGCGTCGCCAAGGCCGACCCGGACGCCCCGGTCGTCGCGCTCTCCGGCGACTACGACTTCCAGTTCATGATCGAGGAGCTGGCGGTCGCCGCGCAGCACCGCATCCCGTACGTCCACGTGCTGGTGAACAACGCCTACCTGGGGCTGATCCGCCAGGCGCAGATCGGCCTGGACATCGACTTCCAGGTGAACCTGGAGTTCGAGAACATCAACACGCCCGAGATCGGGGTCTACGGCGTCGACCACGTCAAGGTCGCCGAGGGCCTGGGCTGCAAGGCCATCCGGGTCACCGAGCCGGACCAGCTGGGCGCCGCGTTCGAGCAGGCGAAGAAGCTGGCCGCCGAGTACCGGGTGCCGGTCGTCGTCGAGGCGATCCTGGAGCGGATCACCAACATCTCGATGAGCCGCACCATGGACATCAGCGACATCTCCGAGTTCGAGGACCTGGCCACCGAGCCCGGTCACGCGCCGACGTCGATCAGGACGCTGAAGGTCTGACGCGGCCGACGGCGAAGGGGCGGCCCGCCGGGGAGGACGGGCCGTCCCTTCGCCGTGTCCGCGCGAGGACCGTGCGGACCTCAGCCGAAGCCGCCGCCCCCGCATCCGCCGCCGTGGTCGTGCCCGCCGCCGTGACCGTGTCCGCCGTGACCGTGTCCGCCGTGGTCAAGGCCACCACCGTGCCCGCCGCCGTGGTCATGGCGGCCGTGGGCACCGTGCCCGCCGTCGCGGTCGTCGTCGTCCCAGGCGGCCAGGTAGGCGCCGTCGAGGAGGCGGCGGGAGCCGTCGCCGCGGGCGAACGGGAAGCGGCCCTCGTCCGCGAGCGCGCCACGGCCGGTGAGTCCCGCCGCGCGGGCGAACCGCGGCACCAGAACGGCCAGGGCCCGCTCGCCGTACAGCGCGACGGCGAACAGCACCTCCTCCTCCGGCAGGCCGTCGGCGCCGTCGGGCAGCGGGTGGCGCGCGCGCAGCGCCGCCAGGCTGCGGCGGGCGGCGCGGGTACGGCCGGGCGGCAGCGTCCGCAGCAGTCCCCGCGCCGCCAGTTCGGCCCGCATCCGGGCCAGGGTCCGCCGCACCACGGCGCGGCCGGGCAGTTCCCGTGGTCCCGCCGGCCGGTAGAGGCCGGTGCGGACCGCCTTCTCCAGCGGGTGCCGGAAGGGCCCGGCACCGCCCGTCGCGGTCTTGCGCAGCGTGCCCGGACGGCCCGCCTCGACCACCCCGCTCAGGTGCAGTCCGAGGACGGCGACGGTCACGGCGGCGCGGTCGCCCCCGCGCAGCAGCGCGACCGCGCACGGGTCCGGCGGGATCGGAATCGACGTCGTACGGCCCATGAGACACCCCCCGTGCGGGGCCCGCAGCCCCCGTGCCGGCGGGCCCCGCCTGCCCTGAACATGCCCGGGAACGGGGGCTGTCGAAGCCTAGTCCGCGCTGTTCAGAGCTTGATTTGAGGGTTGCGTAGCCCGGCTACGGACCCTGCCGTACGCGGCCCCGCTACAGCTCGTGCTCCGACAGCCCCGGCCAGTCGTCCGGGCCGCCGCCCTGCCATTCGATCAGGTCGCTCACCTCCACCTCGATCCGGTCCAGGTCGGCCAGCCGGAGGATCTCCACGACGTCGTCCAGGTGGGACGCGATCCCCAGGGTCACGTCCCCCTCGGTGACGCGCCGGGAGCCGTCCAGGGCCGGGGAGTGGACCACGATGTGCGGGTACTGCGCGGGATTGCCCATGCCTTCAGCGTGCTGCGCGGGCGGGGGATGCGCACGCCGGAGCGGGGACGGCCACCACATGGCGAAGCGCCCCCTGACCAGGGGGCGCTTCGCCATGTGGTGGCCGTCCGACGGCGCGAGGCCGGGCGCGACAGGTCGTTCGCGCCGCCGGACGGAGCGGGAGTCCCTCCGGAACGCTCCCGGAGGGAGGGGCTGGGACCGCGGTGGGTGCGACGGAGCCGGGTTCCTTCCCTCTGGTCGAGAAGGGAACCGCGATCTCTTTCACCACCGCACTGGCTCGCACGCCACCGCGGTCCTCGCCCTGCCCGCCGTACCGGGTGATCACCCCTCATCCGGATCACCTGGCGGCGGGGTCTTCGCGTCCGGGGCATGACCTCCCCGTCACGTCCCGGACGCAGTCTGGGTGCTCAGTCCTCGCGCAGGGCGCGGACCGCCTCCTCCACACGCTTGCCGTACTCGGGGTCGGCGGCGTGGAAGTGGGCCAGGTTCTTCTCGATCACGTCGTTGCGGGAGACCTGCGACAGGCCGCCGGCGATGTTCGCGATCAGGCGGGACTTCGCGTCCTCGGGCATCAGACGGTACAGCTCGCCGGCCTGGAAGAAGTCGTCGTCCTTGGTGTGGATCGGGGCCTCGTGGTTGCCCGTGTGGCCCGAGACCGGGAGCGGGGCCGACAGCGGGCGGCCGGTCTCCACCGGGCCGTCGTAGGAGTTCGGCTCGTAGTTCCTGGCGTCGCGGCCCTGGCCGTTGACCGCCATGAAGCCGTCGCGGCCGTAGTTCCGCGCACCGCCGGGGACCGCCTTGGGGGAGTTCACGGCGAGCAGGGTGTGGTTGACGCCGAGCCGGTAGCGGTGGGCGTCCGCGTAGGCGAACAGGCGGCCCTGGAGCATTTTGTCCGGGGACGGGCCGATGCCGGGCACGAAGTTGTTCGGGGAGAACGCGGCCTGCTCGACCTCGGCGAAGACGTTGTCCGGGTTGCGGTCCAGCACCAGGCGGCCCACGCGCTTGAGCGGGTAGTCCCGGTGCGGCCACACCTTGGTGAGGTCGAACGGGTTGAAGCGGTAGTTCTCGGCCTCGGCCGCCGGCATGACCTGGACGTACAGGGTCCAGGACGGGCGCACCCCGCGCTCGATGGCCTGGAGCAGGTCCGTCTGGTGCGAGTTGGGGTCCTTGCCCGCGATCTCCGCGGCCTGCTCGCTGCTCAGGCAGCGGATGCCCTGGTCGGTCTTGAAGTGGTACTTGACGAAGAAGGCATCTCCGGCCTCGTTCGTCCACTGGTAGGTGTGCGAGCCGAAGCCGTCCATGTGGCGGTACGACGCCGGGATGCCGCGGTCGCCCATCAGCCAGGTCACCTGGTGCGTGGCCTCGGGGGAGTGCGCCCAGAAGTCCCAGACGTTGTCCGGCTCCTGCCTGCCGGTGAACGGGTCGCGCTTCTGCGAGTGGATGAAGTCGGGGAACTTGATCGGGTCCTTGATGAAGAAGACCGGGGTGTTGTTGCCGACGAGGTCGTAGTTGCCCTCCTCGGTGTAGAACTTCACCGCGAAGCCGCGCGGGTCACGGACGGCGTCCGCGCCGCCGAGCGAGTCGGCGACCGTCGAGAAGCGGAGGAAGACCTCGGTGCGCTTGCCGACCGCGCTGAGGAAGTCGGCGTGGGTGTAGCCGGTGACGTCGTCGGTCACCTCGAAGTGGCCGTAGGCGCCGGAGCCCCGGGCGTGCACCACGCGCTCCGGGATCCGCTCGCGGTTGAAGCGCGCGAGCTTCTCCAGAAGCTGCTGGTCCTGGAGGAGGAGCGGCCCGCCGACGCCGGCGGAGGCGGAGTTCTGGTTGTCGGCGACGGGGGCGCCGGACTCGGTCGTGAGCACGCGCTTCGACATGGGGACCTTCCGAACGGACTGCTGAGCCTGGGGACGGTGGACTGAGAGTAGGAACGCCCGACCAGGGGAGTCAACAGTTTGTTGAAGTAGAATTCAACGGTTTGTTGAACAAGGGGGGCAGGGGTGGATTCCGGGCCGCGGTACCGCCTGGGCGCGACAGGACAGGTGTCGGCGGCACCGCGGCCCGGAAGTCTGTGCGGAGCGGTCAGACCCGGGCGCCGGACAGGCGCTCCACGGCCCGCAGCAGGGCCGAGTGGTCCAGGCCGCCGTCGCCCTGGGCGCGCAGGCTGGCGACGAGCTGGGCGACCACGGCGCCGACCGGCAGGGCCGCGCCGACGTTGCGCGCGGCGTCGGTGACGATGCCCATGTCCTTGTGGTGCAGGTCGATGCGGAAGCCCGGCCGGAAGTCGCGGTTCAGGAAATTGTCCTTCTTCCGCGTCAGCACGGTGGAACCCGCCAGCCCGCCGTTGAGGACGTCCAGGGCGGCCTTCAGGTCCACGCCGGACTTCTCCAGGAAGACCACGGCCTCGGCGCACGCCTGGATGTTCACGGCGACGATGAGCTGGTTGGCGGCCTTCACGGTCTGGCCGGAGCCGTGCGGACCGCAGAGCACGATGGTCTTGCCGAGCGCCTCGAAGATCGGCCCGGCCTCGTCGAAGTCGGCCTGCTCGCCGCCGACCATGATCGACAGAACGGCCTCGACGGCGCCGGCCTCACCGCCGGACACCGGGGCGTCCAGCACCCGGATGCCCTTGTCCGCGGCGGCCTTGGCGAGGTCCACGGAGGTCTGCGGGGTGATCGAGGACATGTCGATCAGCAGGGCGCCCCGCTTCGCGTTCTCCAGGATGCCGTCCGGGCCGTAGGCGATGGCCTCGACCTGCGGGGAGGCGGGCACCATCGTGATGATCACGTCGGCGTCGCGGACGGCCTCGGCGATGGAGGGGGCGGCCGTGCCGCCGGCGGCGGCCAGGCGCTCCAGCTTCTCCTGCTCCAGCGTGAACCCGGTGACCGGGTAACCCGCCTTGATCAGGTTCTCGGACATGGGCGAGCCCATGATGCCGAGGCCGATCCAGGCGATCGCGGGACGGGAGCTGTCTGCAAGGGTGCTCATCGGGGGTGCCTCTCTAACTGCTCTGCAAAGTCAAGGGGGTTCAGCGAGCGGCGCGCGCTTCGCGCGGGAGCCAGTCGAAGGACTCGGCGCTCGGACGGTCGCCCGGCTTGTACTCCAGGCCGACCCAGCCGTCGTAACCGGCCTTCCGCAACAGGCCCAGCAGCTCCTGAAGCGGGAGCGAGCCCGTCCCGGGGGCGCCGCGGCCGGGGTTGTCGGCGATCTGCACGTGCCCGGTGCGCGCCGCGTACCGCTCGATCACCGAGGGCAGGTCCTCGCCGTTCATGGACAGGTGGTAGAGGTCCATCAGGAACTTGGCGTTCCCGAGGCCCGTCGCCGCGTTCACCTCGTCGACGATCTCGATCGCCTTGGGCGCGCTCACGATCGGGCACTTCGGCGACTCGGGCCGGTTGAGCGCCTCGATCAGGACGGTCCCGCCGACCCGGCCGACGGCCCGGGCCGCGAGCACCAGGTTCTCCAGGGCGAGCGCGTCCTGCTCGGCCGGGTCCACGCCGTCGACGCGGTTGCCGTACAGGGCGTTGAACGTCGTGCAGCCGAGGGGTCCCGCGAAGGCGATGGCCACGTCGATGTTGGCGCGGAACCTCTCCGACTCCGCGCCGGGGATCGACAGCGCGCCGCGGTCCGGGCCCGGCAGCCGCCCGGCGTAGAAGTTCAGCCCCGTGAGCCGGACGCCCGCGTCCTCGATCGCCTTGCGCAGCGCGTCGAGTTCGGCCTGCTCGGGGGTGGGGGTCTCGATCCAGGGCCACCACAGCTCGACCGCGGTGAAACCGGCCGCGGCGGCGGCCGCGGGACGCTCCAGGAGCGGGAGTTCCGTGAAGAGGATCGACAGGTTGACGTTGAAGCGCTGGTCTGCGGCGGTGCTCCAGCTGAAACCCGGCATCGGGGCCGCGCTCCCTTCCGTGGTCGAGTTTCCGTATTACGGAAGTTCGTTTCTGCTTAATGGAAGATTGCCGTTGTGTGTCGCCGCTTGTCAAGGGGGGTCGCCCCGATGGCCGCGCACCGGCCGGGCCGCCTGTGCGCGGCGGCCGGGTCCGGGGCGGGCCGAGGCTGCGCGGAAAGGCGTGCCGGGCGTTAGGTTGTGCGCGTGCGATTGAGAGTGGAGTTCACGACCGAGCCCTTCGACCTCGACGAGGCGCCGCCGCACGCCGTGGTCGCCCGCGAGGTCGTCGAGGCGGCCCGGCTGGACGCCCTGGACGTGGGACCGTTCGGCAACACCGCGGAGGGCGGTGCGGACGCCGTGCTCACCGCGGTGGACGCGCTGCTGCGCAGGTCGCTCGCGGCCGGCGCCACCCGCATCTCGCTCCAGGTCAACGTGATCGGGGAGAGCGAGTGACCGGCACCGGGGACGAGTCGTTCATCGCGGCCGTGAAGCCGCTGGTCGACGCGATCGGCGGCGAGATGCTGCCGCCGGACGAGGCGTGCCCCGACGACGTGGTGCTGACCTGGGAGGGTGCGGCGGCCGTCGCCGTGCGGCTGCCGCAGCTCGCCGACTCCCTCGACCACATCCTGGCCGCGATGGAGCGCCGCAAGGGCATGCCCCTCGCGGATCTGGACCGCAAGGCCAAACAGGAGGTCGTCCGGGTGCTGGAGGCCCGCGGGGCCTTCTCGGTGCGGCACGGCGTGGAGACCGTCGCCGGCGCCCTCGGCGTCAGCCGCTTCACCGTCTACAACTACCTGAACCGCCAGAAAGAGAGCTGACCGGGCCCTTGTGGAGCCGCCGTCCGGCCTGTCCGGACGGCGGCTCCCGGCGTTTCGGCGGAGGGCCGTTCGACCCTGTCGTGAAGCCCTCGTATTTGTTACTCAGAATTTTCAACAAACTGTTGACGTCATGTTTCCGAGGGCGTTAGCTATCCGCAGCCCGTTCAGCACAAGGCCACGGAGGCACCCGTGACTTCGACTTCCACGCCGCCGGGCCTGGCCCGCTTCAACACCTCGCCGGAGGGCGACGCGCTCGCCGCGCTCCACGAGGCGTGCAGCTCCACGGTGTGGGCACGGCGGCTGCTGGCCGCCCGTCCCTACGCCGGCCCCGAGGATCTCTACGCAGCCAGCGACGCCGCCACGGCGGAGCTGACCGCCAAGGATCTCCGGGAGGCCATGGCCGGGCACCCGCCGATCGGCCGCCCCAAGCCGGGGGACCCCGCCTCGGCCCGGGAACAGCGCGGCATGGCCGGCGCCTCCGAGCAGCTCAAGGCGGAGATGCTCGAACTCAACCTGGCCTACCAGGAGAAGTTCGGCCATGTCTTCCTGATCTGCGCCACCGGCAGGACCGGTGAGCAGATGCGGGACGCCGTCAAGGAGCGGATCGGGAACTCGCCGGAGCGGGAGCGGGAGATCGTCCGCACGGAGCTGGGGAAGATCAACCGCATCCGACTGGCACGACTCGTCGAAGAGGACTGACAGCAGCCATGAGCACCAGCACCACGGCCTCGGTGTCCACGCACATCCTGGACACCTCCGCCGGCCGGCCCGCCGAGGCCGTCCCCGTCCGCCTCTCCGCCCGCTCCGGGCGCGACGCCCAGTGGCGCGAACTCGGCGGTTCGGCCACCGACGCGGACGGGCGGTGCAAGGATCTCCCGGCTCTGCCGGAGGGAACCACCCACGTACGGCTCGACTTCGACACCGAGCCGTACTTCGCCAAGAAACAAGCCGCGGCCCAGCAGGACGCCCCCGCGCTCCGGGACAGCGAGAACGGCCGACCGGTGTTCTTCCCCGAGGTCACCATCGCCTTCGCGGTGGTGCCCGGCGAGCACTACCACGTTCCGCTGCTGCTCAACCCGTTCGGCTACTCCGTTTACCGAGGGAGCTGACCGACACCATGACCCGTTTCGTCCTGGGACAGAACCAGTACGGCAAGTCCGAGAACCGCGTTGTCAAGATCACGCGTGACGGCGACACGCACCACATCAAGGACCTGAACGTCTCCGTCGCCCTCTCCGGCGACATGGAGGAGGTCCACCGCAGCGGTTCCAACGCGAACGTCCTGCCGACCGACACCACCAAGAACACGGTGTACGCCTTCGCCAAGGAACACGGCATCGTGAGCGCCGAGGACCTCGGCGTCAAGCTCGCCCGCCACTTCGTGGACAACAACGAGCCGATCCACCGGGCCCGCATCCGCATCGAGGAGTACGCCTGGGAGCGGATCGAGACCTCGCAGTCCGGTGCCCGCTTCGTCGGCGCCGACGAGATCGCCCACTCCTTCGTCCGCAAGGGCCAGGAGACCCGCGTCGCGCAGATCACCTACGACGGCCACGGCATCCAGGTGCTCTCCGGGTTCAAGGACCTCACCGTCCTGAACTCGACCAACTCCGAGTTCTTCGGCTTCCTCAAGGACAAGTACACCACCCTTCAGGAGGACTACGACCGCATACTCGCCACCACCGTCTCCACCTGGTGGCGGCACAACTGGGACGGCGTCGACTCGCACGCCCCGGACTGGGACCGCTCGTACAACGGGGTGCGCAAGCACGCGCTCCAGGCGTTCGCCGAGACCTACTCGTACTCGCTCCAGCAGACCCTCTTCGAGATGGGCGTGCGGGTGCTGAACTCGCGCGACGAGGTCGAGGAGATCCGTTTCTCGATGCCCAACAAGCACCACTTCCGCTCGGACCTGTCGCCCTTCGGGATCGACAACGAGGCCAAGGACGGCGCCGTCTACTTCGCCGCCGACCGCCCCTACGGCCTGATCGAGGCCACCATCCTGCGGGACGGCGCCGAGCAGCTCATCCCGGTCGACATGACCAACCTCTGACGCGGGACGCGTGCCCCCGGCCCCGCCACCCGGGCCGGGGGCACGCCACACCGGAGGGAACAAAATGGCACTGCCTGCGAAGGGGCCCGCCACAGCCCCCTGTTCCACCCCGCCGGAGCACATCGAGGACGCCGTCACGTCCGTGCACCCGGTGGACGAGAAGCTCCACGTATCGCGGCTCGTCCCCGCCGCGCTCCAGCACATCGCCGCCATGTACGCGGGCGTCGTCACTCCTCCGCTCATCATCGGCCAGGCCTGCGGACTCGACATCGCGGCCCGCACCCGGCTCATCGCCGCGAGCCTGCTCATCGCCGGCGTCGCGACCATCCTCCAGACCATCGGCGTCAAGGGATTCGTCGGCAACCGGCTGCCCTTCGTCAACGCCGCCTCCTCCGCCGGCATCGCCCCCATCCTGGCGATCGCCGAGACCAACGGAAAGGGACACCAACTCCCCGCCATCTACGGCGCGGTGATGGTCGCCGGCGCCTTCTGCCTGGCGCTCGGCCCGTTCTTCGGCCGGCTGCTCCGGTTCTTCCCACCCCTGGTCACCGGCGTGGTCATCACCCTGATCGGCGTCACCCTGATGCCCGTCCCGGTCGGCTGGGCGCAAGGCGGCGACAAGGCCGCCGCCGACTTCGGCGCCATGCGGCACCTCGCGCTCGCCGGATTCACCCTCGCCGTCATCCTGCTGATCCAGCGCTTCGGCAAGGGCTTCGTCAAACAGGTCGCCCTGCTCTTCGGCCTGCTCATCGGCACCCTGGCCGCGATCCCCTTCGGCATGGCCGACTTCAGCGGCCTGAAGTCCGCGCCCGTCGCCGCGCTGCCCACCCCGTTCGCCTTCGGCACCCCCGAGTTCCAGCCGGCGGCCATCCTCTCGCTGTGCATCGTGATGCTGGTGCTGATGACCGAGTCCTCGGCCGGCATGCTCGCCCTCGGCGAGATCTGCGACCGCCGCGCCGACGCGAAGATCATCACCCGCGGTCTGCGCACCGACGGCCTCGCCACCCTGCTCGGCCCCGTCTTCGGCGGCTTCCCCACCTCCGCCTTCGCCCAGAACGTCGGGGTCGTCTCGCTCACCCGGGTGCGCAGCCGCTACGTCGTCGCCGTGGCCGGCGGCAGCCTGCTGGTCCTCGGCGCCTTCCCGGTGCTCGGCGCGGTCGTCTCCCTGGTGCCCATGCCGGTCCTCGGCGGCGCGGGCATCGTGCTCTTCGGCTCCATCGCCGTCAGCGGCATCCGCACACTGTCTGAGGCCGGGCTGGACGACAGCTCGAACATCATCCTGGTGGCCGTGGCCCTCGGCGCCGGCATCATCCCGCTGGCCGCGCCGACCTTCTACGTCGGCTTCCCGGCCTGGGCCCAGACCGTGCTCGGCTCCGGCATCAGCGCGGGCGCCCTCGTCGCCGTGCTGCTGAATCTGTTCTTCCACCATCTCGGCACCCGGAGCCGTCAGACGGCTCCGGCACTCAAATCCTCCTAGGGTCCTGCCGTGCCCTCCCCGTGGACACGCCCCCCGCGTCCACGGGCCGCCACCGAAAGACAAGGAAGCACCATGGCACCATCGGCAGCCCAGCGCATCGTCATCGAGAACTGCGCGATCGCGACCGTGGACGCGGCGGACACGGAGTACGCCTCCGGACACCTCGTCCTCGCCGGCAACCGGATCGAGTCGGTCGGCGCGGGCAAGGCCCCCGGGAACCTGGAGAACGTGGTGCGCCGGATCGACGGGCGCGGCCATCTGGCCACGCCCGGTCTGGTCAACACCCACCACCACTTCTACCAGTGGATCACCCGGGGCCTGGCCACCGACCACAACCTGTTCGACTGGCTGGTCGCGCTCTACCCCACGTGGGCGCGTATCGACGAGCAGATGACGTACGCGGCGGCGCAGGGCTCCCTCGCCATGATGGCCCGGGGCGGTGTCACCACGGCCATGGACCACCACTACGTCTACCCGCACGGCACCGGTGACCTGTCCGGCTCGATCATCCGGGCCGCCGCCGAGATGGGCGTCCGCTTCACGCTGGCCCGCGGCTCGATGGACCGCAGCGAGAAGGACGGCGGTCTGCCGCCGGACTTCGCCGTCGAGACGCTCCAGGGCGCCCTCGCCGCCACCGAGGAGACCGTCAAGAAGCACCACGACGCCTCCTTCGACGCCATGACCCAGGTGGCCGTCGCGCCCTGCTCGCCGTTCTCCGTCTCCACCGAACTCATGCGTGAGGGCGCCGAGTTGGCCCGCCGCCTGGGGGTACGGCTGCACACCCACGGCTCGGAGACCGTGGAGGAGGAGAAGTTCTGCCACGAGCTGTTCGGCATGGGCCCCACCGACTACTTCGAGTCCACCGGCTGGCTCGGTGAGGACGTGTGGATGGCGCACTGCGTCCACATGAACGACTCCGACATCGCGGCCTTCGCCCGGACCAGGACCGGCGTCGCCCACTGCCCCTCGTCCAACGCCCGCCTCGCCGCCGGCATCGCCCGCGTCCCCGACCTGCTGAAGGCGGGCGTACCGGTCGGCCTCGGCGTCGACGGCACCGCCTCCAACGAGTCCGGCGAACTCCACACCGAGCTGCGCAACGCCCTGCTGATCAACCGCCTCGGCGCCCACCGCGAGGCGGCCCTCAACGCCCGCCAGGCCCTGCGGCTCGGCACCCACGGCGGCGCCCGGGTCCTCGGCCGGGCCGAACAGATCGGCTCGCTGGAGCCCGGCAAGCTGGCCGACGTGGTGCTGTGGAAGATGGACACGCTCGCCCACGCCTCCATCGCCGACCCGGTGACCGCGCTGGTCTTCGGCGCGGCGGCCCCGGTCACCGCCTCCTTCGTGGGCGGCCGGCAGATCGTCGAGGACGGCCGCCTGCTCACCGTCGACGAGGACGCCGTCGCCGCCTCCACCCGCGAGGAGGCCCAGCGCCTGGCCCGGATCGCAGCCCAGGGCTGATCCGCCCCGGGCTCTCCCCAGACTCCGGCCGGGAGGGACGGCTCCCGGCCGGGACCCGTGGATCCGAGCGGGATCCACGGCACGCCGTCTCCGGGGCCCGTGCGGACGCACGCGCCCCGGAGACGGTCACCCCGCACCGCTCACCCACCGCTCACGCGTCACCCCCGTCACGGTCCCGCACGACCACACGCACCACCTCCATGAAACCCACGTGACGACGTGTCACCCGCCCGGAGGAGCAGCCGTGGCCGCCCATCCAGTTGACGAAAAACTCCCCGCTCTCAAAATGGCGACCAGCGGTCTACAACACGTGGCCGCCATGTACGCAGGAGTCGTCGCCCCACCCCTCATCGTCGGCGCGGCCATCGGCCTGTCCGCCACCGACCTGACCTTCCTCACCGGTGCCTGCCTGTTCACCGCCGGCCTCGCCACCTTCCTCCAGACGCTCGGCTTCTGGAAGATCGGCGCCCGGCTGCCCTTCGTCAACGGCGTCACCTTCGCCGGTGTCGCCCCCATGACCGCGATCGTCGCCTCCACCGAGGACAAGTCCGACGCCCTGCCGATCATCTTCGGCGCGGTCATCGTCGCCGGACTCCTCGGCTTCCTCGCCGCGCCGGTCTTCTGCAAGGCGGTCCGCTTCTTCCCGCCGGTCGTCACCGGCTCCGTCATCACCCTGATCGGGATCTCCCTGCTGCCGGTCGCCTTCGGCTGGGCGCAGGGCCCCGACCCCAAGGCCGACGACTACGGTTCGACGACCTACCTCACCCTCGCCGGTGTCACCCTGCTGATCGTCCTGCTGCTGCGCCGCTTCACCCGGGGCTTCGTCAAGCAGATCGCCGTCCTGCTCGGTCTGATCGTCGGCACTCTTGTCGCGATCCCCTTCGGCGTCACCGACTTCAGTCCCGTCGCCGACGCCGACGTGGTCGGCTTCCCGACCCCGTTCCACTTCGGCGCACCCCAGTTCCAGCTCGCCGCGATCCTCTCCCTGTGCGTGGTGATGGTGGTCTCGATGACCGAGTCGACCGCCGACATGCTGGCGCTCGGCGAGATCGTCGAACGGCCCGCCGACGAGAAGACCATCGCCGCCGGCCTGCGCGCCGACACCCTCGGCTCCGCGCTCAGCCCGCTGTTCAACGGCTTCATGTGCAGCGCCTTCGCACAGAACATCGGCCTGGTCGCGATGACGCGGATCCGCAGCCGGTACGTCGTCGCGACCGGCGGCGGCTTCCTGGTCCTGATGGGCCTGTGTCCGATGGCCGCCTCGCTCATCGCGGTCGTGCCCCGCCCGGTGCTCGGCGGCGCCGGCGTCGTGCTGTTCGGCTCGGTCGCGGCCAGCGGCATCCAGACCCTGGTCCGGGCCGGCCTGGACCGCGACAACAACGTGCTGATCGTGGCCGTGTCCCTCGCGGTCGGCATCATCCCGATCACCGCGCCGGAGTTCTACCACTCCTTCCCCGAGACCGCGAAGATCGTCCTGGACTCGGGCATCTCCACCGGCTGCGTCATGGCCGTGGTGCTCAACCTCCTCTTCAACCACATCGGCAGGGGCCGCGACGCCCAGGACGTCACCCATCCGATGGAGGCGGGGGAGGAGATCGCCGCTGTCCACTGACACCGACGACCAGCACTTACCCGGCCGGGGGCCACGGAGCCGACTCCGCGACCCCCGGCCTTCGCGCTGGCCCCGGCGCTCTACAGGCCGAGCGGGTCCGGGTCGGTCGCCCACGTTCGATGTCGCGGTCGACTCCGCGGTCGACTCCGGCGCCGGCTCTGGCGTCGACCGATCCCGGCATGCGGGTCACACCCGGCGCGGCGAGGCCAGCAGATAGCGCGCCCTGGTCCGCGGCTCGGTGTACTCGCCCGTCTGCCAGCCCGCCTCCTCCAGCGTGGCCGCGCAGGCCGCCAGCGCCTCCGCATCCGGCGCGTACACCGCGACCGCCTCCGGCTGCGGGGTGGCCCGGACCCGGTAGCCGTCCGCGCCGCCGCCCGCCGGACGGTGCCCGGCCGCCTCCAGCGCGAGCGCCGCGGCCCGCACCAGATGCGCCCGCTCCCAGCCGCAGGGCCGGTCCACGGCGCCGTCGGGATGCGTCATCCGGCGCAGCTCCAGCAGGCCCTGCCAGGCGCTGTGCACCTCGCGTTGCCGGGCCGGGCCGGACGCGGGCGGCTCCTCCTCGCCGCCGACGCGGGCCGCGAACACCCCGGCCTCCGGCACCGGTGCGGCGGGCGCCTCGGGCACCGCCTCCCGTATCCGGTGGCCCGCCGGGGTGAGGAAGTGGTCGTGCGGCGGCCGGGGGTGACGGAAGGCGAGCCCCCGCTGCACCAGCGCGGCCAGCTGGGATCGGGTGCCGCGCAGCCGGCCGGTGACCGGATCGGCGGCCTCGATCACCCGCCGCTGCGCGACGGTCGGCGGTCGGGACACGGCAGCCTCCTTCCGGCACCGTCGGTGTGCGCGGCCGCCCGGCGGACGACCCATCAGCAGACTACGGGGCGGGTCTGACAACGCGGGTCCGCGCGGCGCGGGCGGTCAGGACGGCGGGCGTGGTGGTGGCCGGCATCGGCGGCTCCGGGAACGGAAGGGTCCCGCATCGGGTGGGACGGCGGTCACCGTGCACGGCGCCGCCTCCCTGTTCGGTGCCCTCGGCGGCGCGGCCGGCACCGGCGGCACGATCCCGGGCCGGCACCCGGCCCGGCTGGTACGCGGCCGTCATCCAACTGGTCGCCGGGGCCCTCCGGCCCGCCCGCCGCCGCACTCGGGCGGGCCTGGATCCGGGCCCGGGCGGCTCGGTCCGGCACGGCTGCTTCGGGCTCCGGACGGCCCCGGCCCCGCAGTTCGGCCCGGCAGCGTTACCGCGGGTCCGGGAGGTCCGGGGCCCGAACGACGCGGCCCGCCACCGCTACTGCGGAGCCCGGATGTTCCAGCCCGCCACCACCGGCCGCCCGTGCTCGGTGCCGAGCCGGCCCAGCGCGCCCGTGGCGAGCTGGAAGAGCGCCCCGTGCCGCGCGGGGAGCCCCAGGCGGCGGGCGGTGAGGACGCGGAGGAAGTGACCGTGGGCGATCAGGACGACGGCGCCCCCGGTGCCGGCGAGGGCGGCGTCGGCCTTGGCCAGCATCCGGTCGGCGCGCTCCCCGACCTGCTCGGGGCTCTCGCCCGGGTGGTCCGGCGGTCCGGGCGCGACGCCGTCGGTGAAGAGGAACCAGCCGGGCCGGCCGCGCTGGATCTCCGGGGTGGTCACGCCCTCGTACCCGCCGTAGTCCCACTCGCGCAGGTCGGCGTCGACCCGCGCGTCCGGGACGCCGATGAGCCGGGCGGTCTCCCGGGCCCGCCGGAGGGGGCTGACGAAGGCCGCCTGGATACGGAGCGGGCGGATCAGCGGCGCCAGCCGGCGTGCCTCTTCCCGGCCGTGCTCGGTGAGCGGTACGTCGGTCCAGCCGGTGTGCCGCCCGGACCGCGACCACTCGGTCTCCCCGTGCCGGACGAGAAAGAGGTCACCCATGACGGCACGGTGCCACACGGCGGCCGCCGCGCGCAGGACGGACTGCGCCAGACGGCCGCCGCCCGCCGGCCCCTGCCGGACGGGGGGTCAGGTGCCGGGGTGGACCAGCGTGTACTCGGTGCCGAGCGACGTGGCTCCGGTGTCGGCGTAGAGCGTGGTCTCCCCGTCGGACCAGCGCACGATCAGGTCGTCGGCGGAGCCGTCGTGGCGGAAGCGGCCGGCGGTGAGCACCCGAGCGTGCTGCCACAGGCCGCTCGGCCCGCGCGTCCGGGACCTGGTGCCGAGGCCCGCGGCCGAGGTGTCGGTGTACGTGTCGAGCGCGCCGTCGGCCCCGCGCACCAGCAGGTCCCCGGTGGCCGTGCCGCCGAAGTCGCCGCCGGTCAGCGAAGCGGCCTTGGCCCAGGTGCCGTTCGCGGCGACGAGCCGGGTGCCGGTGCCGAAGCCGTCGGCCCCGGCCTCGGGGTGGAGGGTGAGCGACCCGTCGGCCCAGCGCACCAGCAGCCCGGTGCCCCGGCTGCCGCCGAAGGACCCGGTGGTGACCTGGACGGCGTTCTTCCAGACGGAGCCCGGCGCCGCCATCCGGATCTCCCGGCCCAGGCCGGAGGGGCCGGGTCGCGGGTAGAGCGTGACCCCGCCGTCGGCCCAGCGCACCAGCAGTCCCGACCGGTCACCGGTGAAGGTGCCGCCGGTCAGGGCCCGGGCCCGGGTCCAGACCGAGTCGGCCTCGCGCAGCCGCTTCTCGGCCCCGAAGCCGCCCTTGCCGTCGCCGGGGTGCAGCGTGACCGCGCCGTCGGACCAGACCACGAGCAGATCGTCGTGCCGGTCGCCGGTGTAGTCGCCCGAGGCCATCAGCGCTGCCCCGCGCCAGCGTGCCGCGCCGCCCGCGAGGGCCCCCTTCAGGCCCCGGTACGGGGGCAGGTCGGCGGGCGGGGCCTGACCGGCGACGGCGTCGGCGAGGAGGTTCGCGGCGTCGGCGCCGAACGCGGTGGCGTAGCTGACGTAGTCGACGTCGGCGTCGTTGCCGCCGCCGTGGTACCCGCCGAGGTCGCCGATGACGTGCCCGGTGCGGGCGTCGTCCGCGTAGTCGGTGATCCAGGGGCTGCCGGAGACCCCGCCGTAGTAGCCGCCGCAGGTCATCGACAGCTGCCGGTAGCCGCGGAGCTGCCGGGTCGGCACCGTGCACCTGACCGCGTGTCCGGCGCTGTTGTGCCGGTGGGAGGGGTAGCCGACGACGGTGACGTTCCGCAGGGCGTAGCCGGCGGGCCGGGTGAAGGTCAGCCCGCCGCCCACCGCGTCCTGGAGAGACTTGCCCCACTGGTTGGCCGAGACCCGGGCGAACGCGGTGTCCAGGTCGGACGAGACCCCCTTGGTCGTCGTCGACCCTCGGTCGGGCTTGTAGCGGGGGTCGATGAAGATCCGCTGGATGTGGAAGATGCCGTACGGCTGCCGGTCGGGCGCCGCGCCCTTCACGAACTTCGGTACGAAGATGTAGTCGCTCTTCATGTTCAGCGCGCAGTGGGCCGCGGTGAGCACGATGTTCCGGGCCTTGGTGTCGATCACGCTGCCCGTGCAGTGCCAGGTGGTGCCGCGCGGCCCGTCGGCGCCGAAGAACGTGCCGACCAGCCGGGTCCCCGGGAACAGAGTGCCCTTCGGCCGGGCCGCCGCCGCGGCCGACGCGCCCGGCGCCGACGGCGCGTGCCGTACCGCGTCGAGCGGCTCCGACCCGGCCATGCGCCGCGCGGTCCAGAACCGCGCGGCCTGTCGCGCCTCCTGCCCCGCGGCGGACGCGGCGGGCGCGGACGGCGTGGGAGCGGCCCGCGCGGCCGGCGTCGCGAGTCCGAGCAGCGCCGCGCACAGCACGGCGACACCGGCACGGCGTCCCGCACGGGAGAACAACCGCGCGTATGACGACGCTCTGCGGTCCGAGGACGGTCTTCCGTACGAGAACACTGACGCTCCCCCTGGTCATCGGCCCCGGCCACCGGCCCCGGCCGTCGGTCATCGGCCCCCGGCCATCGGTCATGGGCCGGAGCCGGCCGGCCACTGCGGGGATGATCTTCGCACGGGCGAGCGAAACGGGCGACGTGCGCCGGGCGCGCTACTGCCGGTACCCGCCGAGGAACCTGCCGATCCGTCCGATCGCCGCCTCCAGGTCGTCCGCGTACGGCAGGGTCAGGATGCGGAAGTGGTCGGGGGCGGGCCAGTTGAAGCCGGTGCCCTGGACCACCTGGATCTTCTCGCGCAGCAGCAGGTCCAGGACGAACCTCTCGTCGTCGTGGATCCTGTGCACCTTGGGGTCGATGCGCGGGAAGGCGTACAGCGCGCCCTTCGGCTTCACGCAGGAGACGCCGGGGATCTCGTTGAGCTTCTCCCAGGCCACGGTGCGCTGTTCGTGCAGCCGGCCGCCGGGCCGGGTGAGGTCGCGGATGGACTGGCGTCCGCCGAGCGCGGCCTGGATGGCGTACTGCGCGGGGGCGTTGGCGCACAGCCGCATGGAGGCCAACATGGTCAGGCCCTCCAGGTAGTCCTTGGCGTGCTGCCGGGGACCGGTGACCACCAGCCAGCCGGAGCGGAAGCCCGCCACCCGGTAGGTCTTGGACAGGCCGCAGAAGGTGAGGACGACCAGGTCGGGGGCGAGCGCGGCGGCCGAGTGGTGGACGGCGTCGTCGTACAGGATCTGGTCGTAGATCTCGTCGGCGAACACCATCAGGCCGTGCCGGCGGGCCAGGTCGAGGATGCCCTCGACGACCTCCTTGGGGTAGACCGCGCCGGTCGGGTTGTTCGGGTTGATGATGACCACGGCCTTGGTGCGGTCGGTGATCTTCGACGCCATGTCGGCGAGGTCCGGGTTCCAGTCGGCCTGTTCGTCGCACAGGTAGTGGACGGCCTTGCCGCCGGCCAGCGTCGTGGTGGCCGTCCAGAGGGGGAAGTCCGGTGCCGGGACGAGGATCTCGTCGCCGTCCTCGACGAGGGCCTGGACGGCCATGGAGACCAGTTCGGAGACGCCGTTGCCGAGGTAGACGTCGTCCACGCCGACGTCGAGCCCCAGGCTCTGGTAGCGCTGGGCGACCGCGCGGCGGGCGGAGAGGACACCGCGGGAGTCGGTGTAGCCGTGCGCCTGCGGCAGCATCCGGATCATGTCCTGGACGATCTCCTCCGGCGCCTCGAAGCCGAAGGCCGCGGGGTTGCCGGTGTTCAGGCGGAGCACGCTGTGCCCCGCCTCCTCCAGCGCGTTGGCGTGCTCGATCACCGGGCCTCGGATCTCGTAGCACACCTCGCTGAGCTTGTTGGACTGCCGGAACTCCATGGGCCCCTCCGGGAACTCGTGTTACTTGGTTTTACCAAGCTGGAGCTTGGAAAGTCCAACAACGTGTCTAGACTGCGTCGCATGCCACCTCGCCGAAGCTACGACCAGTACTGCTCCGCAGCCCGCGCCCTCGACCTCGTCGGCGACCGCTGGACCCTGCTGATCGTCCGGGAGCTGCTCGCCGGCCCCCGCCGCTACACGGATCTGCACGCGGACCTGCCCGGCGTGAGCACGGACGTACTCGCCTCACGGCTGAGGGACATGGAGCGGGACGGCCTCGCGACCCGGCGGCGGCTGCCCCCGCCGGGCGCCGCGTACGTCTACGAACTCGGCGACCGCGGGCGGCGGTTGCTGCCCGTGCTCCAGGCGCTGGGCAGCTGGGGCGAGGCGGAGCTGGGGGAGCGACGGCCCACCGACGCGGTCCGCGCGCACTGGTTCGCACTGCCGCTGCTGCGGGCCCTGGAGGGCGAGGGAGTCGTCGAAGTCCACCTGGAGGAAGGCGACTTCCACCTGAACGTGGGCGCCGAGGAGGGGCCGGTGTACGGCGACGGTCCCGCGCCCGGCGCGGCCGACGCCCGGCTGGTTATGGACGCGGCGACCTGCGAGGCCATCGCCCGGGGCGAGTCGGCCCTGCCCGACGCCGTGCGGGACGGACGGGTGACGGTGACCGGGGACGGCGCGCTCGCCAAGGCGCTGCGGGAGGCGTGAGACGGGTGAAGGCCCGCCGGACCGGCGGGCCTTCACGGGAGGGAGTGAGCCGTGCGGCGTCAGACGCCGGGCGGCACCCGGGACGGCCGCCCCGACCCGCGGGTCAGCGCGTAGCCGCCGATGCCGGCGAGCGCGGCCAGCACCCCGCCGATCGCGGTCCACACCCAGCGGTCGGACCACCACCCGGACGACCAGCCGTCGTCCGAACCGAAGCTGGACAGCACCGCGCCCTTCGAACCGTTCTTCTCCGCCTCGGACTTGGCGGCGATGCCCGGGACGAGCGGTTTGCCCAGCCTGCCGTCCACGGCCGCCGCGCCGCCGATGTCCTTGGAGTCGACGCGCACCTCGGCGCCGACCGGCTGGCCGAGGTCGGAGGCGCCGAGGTCCACCACCGTCAGCCGGACGTAGTACGTGCCCGGCAGCGGGTCGTCGGACCACTGCTCCGACCAGCCGCGGACCGTGCGCAGCACACACGCCAGCTCGACCGAGCCGGTGCCCTGCGCGGCGGTGCGGGCCGACGCGCCGTACTGGCACGCCTGGCGGCGCCGCAGCCCGTCGTACACGTCGAGCTGCCAGGTCTGCGCGCCGTGCGTGTCCGGCAGCTTCACCGTGGCCTCGACGGTCGGCCGCTGTCCGGTGTCCGCGGCGAACGACCAGTACAGGTAGTCACCGGTGGAGCCGGACGCGGTGGCCCGCTGCCCCTGCTCGATCTCCGTCGCCGTACGGAAGGAGGTGCCCGCCCGGGTGGGTGCCGCGCCGTCGGCGGAGGCGCTCGGGGAGGGCGAGGAGTCGGCGGCGGCCGGTCCGGCGGCCAGTCCCAGCGCCAGCAGCGCGGCGCCCAGCACTCGTGTGATCCGCATCAGTTCGTCCTCCAGACCGCGACCCGCCAGCGTGACAGCCAGCCCCACAGCAGACCCGCCAGGAAACCGGCCAGCACCAGCGCGCCCAGCAGCCACCAGCCCCGGCCGAGACCGAAGGAGGCCACGTCGTGGTGGCCCGAGGGACCGTCCACCACGTCGACGGTCAGCTCCAGCGGCAGACCCGGCGTGGTCTTCACGCCCGAGGCCGCCGAGAACGACTGGGTGACCTGGAGGCACACCGTCTCCGCGGGTGCCGCGTCGTCGTCGCTGTCGGCCTTCGGGTAGCGCAGGCCGGTGGAGACGGCGTCCGTACGGCCGGTGCCGTCGGCCTCACCGCGGACGATCTCCCGCCCGTGCACGGTCACCGCCCGCAGCAGCACGCCGTAGTTCGGGTCGACGGCCCGGTCGTCCGCCACGCTCACCGAGGCGCGCAGCTCCTGGCCGGGTTCGACGTCGACCTTGTACCAGCGCTGCTGTCCGAACTCCTCGCGGTCGGTGTACAGCCCGGACTTCAGGGCCGGCGCCTTCTCGCACCGGTCCGCGCCCTCGGTCGCCACCGGCGTCACCACGGGGTCCGCCGCCCGGTCGACCAACTCGCCGACCCGGTCGGACAGTTCCTCCTTGTGCCGGACATCGGTGTAGGTGCCGCCGGTCGCGTCCGCGATGCAGCTGAGCTGCTCACGGGTCTTGGCGTCCGGCACCAGGCCCAGGGTGTCGATGGTCAGGCCGATGCCCTTGGCCGCTATCTCCCGGGCCACCTCGCACGGGTCGAGCGGCTGGCAGGTGTCCTCGCCGTCGCTGATCAGGACGATACGCCGGGTGCCGGCACCGCCGTCCAGATCACCCGCCGCCTTCAGCAGCGCGGGCCCGATCGGGGTCCAGCCGGTCGGCGCCAGCGTGGCCACGGCCGTCTTCGCGTCGGTCCGGTTCAGCGGACCGACCGGGTAGAGCTGCGCGGTGTCCTTGCACCCCTCCTTGCGGTCGTCGCCGTGGTAGTTGGCGCCGAGGGTGCGGATGCCGAGCCGCACCTCCTCGGGCGTCGCGTCCAACACCTCGTTGAACGCCTGCTTCGCCGCCGCCATCCGGGTGCCGCCGTCAATGTCCCGGGTGCGCATGGAACCGCTGACGTCCAGCACCAGTTCGACCTTCGGAGCGGCCTGCTCCGTCTCATCGGCGACCGCACCGGAGGGAAACGCGATCCCGGCCGCCAGGACGGCGAGCAGAGCACACACACCCGCCGCCAGCCGTTGTCTTCTGATCATCGCCGGATCCTATTGATCAGACGGGCCGCACTTCAAAACGGCGGTCGTGACAGCCTGCGAAGACACCACCCGTCAGATTCCGTTCCCTTCCCGGTCACCGTGCGGCTGGCTCGAAGCCCGGCAGGGGCGCGGGCCGGCCGCGACGAGCGCGGGCAGTGCCCGGGCGAGGGCCGCCTGCCAGGGCCCGAGGGGACGTAGACCGGCTGCCGCCCAGCGGGCGTGTCCCAGGACGCTGTAGGCGGGACGCGGAGCGAGGCGGCCCAGCGCCGCGGTGGTCGTGGGCCGGATCCTGTCCGGATCCCCGCCCAGCAGGCGGAGGATCTCGCGGGCCAGCCGGTACCAGGTCGTCGTGCCCGAGGCGGTCGCGTGGTAGACGCCCGGCGGGGCGGCACCACGAGCGGCGGACTCACCCAGCCGTACCAGCAGCCCGGCCAGATCGACCGTCCAGGTCGGCTGGCCGTACTGGTTGTCGACGACGTCCAGGAACGGGTGCCGCGTCCCCCGTTCGATCACCGTGCGCACGAAGTTGGAGCCGTGGGCGCCGTACAGCCATGCGGTGCGGACGACGCGTCCGCGCCCGGGCAGTACCTCCAGCACGGCACGTTCGCCGTCCAGCTTGGTGCGGCCGTAGACGGTGCGCGGCTCGGCCGGCGCCGTCTCCGGGTAGGGGACGGCAGCGGTACCGGCGAAGACGTAGTCGGTGGACACGTGGATGAGCACGGCTCCGGTCGCGGCGCAGGCCAGGGCGAGATGGCGGGCGCCGTCCGTGTTGACCGCGCGCGCCGCGCCGGCCTGCCGCTCGGCACCGTCGACATCGGTCCACGCCGCGCAGTTGACCACGATCCCGGGACGGGACGCGCGCAGCGCGGCGTACACCGCTCGCCGGTCGGTGACGTCCAGTTCACGCCGGCTCAGGGCGAGCGTGTCCGCCGCCCGGGCGGCCAGCAGGCGGACCAGGTCCTGCCCGAGCATGCCGCCGGCGCCGGTGACCAGCCATCTCGTCATCGCCGCTCCCTGCCCCGTGGTCCTGGGCCGTACGCTTCGTCGTCGTACGCCGCATCGTCCGCCGGCCGACACGTCCGGTGCGGCCCGGGGAAGGGCGCGTACCGCGGCAGTGATCCGCGCGCACGGGCCTCGGCGAGAGACGGTGCTCGCCGGTCCCGGTCGGACAGCACCGCGTCCGGCCCCGTCGGCCAGCGGATGCCGAGTTCGCTGTCGAACGGATCCACGCCGCGCTCGAACTCCGGCGCGTAGGGCGTGGAGCACAGATAGACCACGGTCGCGTCGTCGGTGAGCGCCGCGAAGCCATGGCCCAGCCCTTCGGCCAGGAACACCGCCCGGTGGGTGCGGTCGTCGAGGGTCACCGCCTCCCACCGGGCGAACGTGGGCGATCCCGTGCGCAGGTCGACCACCACGTCCAGGACCGCCCCCCGCACACAGGTGACGTACTTGGCCTGTCCGGGCGGTACGGCGCTGTAGTGGACGCCCCGCACGACGCCTCGGCGGGACACCGAACGATTGGCCTGGGCCACCGTCATCGACCGTCCGGTGAAGGCGTGCAGTACATCGGGACGGAACCACTCCTGGAAGGTCCCCCGGGCGTCGCCGAAGACCCGAGGCTCATGGACCCAGGCGCCTTCGATTCCCAGTGCTCGCACCGGACGTGCTCTCCTTTCCGTGCCGACTACAGTCGCGCACGCGTCGTCGCGGATTCACTCAGGCGTACACCACCGGACGGACGCGGTGCGGACAACGACGTTTTACACGCCTTCATCTGACCGGAAATCAGCTCGGCTCCGGGAACGATCCCGAGCACGGATGCGGCAGAGTCGTCCACCCGTCCCCCCGGGTGGTCCGTCGTCCCCAGCAGGTACGGGCCCCGCCGCACCCGCGCCCGGTGCAACCACTGGAGCGGTGTCGTGCCGGTCTGGTCACGG
>NZ_JOCB01000007.1 GCF_000718775.1 Streptomyces sp. NRRL S-31
AGAGGCGGGGGTCGGTGGCGGTGGCGGTTCCGGTGTCGGCGTGGGCACGGGCGTCGGCTCCGGCGGCGGTGTCGGCGTCGGCGTCGGGGAGGGAGTGGGCGTCGGCGTGGGTGTGGGCGTCGGCGTGGGTGTGGGCGGACACGGGGGCGGTGTCGGCACCGGGCAGGGCGGGTGGGGCCAGTGGTGGCCGGGAAGGTGGGGCCGGTGGTGGCCGGGCGGATCGGGCCGGTGGTGGCCGTCGGCGTGGGCCACCGCCACCGTGCCGTCCGGTCCCGTCGAGGCGTACGCGCAGGCGTCGGCCGACGCGGTGCCGGCCGGGCAGCCCACCAGGGCCCAGACCAGCGCCAGCAGGGCCGACACCCGTGCGGCGGGCGCGCATCGGGTCACTTCGGGTCCATGCACGACCGAGATCATGAGGCGCCGACGGTCGTCGCATCCCGTAGTGCGCCGAGATTGCTCCGAAAGAGGGAGATGGGGTGATCGGAGGTTTGGCCGGGGAAAGTCCGGCCGCCGTTGAACGCGGCGGACGGTGCGGTGCGTACCCATGGCCGTGCGGCGGCGCGGCAGGGCGCCGCGGCAGCCAGGCGATGATGGGGAGCCGACCGATGAATACCTCCTGGCGGACCGCCTCACTGGTGGCCGCGGCCGCCTCGGTGCTGGTGCTGACGACGGCGTGCGGTCAGGACAGTGCCACCACCCCCGCGTCGGCGGCCCGGAACATCGGGGCCACGGCCGCGGCCGACGACTACGGCAGCCCGGGCGGCGCGGCCGCGCCCGGCACGGGCAACGGGTACGGCGCCGACCAGGGCACCGCCTCCCCGGCCCCGGTCACCCCCGCGGGCGAGCTGACCGTGGCGGGCGACCCGGAACTGGGCGACGTACTGACCGACGGCTCCGGCCTCACCCTCTACCGGTTCGACAAGGACACCGCCGACCCGCCCACGTCGCACTGCGAGGGCGACTGCGCCACCACCTGGCCGCCGGTCCCCGCCGCCGACGCCACCGCCGGCGCGGGCATCGACAAGGCATGGCTCGGCGAGGTCCGCCGAGCCGACGGCACCCGGCAGCTCACCATCGGCGGCTGGCCGGCCTACCGCTACGCCAAGGACGTCAACGCCGGTGACGTCAACGGCCAGGGCGTGGGCGGCAAGTGGTTCGCGCTCGCCCCGACCGGCAGGAAGGCCGAGTCGTCCGGCCTGCCCGGTCTGTCCGTCCGTAAGGACGCCAAGCTCGGCGACATCGTCGTCGACCGGAACGGCAGGACGGTCTACCGCTTCCTGAAGGACCAGGCATGGCCCGAGTCCGTCTCCCGCTGCACCGGGACCTGCCTGGAGAAGTGGCCGGCCGTCGGCCCGGTCGCGGCCGGTGACACCAAGGGGGTGAAGAAGAAGGGCCTCATGCCCTTCACCCGTTCCGACGGCGTGCGGCAGATGACCGTCAACTGCTGGCCGGTCTACACCTTCTCCGGGGACAAGGCCCCGGGCGACACCAACGGCCAGGGCGTGGGCGGCACCTGGTACGCCGTCTCGCCCGACGGCAAGGCGGTCGGCGCACCCGGCGAGTAGACCACCCTCCGCCGACCGACCGACCGACCGACCGGCCGACCGACCGACCGCCCCGGCCCGGCGGGCGACCGGGATCCGCCCCCTCCGCACCGCGCGGAGGGGGCGGATCGTCGTGTGCGCGGGAACACGCACGGCCACGAGCCGTCACACAGCGGGGTCGTACGGGCACATGCCGGAGGCAGTGACCGGGAACGGATGGTCAATTTCCGTTTCGGGTCGCTCCTTTGGCGGGCGATCAGTAGCCTCAGCTCGAACACCGGATCGCCTACACCTGTCCACGCCTTGGAGACATACATGGAGCGTCCCGCCTGGGCCCCACGGAGCATCGACATCACGGTGCCCAGCGTCTCGCGGATCTACGACTACTACCTGGGCGGTTCGCACAACTTCGAGGTCGACCGGGAAGCGGCGCGCAAAGCCATGGAGTTCCTGCCTGGTCTGCCCAAGACCATGCAGGCGAACCGGGCGTTCATGCGCCGGGCCGTGCGGTTCGCGGCCGGTGAGGGCATCACCCAGTTCCTCGACATCGGCTCCGGCATCCCGACGTTCGGCAACGTCCACGAGGTGGCCCGCGCGGCGGCGCCGGGCGCCCGCGTGGTCTACGTCGACCACGACCCGGTAGCCGTCGCCCACAGCGAGGCCGTCCTGGCCGGCGACGACGACGCGGACGTGGTCGCGGCCGACCTCCGGCGGCCCCGGGAGATCCTCGAAAGCCCCCGACTGGCGCGGCTGATCGACCTGAATCGGCCAGTGGCCCTGCTCCTCGTTGCCATACTGCACTTCGTGGAAGACGCGGACGACCCCTACGGTGCCGTGGCCGAGCTGCGCAAGGCGCTCGCGCCCGGCAGCCTGCTGATCCTCACCCATGCCTCGTACGAGGGGATCCCGCAGCCCGCCGAGCGGGCCGAGGGCGCGGTCGACGTGTACAAGGACATCCGCAATCCGCTGATCATGCGCTCGCGCGAGGAGATCGCGCGGTTCTTCGAGGGGTACGACATGGTGGAACCCGGACTGGTGCCGATGCCGCACTGGCGCCCGGACTCGGCGCCGGAGGACGAGGACCCCTATGCCTTCTCCGGGTACGCCGGCGTGGGACGTACGGCGTGAGCGCGGAGCCGGACGGGCCGGAGGACAGACTCCGCAGGCTGACGACGATCTGGAGCCGGGCGGTCTTCCCGGTGACCTCCACGTCGCTGACCCGCACCGAGTTCGAGGAACAACTCCTGCCCCTCGCACGCCGGTTGAGTGAGCTGCTGCATACCCGCAGCTTCGACGCGGACGCGGCGAAGGCCGTCGGCGCCGCCCTGGTCGGGGCGCACTGCACCGACCCCGAGGCGCTGACCCGCACCCTGGACTGCGTCGACGCGTACCTGGTGCTGTACTGCGGCGGCGACGGCCCGCAGGACGAACTGCGCATGCGCTCCTCCCGGTTGCAGCACGCGATGGCCGCCGGGTACGCCCAGGCGCTGCGCACGCGCACCCTCGCCGAGCAGGAGTCCATCGCCCAGGCCGCGCTGCGCGCCCAGGGCGTGGTCGCCCAGGCGCTGCACGCGAGCGAGGCCCGCTTCCGCGCCGTCTTCGAGGGCGCCGCCATAGGGATCGGCATCGCCGACCTGGACGGCAACATCCTCCAGGTCAACGAGGCGCTGCTGCGCATGTTCGGCCTCACCGCGACGACCCTGCGCGGCCGGCGCGTCCAGGACTGGGTGCACCCCGAGGACGCCCCGCAGACCTGGCGGCTCTACGACGAACTCGTGCGCGGCGAGCGCGAGCACTACCACCTGGAGAAGGCGTTCAACCGCCCCGACGGCACGGCGCTGTGGACCAATCTGACGGTCTCCCTGCTGCGCGACGCCGACGGCCGCCCGCAGTACCAGCTCGCCCTCATGGAGGACACCACCGAGCGCCGGCTGCTCAACCTGCGGCTGCGCTACGAGGCCACCCACGACGCCCTCACCGGACTGCCCAACCGCACCCTGTTCTTCGAGCGGCTGGAGAAGGCCCTCAACGCGGGCGAGGGCCAGCGTTTCGGCCTGTGCTACCTGGACCTGGACGGCTTCAAGACCATCAACGACAGCCTCGGCCACGCGGCCGGCGACCGGCTGCTGGTGGAGGTCGCGGACCGCCTCCAGTCCTGCGCGACCGCGCCCGGCGAGATGGTCGCCCGGCTCGGCGGCGACGAGTTCGTGGCGCTGACCACCGGTCCCGGCACCGAGCGCGAGGTCGACGAGCTGGCCGAGCGCATCATGAACGCCCTGGTGACGCCCATCAGCATCGACGGCCGTGATCTCCTGGTCCGCGGCAGCCTCGGCATCGTCGAGGGCCCGGCCGGCGAGCGCACCGCCGCCGAGGTGCTGCGCAGCGCCGACATCACCATGTACCGGGCCAAGTCGGCGGGCGGCAACCGATTCGAGCTCGCCGACCCCGAGGCCGACGCCCGTGCCATCACCCGGCACGGCCTCACCACCGCCCTGCCCACCGCCCTGGAGCGCGGCGAGTTCTTCATCGAGTACCAGCCCCTGGTCCACCTCGGCGACGGCAGTGTGCGCGGCGCCGAGGCGCTGGTGCGCTGGCTGCATCCGCAGCACGGCATCCTCGGCCCCGACCGCTTCATCCCGCTGGCCGAGCACACGGGTCTGATCGTCCCGCTGGGCCGCTGGGTCCTGGAGGAGTCGATCAGGCAGGCCCGCTCCTGGCGCGAGCGGCACGCCGACGAGGCCGCCGCCGGTCCGCTGCGCATCAACGTCAACCTCTCGCCCTGCCAGCTCAGCCACCCCGGTCTGGTCCAGGACACGGTCGACATCCTGGAGCGGGCGGGCGTCACCCCCGACGCCCTCTGCCTGGAGGTCACCGAGTCGGCCCTCATCGGCGCCGACGACGATCTCCTCAAACCCCTGCGCCGACTCGCCGAGATGGGCGTCGACATCGCCCTGGACGACTTCGGCACCGGCTACTCCAACCTCGCCAACCTGCGCCGGCTGCCGGTGAGCGTCCTCAAACTGGACCGCTCCTTCACCCAGGGCATGCAGCAGTTCCCGGCCGATCCCGTCGACCTGAAGATCGTGGAGGGCATCGTCTCGCTGGCCCACAGCCTGGACCTGGCGGTCACGGTCGAGGGCGTGGAGACCGGCGCCCAGGCCGACCAGCTGCGGGAACTGGGCTGCGACACGGCCCAGGGCTGGTACTACGCGCGTCCCGGACCGCCGGAGAGACTCCACGACCTGGCACTGGTGGACGCCCCGGGCTGAACGCCCGGCGGGCCGAACGGGCACGCCGGACCGTTGACTCACCGCTCCAGCAGCATCCGTTGCAGTTCCCGGGCCGCCCGCGGCGGAGCCACATCGCTGCGGTGGGCGAGCGCGATGGCGCGGTGCAGTCCGGGCCGGGCCAGCGGGGTCACCCGCAGCCCCCGCCCGGCCCGGGTGGCGACCATCCGCGGGACCACCGCGACGCCCAGCCCGGCCCGCACGAACCCCAGCACCGCGTCCATCTCGCCGCCCTCCACGGCGAAGTCCGGCTCGAAGCCCTCGGCCCGGCACGCCGCCACGGTCAGCTCGCGCAGGTCGTAGCCGTGCCGGAACATCACCATCCGCTCGCCCTCCAGGTCGGCGACGCGCACGGGGCGCCCGCCCCGGCCGGGCACCGGCGCCTCCGGTGAGGACACCACCACCAGGTCCTCGCGCAGCAGCTCCACGGTGGTCAGCGCGGGCGCCGGCGTCGGCAGCGGCAGCACGATCAGCGCCAGGTCGAGCGCGCCCCGCGCCAGCTCCCGCACCAGGTCGTGCGAGCCGCCCTCCTCGATCAGCAGCCGGATGCCCGGGTAGCGGTCGTGGAACGCCCGCAGCACGTCCGGCAGCAGCCCCGTGCACAGACTCGGCGTCGCCCCCAGCCGCACCCGCCCCCGGCGCAGCTGGACCAGCTCCTGCACCTCGTGCCGGGCGGTGTCCGCGTCGGCCAGGATCCGCCGGGCCAGCGGCAGCAGCGCCTCGCCGGCGTCGGTGAGCGTGATGTTGCCCCGGGCGCGCAGGAAGAGATCCGCGCCCAGCTCCCGCTCCAACGCCTTGATCTGCTGCGACAGCGACGGCTGGGCGACATGGACCCGCTCGGCGGCCCGGGTGAAGTGCCGGGTCTCGGCGACGGCCACGAAGTATTGGAGCTGCTGAAGCTGCACGCTGCCAGGATAGTCCCAGCCTATGGAATCAAACCGGACCATGTCTTGGACCGATCGGGACCTTCGGCCCTAGCGTGCTTGCCATGGCTCTGGCAACGCGGACGGACCGACGACCGTCCATGGCGCGCACCGTGTGGGACAGCTCCGTCGGCAAGAAGACGGTGATGGCCGTCAGCGGACTGATCATGCTGCTCTACCTGGTGGCGCACATGATCGGCAACCTGAAGATCTTCTTCGGCGCGGGCGAGTTCAACCACTACGCCCAGTGGCTGCGCACCGTCGGCGAACCGTTCATGCACTACGAGTGGACGCTCTGGCTCATCCGGATCGTCCTCGTCGTCGCCGTGGTCGCCCACGCCACCGCCGCCTACCAGCTCAGCCGCCGCGACATCAGGGCACGCCCCGGCAAGTACGTGCACAGGAAGCCGCGGGCGAGCTACGCCACCCGGACCATGCGCTGGGGCGGCGTCATCCTCGGCCTGTTCATCGTCTGGCACCTGCTGGACCTGACGACCGGCACCGTGCACCCCGGCGGCTTCCAGGAGGGACACCCGTACCAGAACGTCGTGGACACCTTCTCCACCTGGTACGGAGACGTCGTCTACATCGTCGCGATGCTCGCGCTCGGCCTGCACATCCGGCACGGCTTCTGGAGCGCCGCCCAGACCCTCGGCGTCGGCAGCCGCGCCCGCGACCGCGCCCTGAAGACCATCGCCGACATCCTCGCGCTGCTGCTCACGGCCGGCTTCATCGCCGTACCCGTGGGCGTCATGACCGGAGTGGTGAGCTGACCATGACGTACACCGACTACACGACCGGCACACCGGTCACCGACACCAAGGCCCCGTCCGGGCCGGTCGCGGAGCGCTGGGACAAGCGCCGCTTCGAGGCCAGGCTGGTCAACCCCGCCAACCGGCGGAGGCACACGGTGATCGTGGTGGGCACCGGCCTCGCGGGCGGCTCCGCCGGTGCCACCCTCGCCGAACAGGGCTACCACGTCGTCCAGTTCTGCTACCAGGACTCCCCGCGCCGCGCCCACTCCATCGCCGCGCAAGGAGGCATCAACGCGGCGAAGAACTACCGCAACGACGGCGATTCCGTGCACCGGCTGTTCTACGACACCGTCAAGGGCGGCGACTTCCGCGCCCGGGAGTCCAACGTGTACCGCCTCGCCCAGATCTCCGTCGAGATCATCGACCAGTGCGTGGCCCAGGGCGTGCCCTTCGCCCGCGAGTACGGCGGCCTGCTCGACACCCGGTCCTTCGGCGGCGTCCAGGTATCCCGCACCTTCTACGCCCGCGGCCAGACGGGCCAGCAGCTGCTGCTCGGCGCCTACCAGGCGCTGTCCCGGCAGATCGCCGCCGGCAACGTGGAGATGCACCCGCGCACCGAGATGCTGGACCTGATCGTCGTCGACGGACGGGCCCGCGGCATCGTCGCGAGGGACCTGATCACCGGCCGTGTCGACACCTACTTCGCGGACGCCGTCGTGCTCGCCTCCGGCGGCTACGGCAACGTCTTCTACCTGTCGACCAACGCCATGAACTCCAACGCCACCGCCGTCTGGCGGGCGCACCGGCGCGGCGCCCACTTCGCCAACCCCTGCTTCACCCAGATCCACCCCACCTGCATCCCGCGCACCGGCGACCACCAGTCCAAGCTGACGCTGATGAGCGAGTCGCTGCGCAACGACGGCCGGATCTGGGTGCCGAAGGCCCAGGGCGACACCCGCCCACCGCACCGGATCCCCGAGGACGAACGCGACTACTACCTCGAACGCATCTACCCGGCCTTCGGCAACCTGGTCCCGCGCGACATCGCCTCCCGCGCCGCGAAGAACGTCTGCGACGAGGGCAGGGGAGTGGGCCCCGGCGGACAGGGCGTCTACCTGGACTTCGCCGACGCCGTCCGGCGCATGGGCCGCGAGGCCGTCGAGGCCAAGTACGGCAACCTCTTCGACATGTACCAGCGGATCACCGACGAGGATCCGTACGAGGTGCCGATGCGGATCTACCCGGCCGTGCACTACACGATGGGCGGCCTGTGGGTCGACTACGACCTCCAGACCACCGTCCCGGGCCTGTTCGCGATCGGCGAGGCCAACTTCTCCGACCACGGGGCCAACCGGCTCGGCGCCTCCGCGCTGATGCAGGGCCTGGCCGACGGCTACTTCGTGCTGCCGGCCACCATCAACGACTACCTGGCCCGCAACCCTCACCAGGACCCGGTGACCGGTGAACACCCGGCCGTACAGCAGGTGCTGGCCGAGACCGAGGACCGGCTCAACCTGCTGCTGGCCGTCGACGGCGACCGCACCCCCGACTCCTTCCACCGCGAAATCGGCGAGCTGATGTGGGAGTTCTGCGGCATGGCGCGCACCGACGCGGGACTGCGCAAAGCTCTGGAGCGCATCCCGCAGATCCGCGAGGAGTTCTGGCGCCGGATCAAGGTGCCCGGCACCGGCGAGGAGTTCAACCAGTCCCTGGAGAAGGCCAACCGGATCGTCGACTACCTGGAGCTGGCCGAGCTGATGTGCCTCGACGCGCTGCACCGCACCGAGTCCTGCGGCGGCCACTTCCGCGAGGAGTCCCAGACCCCGGACGGCGAGGCGGCCCGCGACGACGACGCCTTCTCCTACGCCGCCGCCTGGGAGTTCACCGGCACCGGCGAGGCCCCCGTCCTGCACAGGGAAGACCTGGTCTTCGAGTACGTCCACCCCACCCAGCGGAGCTACGCATGAAGCTCACCCTGCGCGTCTGGCGGCAGAAGAACGCCGACGCCGAAGGAGCGATGTCCACCTACGAGGTGGACGACATCTCGCCCGACATGTCCTTCCTGGAGATGCTGGACGTCCTCAACGAGCGGCTCATCCTCTCCGGCGAGGAGCCGGTCGCCTTCGACCACGACTGCCGCGAGGGCATCTGCGGCGCGTGCTCGCTGGTCATCAACGGCGACGCGCACGGACCGGAGCGCACCACCACCTGCCAGCTGCACATGCGGTCCTTCGCGGACGGCGACACGATCGACGTCGAACCCTGGCGGGCGTCCGCCTTCCCGGTGATCAAGGACCTGGTGGTGGACCGGTCGGCGTTCGACCGGATCATCCAGGCCGGCGGCTACGTCACCGCGCCCACCGGGTCCGCGCCGGAGGCGCACGCCACACCGGTGCCGAAGGCCGACGCCGACTTCGCCTTCGAGCACGCGGAGTGCATCGGCTGCGGGGCGTGCGTGGCAGCGTGCCCCAACGGGGCGGCGATGCTGTTCACCTCCGCCAAGGTCAACCACCTGGGCGTGCTGCCCCAGGGGGCGCCCGAGCGGGAGAGCCGGGTGCTGGACATGGTGGCGCAGATGGACGCGGAGGGATTCGGCGGCTGCACACTGGCCGGTGAGTGCGCGACCGCCTGCCCCAAGGGCATCCCCCTGGTGTCGATCACGAGCATGAACCGGGAGTGGCTGCGGGCCACCCGGAAGGCGGGCAGGCGCTGACCGCCGAAGGGACGTTCGCCGAGTGGCGGGCGGGCGGGGCCGGGGAGGTGCTCACCCGGCCCCGTCTCGTTTCACCGGCCCCGGTGGTCTCCGCACGGATCTTGGGGCACGGGCGCCCTCGACCCGAGCGGGCGCCCGGCCGGGAGGCGGCCGGGCGGCTGCCCGCCGGGTGCGTGGGACCCAGGACGGCCGACCGCCCGATCCCGGCGTTCACCACCCTCACATCCCTTCTCCCGGCACCGGTCACGCACCGGCCAACCGACATCGGAAGAACAGGAGCGGCGGGTCGTGCACACGCCCGCCGCCGTCGCCGAACCGGCCCGTGACCAGGAGAGAGCCATGACCGGCGTATCCACCCTCGACCGTCCCCCGCAGCCCGCGGCCCCCGCTCGCTACACCGTCACCCTCGCCCGCGACGAGGCCGACGTGCGTGCCGCGCAGCGGCTGCGGCACGACGTCTTCGCCGGGGAGATGGGAGCCCTGCTGGCCACCGCGGAGCCGGGGCACGACATCGACGCCTTCGACGCCTACTGCGACCACCTCCTCGTCCGGTCCACGGTGACCGGGCAGGTCGTCGGCACCTACCGGCTGCTGCCGCCGGAACGGGCCGCGGTCGCGGGCCGGCTGTACTCCGACGGCGAGTTCGACCTGGCCGCGCTCGACGCGATCCGGCCCGGCCTGGTCGAGGTCGGCCGCTCCTGCGTCCACCCCGACCACCGCGACGGCGCCGTCATCGGCCTGATCTGGGCCGGCATAGCCCGGTACATGACCGACCGGGGCCACGAGTGGCTGGCCGGCTGCTGCTCCGTCCCGCTCGCCGACGGCGGCGCCCTCGCCGCCGGCACCTGGGAGCGGATCAGGACCAAGCACCTGGCACCCGAGGAGTTCCGGGTCCGGCCGCTGCTGCCCTGGACCCCGCCCGCCGGCACCCTCCTCCCGCCCGCCCGCGGCGAGCTGCCCGCCCTGCTGCGGGGCTACCTCCGGCTCGGCGCCTGGGTCTGCGGCGAACCCGCCCACGACCCCGACTTCGGGGTCGCCGACCTGTACGTCCTGCTGTCGATGCGCCGGGTCAACCCGCGCTACCTGCGGCACTTCCTCTCCCTCGTCCCGGCCTGATGAACGTCTGGCTGCCCACCGCGCCCTGCACCCCGGACGCCTGCCTGGGACCGGACCGCGCCGCCGCGGCCCTACCCCGTGCCGTACTGCGGCTCACCGCGGTCGCCGCCCTGGTGCTGGCCGGAATCGCGCTGTCCCCGCTCGGCGGCAGGGTGCCCGCCGAGTGGGTCAGGCGGTGGTGCCGGATGATCGTCCGGGCCGTCGGGGTCCGCGTCCGCGTCACCGGCGCCACCGCACCGGCCGGCGGTCTGCTGCTGGTCGCCAACCACGTCTCGTGGCTGGACATCCCGCTGCTCACCGCCGTACGCCCGGCCCGGATGCTCGCCAAGACCGAGATCCGGCGGTGGCCCGTGGCGGGCGCGCTGGCCGCGCGCGGCGGAGCCCTGTTCATCGAACGGGACCGGCTGCGCGCCCTGCCCGGCACGGTCGCCCGGATCGCCGGCGCCCTGCGCGAGGGCGCGGCCGTGACCGCCTTCCCCGAGGGCAGCACCTGGTGCGGACGCGCCCACGGCCGCTTCCGCCGAGCCGTCTTCCAGGCCGCCCTCGACGCGGGCGTCCCCGTCCAGCCGGTCAGCCTGCGCTACCGGCGACAGGGCGGCGGCCCCGGCACCGAGGCCGCCTTCGTCGGCGAGGACACCCTGCTGGCCTCCCTGTGGCGGGTCGCCCGCACCCGGGACCTGGTAGCCGAGGTGGACGTCCGCCCGGCGATCCCCCCGGGCACCCGCCCCGACCGCCGAACCCTGGCCCAAGCGTCCCAGCCGGCCACCCCGGAACCGGCCTGGACGCACGCGGCCCTGGTCGCCGGCGCGCTGGAGGAGACACCGGACCGGCCCGGCCCACCGCCGGCGGGCCTGCATGACGGCCCCGCGCGGGCCCTCGGACTCCCGGCACGCTGAACGCGGCCCCGGACGCCCACCGTCCGGCCGCCGGCGGACGGACCGCGGGGGCGGGAGCGTGGGATGAACCGGGGCTCAGGGCAGGACCCGGGCCAGGTAAGGGGCCGTGGCGCTGTGTTCCGTTCCGGGTAGGAGGTTCGGTGGGCCGGCGGCGACGATCCGGCCGCCTCGGTCGCCGCCGCCCGGGCCCAGGTCGATGACCCAGTCGGCGCCCGCGACCACCGTCATGTCGTGCTCGACCACGACGACCGTGTGCCCGGTGTCGACCAGTCCGTGCAGCCGGTCCATCAGCACCTCCACATCGGCCGGGTGCAGTCCGGTCGTCGGCTCGTCCAGCAGGTACAGGGTGTGGCCCCGGCGTCCCCGCTGGAGTTCGCTCGCCAGCTTGATCCGCTGCGCCTCCCCGCCGGACAGCTCGGTCGCCGGCTGGCCGAGCCGCAGATAGCCGAGGCCCACGTCGAGCAGGGTGCGCAGGCTCCGTTCGGCGGCCGGGGTGTCCGCGAAGAACTCCGCGGCGGCCTCCACGGTCAGGTCCAGCACGTCGGCGATGCTCCGCCCCCGGTACCTCACCCGGAGCGTCTCGGGGTTGTAGCGGGCGCCCCCGCAGTCCGGGCAGGGCGCGTAGGTGCTCGGCAGGAACAGCAGCTCCACACTGACGAACCCCTCACCCTGACAGGTCTCGCAGCGTCCGCCGGGCACGTTGAAGGAGAACCGCCCCACCCCGTACCCGCTCGCCCGCGCCTCCTCGGTGCCGGCGAACACCTTCCGTACGACGTCGAACAGACCCGTGTAGGTGGCCAGGTTGGAGCGCGGGGTGCGGCCGATGGGTCGCTGGTCGACCCGGACCAGTCGCTCCACCCCGGGCACGTCCTCCGTCAGTTCGCCGATGAGCGTGGACTTCCCGGAACCGGAGACACCGGTGACGGCGGTGAACGCGCCGACCGGGAACCGGGCCGTCACCCCGCGCAGATTGTGCCGGGTCACCGGGCCGACCGTCAGCCAGCCGCGGGGCTCGCGCACCTCACGCGCCGGGCCGGGCGACTCGTCGAAGAGGTACGCGGCCGTCGCCGACTCCGCCACCGAGGCCAGCTCGGCCGGCGGCCCGCTGTACAGCACCCGCCCGCCGTGCTCACCCGCGCCGGGGCCCACGTCCACCAGCCAGTCGGCGCCGCGCACCACGTCCAGGTGGTGCTCCACGACGAAGACCGAGTTGCCGGCCGCCTTGAGCCGGTCCAGGACGGTGAGCAGTGCCTCGGTGTCCGCCGGGTGCAGTCCCGCGGACGGCTCGTCCAGCACGTACACCACGCCGAACAGCCCGGACCGCAACTGGGTGGCGAGCCGCAGCCGTTGCAGCTCGCCCGCCGACAGGGTGGGAGTGGCCCGGTCCAGGCTCAGATAGCCGAGCCCCAGCTCGACCACCGGCGCGATCCGGGACGTCAGGTCCGCCGCGAGCACCCGGGCCGTCTCGCCGCCGCCGTCCAGCAGCCCCGCCAGTTCGGTCAGCGGCAGCGCGGCCAGCTCGGCGATGGTCCGCCCGCCGAAGGTCACCGCGAGCGCCTCGGGCCGCAGCCGGCCGCCTCCGCAGACGGGGCAGGGGGCGCTGGTCAGGAATCGCTCCGCCTTCGCGCGCAGGGTCGCGGACTTGGTGTCGGAGAACGTCTTCAGCACAGACCGGCGGGCGCTCATGTACGTGCCCTGGTACGGCCGTTGGATACGGTCCGCGTCCCGCACCGGGTGCACGGTGACCACCGGCTGCTCGTCGGTGAACAGGATCCACTCACGCTCTCGGGCGGGCAGCTCGCGCCAGGGCCGGTCCACGTCGTACCCGAGCGTGTCCAGGATGTCCCGCAGGTTCTTGCCCTGCCAGGCACCCGGCCAGGCCGCGACGGCGCCCTCGCGGACGGACAGCGAGGGATCCGGGACCAGCAGCTCCTCGGTGGTCTCGTGCACCCGTCCGAGGCCGTGGCACTCCGGACAGGCGCCGGCCGCCGTGTTCGGCGAGAACGCGTCCGAGTCGAGCCGTTCGGCGCCGGGCGGGTAGGTTCCGGCGCGCGAGAACAGCATGCGCAGGGAGTTGGAGAGGTTGGTGACCGTGCCCACCGAGGAGCGCGAGGTCGGCGCCGAGCGGCGCTGTTGCAGTGAGACGGCGGGCGGCAGCCCGGTGATCTCCCCGACCTTCGGCGCCCCGACCTGGTGGATCAGCCTGCGGGCGTACGGGGCCACCGACTCGAAGTACCGCCGCTGGGCCTCGGCGTAGATCGTGCCGAACGCCAGGGACGACTTGCCGGAGCCGGAGACGCCGGTGAACACGGCCAGGACGTCGCGGGGGATGTCCACGTCGACGGCCCTGAGATTGTGCTCACGGGCGCCGCGGACGCGGACGTACGGGTCGTGGGGGCTGTGCATCCGGGGAACTCTATCCGCCCCCGTGCGCCACTACTGCGGAGGGTTGCCCCGGTCCTGCGGCCGGGTGCCGAACTCGTCCCTCACCTTGTCCTGACCCGTGTCGACCTGCGACTTGTACTTGTCGCCGGTCCGCTGGTCGATGTAGTCGCCGCCCTTGTCGATGCCCTTGTCGGCCATGCCCTCATGGCCCTTGAGCATGCCCTTGATCTTGTCCATGAAGGACATGGCAGCCCTCCTCGTCGCTTGAGGTTCGCCCTCCCAGGGTCACCGGCCGGGGCGGGGTTCGCATCTTGGGGGCGTCCCCGGCCGGTCACCGGCCCGGTGCGAAGAGCGCGGCGAGCCGCCGGTAGGAGTCCACGAGGGCCGTGCGGTCGTAGCCGCTGGTGGTGACGAGCACCTCCTCGGCGGCGGTCTCCGCCAGGACCGTCTCCAGCTCGCGCGCGACCTGCTCCGCGGTACCGGCGATGTGCCCGGCCAGACCCGCCTCGTACACGGCGCGTTCCCTTCCGGTCATCGTGCGGCCCTCGACCGACTCGGCGGGGGCGAGCGGGGGGAAGGCGCCGTGCGTGCGCGCGTACGCCATCGACCAGGCCTCGGGCACCAGCAGCCGTCGCGCCTCGGCCTCGGTGCCGGCGACCGCGACCGTGCCGGAGACCACGACGTACGGTCGGTCCGCCCAGGCGGAGGGGCGGAAGAGGGAGCGGTAGCGGTCGATGCCGCGGAGCGTCTTCTCCCGGTCGCGCAGGTCACCGATGACCAGGGGCAGGCCCGCGCGGGCCGCGATCGCCGCGCCCTCGCCCGTCGCCAGCACGAACGGCGGCACGGCCAGGCCCTCGGCGGGGCGGGCGCGCACCCCGGTCGGCGAGCCGCCCGTGAACCAGCCCAGCAGTTCGCCGAGCTGCGCCGCGAAGTCCTCGGCGTCGTCCTTGCCGCGGCCGAGCGCCTTGCGCACCCCGTCCGTGAAGCCGACGGAACGGCCCAGCCCCATGTCGATGCGGCCCGGGAACAGCGACTCCAGGACCCCGAACTGCTCGGCGACGACCAGCGGCCGGTGGTTGGGCAGCATGACTCCGCCGGTGCCGACCCGGATGGTGCGGGTGGCCGCGGCGACCGCGGCGGCGAGCACGGTCGGCGCGGAGCCGGCGACCCCGGGCACGCCGTGGTGCTCGGACACCCAGAACCGGTGATAGCCGAGCGCCTCCGCCTCCCCGGCGAGCGCGACCGTGTCCCGCAGCGCCTGCGCGGGCGGGTGGCCCTCGCGGATGCGGGAGCGGTCGAGGACGGAGAACCGGGTCCGGGAGATCACTGCGCTGCTCACGCAGGGTTCAACACCCGCACGGTCCGGGGATTCCCCCGGCCCCCCACGCACCGGGGATCTCCCCTGACGCCCGCGGGTCGGGAATCTCCCCCGGACGTCTGCGGTGGGTACGCGGAGCGGCCGGGCGGTCCGGCACGGCCCGGTGCGGTCCGGCTCGGCCTGGCCCGGCTCGGCTCGGTCACCCGGTCTGACCCCGACAGCACCCCTAGGGTGGCGGTGTGACCGACACCAGCGGGCGGCCGATCGCCGTGTTCGACCTCGACAACACGCTGGCCGACACCGCCCACCGCCAGCACTTCCTCCAGCGCCGGCCGCGCGACTGGGACGCCTTCTTCGCCGCGGCGCCCGCGGACCCGCCGATCGCCGAGGGGGTGGCGCTCGCGGCGGAGACCGCCCGCGCCTGCGAGATCGTCTACCTCACCGGCCGTCCCGAGCGGTACCGCCGGGACACGCTGGAGTGGCTGGCGGCGCACGGGCTGCCCGAGGGGCGGGTGCACATGCGGGGCGACGCCGACCGCAGACCGGCCCGCTTCACCAAACTGGCGGTCCTGCGCCGGCTCGCCCGGGACCGCGAGGTCCGGTTCCTCGTGGACGACGACGAGCTGGTCTGCGACGACGCCGAGCGCGCCGGGTTCACCGTCGTCCGGGCCCGCTGGACCGCCGGGTCCGCCGCCCTGCGGGACGGCCAGGAGCGCGAGGGGCGTACCTGAGGAACGGCGCTCACTCGCTCTGTTCGAGGCGGAAGCCGACCTTGAGGCCCACCTGGTAGTGCTCGATGCGGCCGTTCTCGATCTGGCCGCGGACCTGGGTCACCTCGAACCAGTCCAGGTTGCGCAGCGTCTGGTCGGCGCGGGCGATGCCGTTGCGGATGGCCTGGTCGACGCCCTCGTGCGAGGTGCCGACGATCTCGGTGACCCGGTAGGTGTGGTTCGACATGCGGGTGCTCCTCTCGTGTCACGCCGTACTCCACCGTGCCGTATCCGCGCCCCGCCCGCACGGCGTGACGGACCGTCACCGAGGGCGCTCACCGGCGTACCACCCGGTAGCGCTTGACCTCCGCATTGGTCCATACCAGAATCCAGCCCACCCGTACGGGCCGTGCGCCCGTCCCCCCACGCCGGGCCCCACCCCTGTGCCAGCACCCTCGCCAGACAGAACAGGACCCCTCGTGAGACGTCGTCTGCTCGCCCTCATCTGTGTCACCGGCTCCCTCGTCAGCGCCTGCGGGATGCTCCCCGGCGACCACGAGCGCAAGACCGTCACCGTGTGGCTGATGAAGGACAGCGCCTCCGAGGAGTTCCTGGAGCGGTTCACCGAGGACTACGAGAAGACCCACGACGACGTGCGCCTGGACATCCGCATCCAGGAGTGGACCGGCATCGTGGAGAAGGTCCGCGCCGCCCTCAAGGCGCCCTCCGGAGACGGCCCGGACGTCATCGAGGTCGGCAACACCCAGGTGCCGCTGTACGCCGACGGCGGCCGGCTCGCGGACCTCACCCTGGAGTCGATGCGGGACTGGGGCAAGGACAAGTGGCTGCCCGGTCTCGCCCAGCCGGGCAAGGACGGCAACAAGCAGTACGGCGTGCCCTGGTACGCGGCCAGCCGGGTCGTCATCTACCGCAAGGACCTGTTCGAGCAGGCCGGCATCACCGAACCGCCGAAGACCCGCGACGAGTGGCTCGCCGCCACCCAGCGGCTCGACACCGCCGGCAACCAGGGCATCTACCTCGCGGGACAGGACTGGTACACCCTGTCCGGCTTCATCTGGGACGAGGGCGGCGACCTCGCCGAGGAGAAGGACCACGAGTGGCGGGGCACCCTGGACTCCCCGGCCGCGCTGCGCGGCATGGACTTCTACCGGCGGCTCCAGGCGCTCGGCGAGGGACCCGTCGACGCCGACGAGGAACACCCGCCCCAGGCCGGGGTGTTCGCCGGCGGCAAGGTCGCCCAGATCGTCGCCCTGCCCGGGCTCGCCCAGCAGATCCTGGAGCAGAACCCGGGGCTGAAGGGCGACATCGGCTTCTTCCCGGTGCCCGGACGCACCGCCGGGCGGCCCGGCACCGTCTTCACCGGCGGCTCCGACCTGGTCGTCCCGCAGAACACCGACGACCAGTTCGCCGCGACCTCCGTCGTCGCTGCGCTCACCGGCGCCAAGTGGGACACCGAACTGGCCCGCACCATGAACTACGTGCCGAACAAGACCACGCTGGCCGACGCGGTCGCGAGCGAGGAGGGAGTCGCCGCCATGGCCGCGGGCGCGGCGCACGGCCGGGCGACCCCCAACACCCCTCAGTGGGCCGACGTCGAGGCCGACAACCCGATCAAGGAGTACATGACCCGGGTGCTCCAGGGCGCGGACCCGGCGACCGAGGCCCGCCGCGCCTCGCGCGAGATCAGCGAGGCGCTCGCCCCGCTCGGCGGCTGAGCCGCCGCCCGGCTCACCGCGGCACGCTCAACGACAGCGCGAAGCGGTCCTGCGCGTCGGTCCACCAGTGGGTCAGCTCCAGCCCGGCGGCGGCCAGTTCCGCGCTCACCCCCTCCTTCCGGAACTTCGCCGACACCTCCGTGCGCAGTGTCTCGCCGGCCGCGAAGTCGACGGCTAGGTCCAGCGCGGGCACCTTCACGGTCTGGTCGGTACGGGAGCGCAGCCGCATCTCGATCCACTCCCGCCCGGCGTCCCAGAGGGCCACGTGGTCGAACGCCTCCGGGTCGAAGTCGGCGCCGAGTTCGCGGTCGAGCACGTTCAGCACGTTCTTGTTGAACGCGGCCGTCACCCCGGCCGCGTCGTCGTACGCCCGGACCAGTACCCGCTCGTCCTTGACCAGGTCCGTGCCGAGCAGGAACCCGTCGCCGGGGGAGAGCAGCGAGCGCACGGAGGCCAGGAACGCGGCGCGTTCGACGGGCAGCAGATTGCCGATCGTGCCGCCGAGGAACGCCAGCAGCCGGGGCCCGGGGGTGGCGGGCAGGGCCAGGGGCGCGGTGAAATCGGCGATCAGCGCGTGCACCTCCAGATCGGGCCGCTCGGCGACGAGGGCCCGCCCGGCCCGGGTGAGGGCGCTCTCGCTGACGTCCACCGGGACGTAGGCGGTCAGCGGAGTGAGCGCCTCCAGCAGGTGGCGGGTCTTCTCCGAGGAGCCCGAGCCCAGTTCGACCAGGGTGCGGGCACCGCTCGCGGCGGCGATCTCACCGGACCGGGTGGCCAGGATCTCCCGCTCGGCGCGGGTGGGGTAGTACTCGGGCAGCTCGGTGATCCGCTCGAACAGCTCGCTGCCCCGGGCGTCGTAGAACCACTTGGGCGGCAGCCACTTCGGCGCGGCGGTGAGGCCGCCGAGGACGTCGGCGCGCAGCGCGGCGTCCGTCGCGTCCTCGGCGAGGGTGCGGGTGACGTGCAGGGGACTCAACGGCAGGGCTCCTTCGGTGAGGGGGGCGCCCCCGCTCGAGCGGAGTCGGGCGTGGGGGAGGCCGCCGGATGCTCCAGTGGGGCGAGCAGCACGCCGGCGCGGCTCGCGGTGAGCACGGTGCGGTCGGGCACCTCCCGCCAGAGCGGGTCGTCGTCGTACGGCTCGGAGGCCACGACCGTGCACCGGCCGGGCTCCGTGCGGTACCACAGGGAGTCACCCCAGGCGGTGGCGGCGATCGTGTCCCCGTCGGTCAGCAGGAGGTTGAGGCGGGAGGCGGGGGCCGCCCGGGCGAGCAGGCGCACCGGCTCGCCCAGGGCCCGCTCCGGCGCCTCGCCCGACCGCAGCCGGTCCAGGACCAGTGCCCAGACGAACGCCGAGTCGGTGCGGGCCTGGAGCGACAGCAGCTCGACCGGGGGCAGCGCCGGCAGCAGGGGCGCCGCCGCGTCCGGCCAGCCCGCGATCACGCCGTTGTGGCTGAACAGCCAGCGCCCCGAGGCGAACGGCGCCGCCGCGGCCTCGGCGTCGGCCCCCGCGAGGGTCGCGTCCCGGACCGCGGCGAGCACCGCGCCCGAGCGCACCACCCGCGCCAGGTCGGCGAAGGACAGGTCGGCCCAGATCGGCCCGGCCCGCCGGTAGCGGGCCGGCACCGGATCGCCGGGCGCGTACCAGCCGATCCCGAAACCGTCGGCGTTGACCGTCCCGTGCCGCTGCCGGCGCGGCGCCCACGACTGGCGGAGCAGACTGTGCGGGGGCTCCGCGAGGAGCCGGCCGAGCGGCTCCTCCGGGCCCAGGTAGGCCAGGTGACGGCACATCAGACGTCCTCCGAGCGGGCGGTGCGGAACCCGGAGAAGATCTGCCGCCGGACCGGGTAGTCCCAGTTGCGGAACGTGCCCCGGCAGGCCACCGGGTCCACGGCGAACGAGCCGCCGCGCAGCACCTTGTGCCCGGAACCGAAGAACACCTCCGAGTACTCCCGGTACGGGAAGGCCCGGAAGCCCGGGTACGGCAGGAAGTCGCTCGCCGTCCACTCCCACACGTCGCCGATCAACTGCCGTACGCCCAGCGGGGACTCACCGGCCGGGTAGCCGCCGGCGGGGGCGGGCCGCAGGTGCCGCTGGCCGAGGTTGGCGTGCCCGGCCGCCGGGTCGTCGTCGCCCCACGGGTAGCGCCGGGAGCGGCCGGTGACCGGGTCGAAGCGGGCCGCCTTCTCCCACTCCGCCTCGGTGGGCAGCCGCCGCCCGGCCCAACGGGCGTAGGCGTCCGCCTCGTACCAGCACACGTGCAGCACCGGCTCGTCCGGCGGCACCGCTTCCGTGGTGCCGAACCGGCGCCGGAGCCACCGGGTGCCGTCCCGCCGCCAGAACAGCGGAGCCGACACGGCGTGCCGCCGGATGTGCGCCCAGCCCTCCGGCGCCCACCAGCGTTCGGTGTCGTAGCCGCCGTCCTCGATGAACTCCTGGTACGCCGCGTTCGTCACCGGGGTGGTGTCGATCCAGAACGGCTCCACCTGCCGCGGGTGTGCCGGGCGTTCGTTGTCCAGCGCCCACGGCTCGTCGGAGGTGCCCATCGTGAACGGGCCGCCGGGTACGAGGACTTCGGCCGGGCCGGTGAACAGCGGGACCGGCTCCGGATCCGGCGCGGTCAGCGCGGGCGGGCCCGCGCGGAGCTGATGGGTGATCAGCATGGTCTCGTCGTGCTGCTGTTCGTGCTGGGCGATCATGCCGAAGGCGAAGCCGGCCTCGGTGAGCCGGCTGCCGTGGAAGTCGGCTGCCTCCAGCACGTCCAGCGCCCGGCCGCGCACCTCGGCCGCGTACCGCCGGGCCTCGGCGGGCGGCAGCAGCGGCAGCGAGGGGCGTTCGGCCCGCGGGTGCTCGAAGGCGTCGTAGAGGCCGTCTATCTCGGGCCGTATCGCCGCCCGGCCGCCGACCGCGCGCAGCAGCCAGAGTTCCTCCTGGTTGCCGATGTGCGCCAGGTCCCACACGAGGGGGGACATCAGCGGGGAGTGCTGGGCGGTGAGGTCCGGTTCCCCGACACAGGTGGTCAGCAGCGTGGTGCGGGCCCGGGCGGTGGCAAGGGAGGCCAGCGCGCGCTCGCGCAGGGCCTCGGGGTCCGTTCCGGCGGTCGTGGTGCCGGTCTCCGGGGCGGTCATGTGCGGATGTCCTTCCTCCCCTGGGCGGTGGGCGTCCCCCCGGCCGGGCCGGGCGGGGACCGGTGCGGGTCCGTGGCGCCGTGCCGGTCCAGCAGGTCGTCGGCCGGTGTGCGGCCCCGGGCCACGTGGCGGTCCCGGTAGGCGGCCACGGCGTCGGTGACCCGCGCGGTGGCGCCGAGCCGCGGCAGCGCCTCCACGGCCGCCGCGAAGCAGCCGTCGGCGGCCTCGCGCAGTTCCGGGTCGGCGAGACCGTGCCGGGCCGCGTCGGCCCACAGCGGGTTGTGCGGGGCGGGCAGGTTCCCGGCCCGCTCGGCGAGCGGTTTCACGATCCGGTAGGCCGTCTCGGCGGCCCCCGGGTCGTCGAAGAGCGCCGCCGTCACCGCGAGCGGGACGATCCAGCCGTCCTCGCCGGGCTGCGCGTCGATCATCCGCAGCTCCAGGTGGCCGCGCGGCCGGACCGGCGGGAACAGGGTGGTCAGGTGGTAGTCGAGATCCTCCCGGGTGGGCGGCCGGGGTGACCGGGAGCGGGTCCACTCGCGGAAGGTGAGTCCGTCGGGCACCTCCCAGGGGCCGCTGTCCCGGCGGACGCACATCACCGGCGAGTCCAGCACGTGCCGGGCCCAGGCGGCGCGCGGCTCGGCGTCCAGCGGGGGTCCGCCGGCCCGGCCGGCACCTATCTCCATCCACATCAGCTGGCGGGTGGACCGCCAGCCCGTGGGCCGCCGGCCGAGCAGGGGCGAGTGGGCGAACGCGGCCACCAGGACCGCGCCCAGCTGGTGTGCCAGCCACCAGCGCCGGACGTGCCCCAGCGGACCGGGCTCCTCGTGACCGGCGTCCACGCACACCTGGACGGAGGCGGAGGTGCACATCATGTACCGGCCGGCCGGGCCGGTGCGGTCCAGGCATGCCTCCATGGCGTCGTACCGCGGCTCGTGCAGGAACCTGCGGGGCGTGTGCCAGGGGTCGTGGCCGATGCCGGCGAGGGTGAGGCCCTGCTCCGCCAGGACGGCCCGGACGGCGTCCAGATCGGCGGAGACGGTGGTGACGCACTCCATCAGGGAGGCGGCGGGCGGCGAGCTGAGTTCCAGCTGGCCGCCGGGTTCGACGGTGAGCGCCGAGCCCAGGGGTACGGCCCGCAACGTGGCGTAGGCCGCTTCGAGCCGTTCGGGGGTGACGGGGGGTTGCGACTGGTCCAGCGGGTGGACGAGCCACTCCAGCTCGACACCGAGGGTGCGGGGCGGTCCGGTCTTGAAGCAGATGCCCCGGACGAGTGCCTCCACCTCGGCCTCGGTGACGGCGGTGCGGTGGTCCGTACAGTCGCCGCCGTCGCTCTGTGCATCGGACATGTCGGGATCCTCCTGAGGTTCCACCATGCCGCCTACCCGGGACGCGGCCGGGCAGGCCCGTGTCCCAGCCAAGACCCTTCGGAGGTCGCGCACAAGGGTGCGGACCCGGCCGACCCGGACCCGCCGCTTCCGCCTCCCCTGCCCGCTCCCGGCCGTACCGGGCGGGGGAAACCTCGTTGCGGCGCACCACCAGCATCACCCAGGATGCGTGCATGAGCACGACGGGGGAGACCATGCCGGGCGTGACCATGGCGTCCACGGGGGTGGCGCCATGAGCGCGCGCCTGCGCGCGATCGCCGCGGAGACCGAGGCGATCGTGGCCGCGGGCCGCTACCGGGCGCCGGACGGCCGGGAGGTGCCGATCGCCGAAGCGGTCGGCGCCGCGCGGGCCGGTACCCGGATGTTCGGCCCCGCCCCGGTGCCGGGACCGGCGGCGGTCGCGGGCGGCACGCTCCCGCGGGCCGACGGCGGCGGCACGCTCTTCGAGGTCACCGGGGAGAGCAGTCTGGAGGCGGCCCGCCGGCTGGCCGCCGCCCCCGTCGCCGTACTGAACTTCGCCTCGGCCCGCAACCCGGGCGGCGGCTACCTCAACGGCGCGCAGGCCCAGGAGGAGGCCCTGTGCCGCGCCTCCGCGCTGCACACCTGCCTGCTGACGGCCCGTGCCTTCTACGACCACCACCGCGCCGACCGCGACCCGTTCTACACCGACCGGGTGATCCACTCACCGGGCGTCCCCGTCTTCCGCGACGACCGGGGCCGGCTGCTGGCCGAGCCGTTCCACGCGGGTTTCCTGACGGCCGCGGCCCCCAACGCGGGCGTGATCCGGCGCGCGGCGCCCGAGCGCGCCGCCGAACTGCCCGGCGCCCTCGCGGTGCGGGCGGAACGCGTGCTGGAGACGGCCGCGGCCCACGGCTACCGGCGGCTGGTGCTCGGCGCCTGGGGCTGTGGCGTCTTCCGGAACGACCCGGCGGTGGTCGCGGGAGCCTTCCGCGCGTCGCTGGGGCCGGGCGGCCGGTTCGCCGGCCACTTCGAGCGCGTGGTGTTCGGGGTGCTGGACCGGACCCCGGGAGGCGCGGTGCGGGAGGCGTTCGCGCGGGCGTTCCCGGAGTCCCGGGGCGGCGGCCCGGCACCGGCCGGTCAGGTCCAGCCGTAGCGTTCGTGCAGCCGCCGCCGGACCAGGTCGAACCGCATCCGGTCCAGCGCGCACGCCTCCCGGCGCATGCCCCGCTCGTGCAGCCGCAGCACCCGGTCGACGTCCACCCAGGAGTCACGGCCCGAGCGGTCCCACGGCCCGCTGCCGATCGCCACCCAGTCGCGGTCGCCCGCGTGCCGCTTGCTGGAGAGCTGGACGGCGAGGAAGGTGCCGCCCGCCTCCCGGGCCACGACCAGCACCGGACGGTCCTTGCCCCGGCCGTCGTTCTCCTCGAACGGCACCCAGGTCCACACGACCTCCCCGGGGTCCGGGTCGCCGTCGTGCGCCGGGGAGTACTCGGTGCGCACCCGGCCGACCTCGCGCGGGTCGGCCTCGGTGGTGGCGTGCGGGCCGTGGCGGCCGGGGACGTTCTCTTCGGTGTACGTACTCACACGGGCACCCTAGCCAGGCCCTGGCGTCGCACTCCCGCCCGCCCCGCGAACAGCTCCCGCCGGGCTGGTCCAACCCGCCTGTCCAACCCGCCTCCGCGAGCCGGGCGTTGCGCCGACGCGGAGCCGGGAGCGGGCCGTCCGGCGGTCGCGGGGCCGGTCGTTCGGCGGTCGCGGGGTCGGTCGTCCGGGGGCCGCGAGCAGGGTCGTTCGGCCGCCGCGGGCGGAGCCGTTCAGGCGTCGACGTGGGGGCCGTTCAGGCGTCGGGGCGGGTGCCGATCCGCATGCCGGGGCGCCGGTCGTGCACGGTGAGGTACGTCAGCCCGGCCTCGCCGGCGGTGATGGCGCGGGCGGCGCCGTGCGGCAGCCAGGCCAAGGAGCCCTCGGTGAGCGGGCGGGCCGTGTCCGGGGTGCCGTCGCCGAGCACGCCGTCCCCGGCGACGACCAGGACCAGCACGTCCAGCCGGTCCTCCGTGTGGGCCGCGATCCGGGCGCCCGGGGCCAGCCGGACCACGTTCGCGTCGAGCTGCCGCCCCTCCTCGGCCAGTTTCCACAGCCCCCCCGCCGGTACCGGCGGGGCCGCCGCCAGCGCCCGGGTCTCGCACAGGACGCGCGGCCCCGTCGCCGGACGGGCGGCCGGTCCGGTGCCGGGCGCGGACGAGGTCGCCATCCGGTCTTCCCCTCGGTCCGGGCGTTCCCCGCTCAACTCTCCACCCACTCACTCCACGATTGGTCCACGCAGGACTCGTGGAAAAGGTACCGGGTGCGCCGCGCCACCCCGTGGTACGTGGCGCTGGAGGTCCTCAAGGCCGGCACCCTGATCGCCCTGGGCATCGCCTTGTCCACGGTGTGATCCCATGGCGTCCCGACCGACGGGGGACCCTGGCCACCGGGGACGGGCGCGGCGGCGTCACACGGCCGTGCGGTCGGCGTCCGCCTGCCGCGGCGGCCACCGCTCGTGCCAGCGCAGCCCCGCCTCCAACTGCGCGGCCAGCGACACCAGCAGCGGCTCGCTCCCGGCCGGCCCGAGCAACTGCGCGCCCACCGGGAGCCCGCCGACGAACCCGGCGGGCACGTTCACGCCCGGCCAGCCCAGCACGTTCCACGGCCAGGCGTACGGACAGGCCGCGATGACGGCACGTTCCGTGGCCAGCCCGCCGAGCCCGGCGAAGGCGCCGACCGGGGGCGGGGGCGTGGCCGTCGTGGGGGCGAGGATCACGTCGTAGGACCCGAAGAACGCGCCGATCCGCCGGTGCAGCACCGCCTCCGCGCGGCGGGCCGCCCGCAGCGGGGCCCCGTCGAGCAGTCGGCCGAGCCGGGCCGTGCCCCGGGTGCGCGGGTCGAGCAGCGCGGGGTCGGGGGCCTCGCGGGCCCGCTCGGCGATCCCGGCGGTGGCCCGGGGCACGAAGGCCAGCCCGATCCGCCCGTACGGCGGATCGGCCTCCTCCACGACGTGCCCCGACCGGGCGATCTCCTCGGCGAGTCCGACGACCCGGGCCCGGATCTCCGGGTGCAGCCGGGCGGGTACGGCGGTGAAGGGCGGCTTCAGGGACAGGGCGACGCGCAGCCGGCCCGGGTCACGGCCGACCGCGTCCGCCACCGTCAGCGCGGCCGGCCGGTGCGGGTCCAGCTCGTGGTTGCCGCTCGCCGCGTCCAGCAGCAGGGCCGCGTCGGCGACCGTCCGGGCGAGGGTGCCGTTGACCGTGATGCCGTGGAAGGACTCGCCGCGCGGCCAGGTCGAGATCCGGCCGCGCTGCGGCTTGATGCCGATCAAGTGGGTCCAGGCGGCCGGGATGCGCACCGAGCCTGCGCCGTCGGAGCCGAGCGCGGCCGGGACCAGCCCGGCGGCGACGGCGGCGGCCGAACCGCCGGAGGACCCGCCCGGGGTGTGCCCGGGGTGCCACGGATTGCGGGTCTCGCCGAACGCCGGGCCCTCGGTGAACGGCCACTGCCCCAGCTCGCAGGTGTTGGTCTTGCCGACGATCACCGCGCCCGCCGCGCGCAGCCGCCGTACCGCCTCCCCGTCCGCGGCCGCCGGCGGGAAGTCGCCCCGGCAGCCGAACGCCGTCGGCTCGCCCGCCACGTCCATGTCGTCCTTCACCGCGACCGGCACCCCGAGCAGCGGGAGCCGCGCTCCGGCCGCCAGCCGCCGGTCGGCGGCGTCGGCCTCGGCGAGGGCGGCCTCCCGGCGGACGATCCGGAAGGCGTTCAGGGTGGGCTGCGCGGCCTCGATCCGGGCCAGGGCCCGCTCGACCTGCGTACGGGAGGTCGTCTCCCCGGCGGCGAGGGCGCGTCGGGTCTCCGCCAGGCCTGCGGCACGGTCGGGCGTCATGGGCGAGCACCTCCGGGAGGCTCCGGGCACGATGTCTACCGAACGGTAACGTCGGCGGGGAGGCGGCGTGCGGGTTTCGCGCGGCCGGGCGTCGTACGGCGCCCGCACGGGTGAGCGCGGTACGGGTCAGCGCGGTGAGCGCGCCGGTTGCGTGCGGCTCGCGGGGGAGGGGCGGGCGCGGACACCGCCGGGTCTCGGCCCCCTCGCCGACAGCCGCCGTATCGCTGGGTCTCGCCTGCCGGTAGCCGCTGTACCGCTGGGTCTCGCCTGCCGGCAGCCGCCGCACCGTCGGGTCGCCCCCCTCGCCGGCAGCCGCCGTGCCGTCGGGTCGCCCCCTCGCCGGCAGCCGTTGTACCGCCGGGTCTCACCCCGCCAGCAGTCGCCGCAGCCACTGCACCCGCGCCGCGCGGGCCGTGCGGGACAGGGCCGCGTCCGGGGCCAGGGCGTCGAAGCCGTGGCAGCCGCCCGGCCAGACGTGGAGTTCGGCCACGCCGCCGGCCTGCCAGACGCGGGACGCGTAGCCGACCACCTCGTCCCGGAAGGTCTCCGCGGAGCCGACGTCCAGGAACGCCGGGGGCAGGCCGGAGAGGTCGGTGGCGCGGGCCGGTGCGGCGTACGGGGAGACACCGGGGCCGCCGCGCCGGTCGCCGAGCAGGGCTGTCCAGCCGGTCTCGTTGGCGCTGCGGTCCCACACGCCGACGCCGGCCATCTGGCGGCTGGAGACGGTGTCGTTGCGGTCGTCCAGCATCGGGGACATCAGCAGCTGTCCGAGGGCGCGGGGGCCCCGCCGGTCCCGGCCCAGCAGCGTGGCCGCCGCGGTGAGGCCACCGCCCGCGCTGGAGCCGGTGACCACGATCCGGTCCGGGTCGCCGCCTATCTCCCGGGAGTGCTCGGCGGCCCACAGCAGTCCGGCGTACACGTCCTCGACCGGCGCCGGGTGCGGGTGCTCGGGCGCGAGCCGGTAGTCCACCGACACCACGACCGCGTCCAGCTCGCGCGCCCAGGCCAGCGGCTCGGCCACGCCGGCCCGGTTGGTGCCGGCCACCAGGCCGCCGCCGTGCGCGTGGTAGATCACGGGCAGCCGGGCCGACCCGGGCGCGGACTTCGGGCGGCAGACGAGCAGGGGCAGACCGGGCGAGCCCTCGGGGCCGGGTACCGTACGGTCCTCCGCCTCGAAGAGGCCGCCCAGGGTGACGTCGAACAGCTCGCCGACGGCCGCGCCGCGCCGGGCGCCGGGGATGTCGGCGGGACGGAAACCGGGCGTGACCACGCCCGGGTACGACTTCAGCGTGGCGGCCAGCTCCGCGTCGAACGGCGGCGGGACCAGGGGCATGGCTTCTCCTCCCGTGACGTGTCCGGCGGCGGGCCGGCCGCGCGCCGCGCCCGCCCACGCACCGTCTACCCGCTGACGGCCCGGGGACCCCGAGGGCGACGTGCCGTGCCGGGAGGCGGTGCGGCGGACACGGCAGGGGCCGAAGCCGTGACGGCTTCGGCCCCTGCGGGAGACGTACGGTCAGGCAGACGCGCCCACGTTGCCGTGCAGGCGGGCCACGACCTCGGTCAGCTGGGCGGCGACCTCGGTGTCCTCGGCCGGGTGGGTCTCGGCGAAGCGGGTCACCGAGCCGGGGATGGACAGCTTGATGTCCTCGATCACGTTGCCGCCGGCGATGCCCACGGCCTTGCGGGTGTCGTCCTGGGCCCACACGCCGCCGTACTGGCCGAACGCGGTGCCGATCACGGCGACGGGCTTGCCGCCGAAGGCGCCGGCGCCGTACGGGCGGGACAGCCAGTCGATGGCGTTCTTCAGGACGGCCGGGATCGTGCCGTTGTACTCGGGGGAGAAGAGCAGGAAGGCGTCGGCGGCCTGCGCGGCCTCGCGCAGCTTCGCCGCGGCGGCCGGGACGTTGCCCTCCACGTCGATGTCCTCGTTGTAGAACGGGACGTCGGCCAGGCCCTCGTACAGCTCGACCTCGGCGCCCTCCGGCGCGAACTTCACGGCCGCCTCGGCGAGCTGACGGTTGTGGGAACCGGCGCGGAGGCTGCCGACGAGCGCGAGGATGCGAACAGACATGGGGAACTCCAAGGGGCTGAAACTCGGTGACACGATCCGGACCTAAGTCCGTTTAAATTTCTATCACCCTAAACGGACCGCGGTCCAGTTGTCTTCCCGATGCTTTACGCTGTGTTCATGTCCAGCGCTCTGCCGCCCTTCCCCCAGCCTCAAGAGCCCTACGACACCCCGCGGTTCCTGGAAGTCGGCACGGCTCCCGACGAGCCCGGACTGCGGGCCGACGCGGCCCGGAACCGGGCGCGGCTGCTGGAGGCCGCCGCCAAGCTGATCGCGGAGCACGGAGTCGCCGGGGTCACCATGGAGGCGGTGGCCGTGGCGGCGAAGGTGGGCAAGGGCACCGTCTTCCGCCGCTTCGGCGACCGCACCGGGCTGCTGATGGCCCTGCTCGACCACTCGGCGAGGCAGCTCCAGGCGGACTTCCTGGGCGGGCCCCCGCCGCTGGGCCCCGGTGCGCCGCCCCTGGAGCGGCTGCGGGCCTTCGGCGTGGCGGTGCTGTACCGCTCGGCCGAACAGCTGGACCTGCAACTGGCCGCCCAGCCGGAGCCGACCCGCCGGTTCGCGCACCCCGCGGCCGGATCGCTGCGGACGCACGTGACCATGCTGCTCCGGCAGATCGTGCCGGACGCCGACAGCGACCTGCTGGCCCACACCCTGCTGGCCTCGCTGGACCCCGCGCTGATCCACCACCTGACCCGGCAGTGCGGGATGCCGATGGAACGGCTGGCGACCGCCTGGCTCGACCTGGTCGCCCGGGTGACCAACACGGCCGCCCCGGAATGACGCGGGCCGGTGCCGACCGGGCGGCCGGCACCCCGCTTCAGTCCTCCCGCCCCGTGAACATCCGCACCAGCCCCAGCGGCGCGTCCGCGCGGAACAGCAGCTCCTGACCGCGCGCGGACTCCGCCGCCGACGCCTCGGCGCGCGGGAACATCCGGGCCTCGTACGCCGCCAGCGCGGCCTCCGTGTCGCCGGGGTGCGCGGCCAGCGCCAGGCCCAGCTCGGCGCCGTCGAGCAGGGCCAGGTTGGCGCCCTCGCCCGCGAACGGGGACATGAGGTGGGCGGCGTCCCCGAGCAGGGTGACCCCCGGTACCCGGTCCCAGCGGTGGCCCGCCGGCAGCGCGTGGATCCGGCGCGGCACCAGCGCCCCGTCCGCGTCCGCGACCAGCGCCCGCAGCCGCGCGTCCCAGCCGTCGAACTCCTTGAGCACGGCCTCCTTCGCCGCGTCCGTGTCGGTGAAGTCGATGCCGTCCAGCCACTCCTCCGGCGCGCTGACGGCGGTGTAGACGTGCAGGCTGCCGTCGGGTTCCCGGTGCCCGAGGAACCCGCGGCCCGCGCCGAGCGCGAAGAGCATGCCGGCGCCGACGACCTCCGCGCTCACCGGGTGCCGGGCGTCCGCCTCCGTCAGGTCCGCCTCCACGAACGACACGCCCGTGTACGCAGGCCGGGCGGCGGAGACCAGCGCACGCACCCGCGACCAGGCGCCGTCCGCGCCGACCAGCACGTCCGTGGTGAACCCGGTGCCGTCCGCGAGCGTCACCCGGTGCCGGCCGCCGTCCAGCGGGCGGGCGCCGGTGACCTTGGCGCCCCACCGGACCGTGCCCGCGGGCAGCGCGTCGAGCAGCAGTTCGCGCAGGGCGCCGCGGTCTGTCTCGGGACGCCCGCCGGTGCCGTCGTCGGACTCCGCGAACCGGACGGCGCCGTCGAGGTCGAGGACCCGTACCGCCTGCCCGCCGGCGTGCACCCGGGCCAGGAACTCCTCGTGCAGGCCGGCGGCCCGCAGCGCCTCCTGGCCGGTGTCTTCGTGGATGTCGAGCATCCCGCCCTGGGTCCGGGCGTCCGGCGACGGGTCCAGGTCGAACAGCGCGGCCTCGACGCCGTGCACGTGCAGCACCCGGGCGAGGGCGAGTCCGCCGAGACCCGCGCCGACGACGGCGACGGGGTGGTGGGGGAGCGAGCCGGTGGTCACGGGGTCTCCTGGCCTTCGGTCGGTACGGCGGTCCGCTCGATGCCGTTGAGCAGGGCCCGGAAGGCCCACGACAGGCGGGCCTCGGGGGTGCCGGACAGCAGCAGCCCGGCGTCGGCGGCGATCCGGGGGTGGGTGGCGGCGGGTGCCTCGCGCAGCGCCCGGGCCGCCGCCTGCCAGTCACCCGTGGGTTCCTCCCCGGCGTGCTCGGCGGCGGTCGCGGTGGCGTGCTGGAGCAGCAGGTCCACGCCCCACGCCGCCTGGGCGCGCGGCACCCCGCCGGTCCGGAGCAGGTCCAGCAGCGTCTCGATCAGGCGCAGATAGTGCGGGCCGGACGGCCGGGCGGTCAGCGCCGAGCGGGCCAGGGACGGGTGCTCCAGCAGCATGGCGGTGTAGGCGGTGAGCACCCGCTCCAGCCGCTCCCGCCAGCTGCCCTCGGCCGGCGCGGGGCCGACCGTGCCGAGCAGTTCGTCCAGGACGGCCGCGTGCAGCTCGTCGGTGTTGCGGACGTACACGTAGAGCGAGGCGGGGCCGGTGTCGAGTTCCTGCGCCAGCCGGCGCATGGTCACCTTGCGCAGCCCTTCCGCGCGCAGGACGGCGACGGCGGCGGCGACGATGCCCTCGCGGGTCAGGGCGGGCTTGGCGGGACGTTCCCGCCGGGAGCGGGGAGCAGCGGTCATGCGGAAAGGGTAACGAACATGTTCGACACGAACAAGTTCGGAACGAACGTGTTCGTGCGAGCCGTCGGAGGAGCAATGGGGTCGAAGGCTCCCTCACGTCGCCCCGCCCGCTCCCGGTGCCCGGCGCTCTGCCAAGATGCGGTCTGTCATGGTGCAGATACCGAACACGCCCACGAGTGCCGATGTGGCCCGCCTGGCCGGAGTCTCCCGCGCGACCGTCTCCTACGTCCTCAACAACGCCACCGCCGTGCGGATCAGCGAAGCGACCCGCGAGCGCGTGCGCGAGGCCGCCCGCGAGCTGGGGTACGTGCCCCACGCCGCCGCCCGCAGCCTGCGCGCCGGACACAGCCGCATGGTCCTGATGCCCACGCCCGCCATCCCGGTGGGCCCGCTCTACAGCAGGTTCCTCAGCGAACTCCAATGGGCGCTCGGCCGGCTGGACTACACCGTCGTCCAGTACGGCAGCGTCGGTCTCCAGGGCGACGAGGCCGCCCGCGCCTGGGCCGAATTACGGCCGGTCGCCGTCCTGGTGCCCGGTGCCGGCCTCGGCCCGCAGGGCGTCGCCGTCCTCAGGCGGGCCGGCGCGCGGGCCGTGGTCACGGTCGGCCCCGACCGCGTCGAGGGGGCGCACGCCGTACTCATGGACCACGACGCCGTCGGCCACTGCGCGGGTGCCCACCTGCACGCCCGGGGCCGCCGCCGGATCGGCGTCGTCCTGCCCGGGGAGCCGGGGCTCGACGCCTACGCGCGGCCCCGGCTGGCCGGGGTCCGCCAGGCGCTGCGCGGCACGGACGCCACCGTCACCGAGCTGCCGCTCGACCCCACCGAGGAGGCCGCCGCCGAACTCGCCGCCCGCTGGACCGAGTCCGGTCTGGACGCGGTGTTCGCCTACAACGACGAGTACGCGATGCTGCTGATGCGCGCCCTCCAGGACGAGGGGCTGCGCATCCCCGAGGACGTCGCGGTGATCGGGGCCGACGACCTGATGCTCGGCCGGCTGCTGCGGCCCCGGCTCAGCACGGTCCACATCGAACTGCCCTCGGGCCGCGACCTCGCCGCACTGGTCGACCGCGCCGTGCGCGACCCCGGGGCCGAACCCGAGGTGCACACCGTGCTGGGGGCCTCGGTGGTCCGGCGCGAGTCCAGCTGACCGGGCCGCGGCCCCCGCGCGGTGTGCCCCCGCGATCACCCGCGTGATTACTCCTGCGGCTGCTCCTGCTGGGCGGCGATGCTCTTGCGGACCTCGTCCATGTCGAGGTTGCGGGCCTGGTCGATGAGGTCCGCGAAGACCGGCGCGGGCAGCGCGCCCGGCTGGGAGAAGACCGCGACCTGGTCACGGACGATCATGAGCGTCGGGATCGACGAGATACCGAAGGCCGCGGCCAGCTCCGGCTGCGCCTCGGTGTCCACCTTGGCGAACACCAGGTCCGGGTTGTCCTCCGCCGCCTTCTCGTAGACCGGGGCGAACTGCCGGCACGGCCCGCACCAGGACGCCCAGAAGTCGATGAGAACGAACTCGTTCTCCGAGACCATCTCGTCGAAGTTCTCCTTGGTCAGCTCCACGGTGGTGGTCATGGCGTGATTCCCTCTTCCTGGTGTGGGGTGTGCCGACGGCTCAAACACGGCGACCGATCAGGCTATTCCACGCGGCTGTTCCACCCGTGCACGCCTGTGTCCCGCGCGCGTACCCATGTGGCCGGAGCGCACACCACCCACCACACTGACCCCATGACGGAAACGGAATCCATCGCCTACGACGTCGTGGTGATCGGGGGCGGGCCGGTGGGGGAGAACGTCGCCGACCGCACCCGCGCGGGCGGACTGACCACCGCGGTCGTGGAGAGCGAACTGCTCGGCGGCGAGTGCTCGTACTGGGCCTGCATGCCCAGCAAGGCCCTGCTCAGGCCGGTCATCGCCCAGGCCGACGCCCGCCGCCTGCCCGGCCTCGCCCAGGCGGTCCGGGGCCCGCTCGACACCCCGGCCGTGCTGGCCCGCCGGGACGACTACACCTCCCACTGGAAGGACGACGGCCAGGTCGCCTGGCTGGAGGGCACCGGCGCCGACCTGTACCGCGGCCAGGGCCGGCTGGCCGGTCCGCGCACGGTGACCGTCACCGCTCCCGACGGCACGGTCACCACGCTCACCGCCCGGCACGCCGTCGCCGTCGCCACCGGCACCCGCGCCCAGCTGCCCGACCTGCCGGGACTCGCCGCGGTCAAGCCGTGGACCAGCCGCGAGGCGACCAGCGCCGCCGCCGCCCCCGGCCGGCTGATCGTCGTCGGCGGCGGAGTCGTCGCCACCGAGATGGCCACCGCCTGGCAGGCCCTCGGCTCGCGGGTCACCCTGCTGGTGCGCGGCAAGGGCCTGCTGAACCGCATGGAGCCGTTCGCCGGGGAGCTGGTGGCCGAGGCCCTCGGCGAGGCGGGCGTCGACATCCGCACCGGCACCTCCGTGGAGTCCGTCATCCGGGAGAACGGCACGGTGGTGGCCGTCACCTCCGCCGGCGACCGGATCGAGGCCGACGAGATCCTCTTCGCCACCGGACGCGCGCCGCACACCGACGACCTCGGCCTGGAGACCGTCGGCCTGGAACCCGGCTCCTGGCTGGACGTCGACGACAGCCTGCGCGTCACCGGCACCGACTGGCTGTACGCGGTCGGCGACGTCAACCACCGCGCCCTCCTCACCCACCAGGGCAAGTACCAGGCCCGGGTGGCCGGCACCGCGATCGCCGCCCGCGCCGCCGGCGACCCGGTGCTGGACGAACCCTGGGGCGCGCACGCCGCGACCGCCGACCACGACGCCGTACCCCAGGTCGTCTTCACCGACCCGGAGGCCGCCGCGGTCGGCCTCTCCCTGGCCGAGGCGGAACAGGCCGGCCACCGGGTCCGCGCCGTCGACGTCGAGTTCTCCTCGGTGGCGGGCGCCGGCCTGTACGGCGACGGCTACAAGGGCCGGGCCCGCATGGTCGTGGACCTGGAGGAGGAGATCCTGCGCGGGGTCACCTTCGTCGGCCCCGGCGTCGGCGAACTCATCCACTCGGCCACCGTCGCGGTCGCGGGCCGCGTCCCCGTCGGCCGGCTCTGGCACGCCGTCCCGTCGTACCCGACGCTGAGCGAGGTCTGGCTGCGGCTGCTGGAGGCGTACCGGGACAACTGAACGCCGGACTACGGCAGTTCGAAACCGAGGGCCCGGGCCGCCGCCTCCGGCGACGGCTGGGCCCACAGGGCCGTCACCGCCTCGTTGGTCGACAGGGGAGCGCGGCTCGGCGCGGTCCAGGTAGAGCGTGCCGTCGAGGTGGTCCGTCTCGTGCTGGACGATCCGGGCGGGCCAGCCGGTGAACACCTCGTCCAGCGCCCGGCCGTGCTGGTCCTCGCCGCGCAGCCGCACCTCGGCGTGGCGCGCCACCACCGCCTGCCAGCCCGGCACGCTCAGACAGCCCTCGAAGAACGCGGCCCGGGCGGTGCCGACCGGCTCGTACACCGGGTTGACCAGCACCCGGAACGGCTGCGGGAACCGGCCCCGGACCACCGCCACCTCCTCCGGCACCGGCGCCGGGTCCTCGATGACCGCGATCCGCAGCGGAACTCCCACCTGCGGCGCGGCCAACCCCACACCGGGCGCCGCGTGCATGGTGGCGCGCAGGGCCTCGACGAACCGGTTCAGCAGCGCGGGGCCGAGCTGGCCGTCGTACGGCTCGGTCGCGTGCCGCAGCACGGGCCGGCCGGCCGCGACGATGGGCAAGGGGCCGCCGGCGGCGAGGAGTTCCTCGACCCGCTCGGCGAGCGGTGTGTCATCACGGGGAGGTGCCATCGCGTCAGCATGCCACGCCCGCCCCCGCCGCCCGCGGCACGAGCCGCCAACACCCCGGGGCCCCGGCAAGGCGGGAGGCCGCGCGACGGCAGGCACCGGCCGGGCGGGTGGTCTTCGGTGGGGGCCGTGCCCGCGGAAGGGGCGGAAGGGCGGGCGGGGGCCCCGTGCCCTGGGGAGATGTCGGCGGAGTGAAGTAGCGTGTGCGGCACGCGGACACCGGGACGGCAGGTGGGCGAGCGGAGGGAGTCGGGGAGATGACGCGGGAAGGCGGGCAGGCCCGACGGCGCGGCCAGGGCGAGCTGGAGGGCCAGGTGCTCGGCGCGCTGCGCGAGGCGGACGGCCCGGTCACCGCGGCCTGGGTGCAGCAGCGCCTCGGCGGTGACCTCGCCTACACCACCGTCGTCACCATCCTGACCCGGCTGCTCGCCAAGGACGTCGTCTCCCGGGAACGGCACGGCCGGTCCTTCCTGTGGACGCCGACCGCCGACGTGTCCCGGCTGGCGGCCCTGCGCATGCGCCGCCTGCTGGACGGCGAGCGGGACCGGGAGGCGGTCCTGGCCAGCTTCGTCACCGCCCTGCCGCCCGGCGACGAACAAGTGCTGCGGGCCCTGCTCGACATCCCCGGCCCGGACGCCGGCGGTACGGAAGACTGACCGCTCATGGGGGTGTTCGTCTTCCTGCCGCTGGTGCTCCCGCTGTCCGCGTGGCCGGTCGCCCGGCTCGCCGAGAACCGGCTGCACCCGCGCACCGCGACCCGGCTGCTGACCTCGGTCGCCGTCGTCATGGCCGTGTGCAGCACGCTGTGCCTGGCTCTGCTCATGGTGGTCGGCACCGCGCAGCTGCCCGGCAATCCGCTGCCGGACGGCTGGTCCGACCCGGAGGTGCGGGCCGCCGTCCCGCACGACGAGGTGGCCGGCCGGGCCGCCATCCCGGCGCTCGCCGTGGTCGCCGCCGCCTGCGCCCGGACCCTGGCCCGCCACCGCCGGGTCACCCGCCGCGCCCACCGGGCCCTGGCCGGGACGCCGGGGTCGACGGTGGCGGTGCTGCCCGACAGCACGCCGTACGCGTACGCGCTTCCCGGCGGCCGGGGCCGGATCGTCGTCAGCACGGCGTTGCTGGCCGGTCTCGCCCCCGCCGAGCGGCGGGCCCTGTTCGCGCACGAGCGCGCCCACCTGCGCGCCCGGCACCACCGCCACCTGCTCGCCGCGCACCTGGCCGCCCGCGCCAACCCGTTCCTGCGCCCGCTGCGCACCGCCGTCGTCTACACCGCCGAGCGCTGGGCGGACGAGGAGGCGGCCCGCGTGGTGGGCGACCGGCGCACGGTCGCCCACGCCATCGGCAAGGCGGCCCTGCTGTCCCCGCCCACCCCGGCGCCGACCCTGCCCGCACTGGCCGGGACCGGCCCGGTGCCGCGCCGGGTGGCGGCGCTGCTGGCCCCCGCGCCGGTGGCCCGTACCTGGCCGTCGGCGTTCACCTCGGTCGGCCTGGCCGTGTGGGGCGCCGCCGCCGGGGCGCTGGTGTCCGCGATGTCGTCGGCGAACTCGGCCGTCACCCTGTTCCTGGTCCTGCACGCGGCGACCCCGCTGTGACCTGGCCGACCGCGTCCGGAGCGGAACCGGGCGGGGGAGGGGAGCCGGTTGCGCGCGCACGGTGCACGCGGCACGCATGGCTGGCGCGCGCACGGGGCGCGCACGGCGCACGCGACCCACGCGGCGCTCGTGTACGACGGCCCCGGCGGCGCCGACCCGCGCCCGTCCGGGCCGGCCGCCGAACCACCCCGGATCGGACACCGGCCGCGAACGGGGATGGGCCGGGAACGGGGACGGGCCGGGGCCCGGCTTCCCAGTGGGAAGCCGGGCCCCGGCCCGTACAGGCACCCTGGGCCAGCGGCCGCACCACTCCCGCGGGGAGTCTCCCGACCGCCCCGCGGAAGGTCGCCGGCTACTCCTGCGGGAACTCACCCGCCAGCGCCGAGGCGATCCGCAGGTGCTGCGCGGCCTCCTCGTGCCGGGCCTGCCGCTCCAGCGTGCGGCCCAGCATCAGCCGGGCGTAGTGCTCCACCGGGTCGCGCTCGACGATGATCCGCAGCTCGGCCTCGGCGCGGCGGAGCTGGGCCGAGTGGTAGTAGGCGCGGGCCAGCAGCAGGCGGGGCCCGGTCTGCTCCGGAACCTCCTCGACCAGCTTGGCGAGGACCAGAGCCGCGTCCGAGTACTCCTTCGCGTCGAAGAACCGCTGCGCGCGCTCCCAGCGCTCGGCGATCGTCCCGTGGTCGTGGTACGTGGTCTGCACTTGCTTCTCCACTCGTGAGCTCGTTCGACGGGCTCAACCCGGCGAAGTTGTTGAATATTCCACTACCTCGCGACGCGCCTCCCGCCGAGGCGTACGCGCCCGCCGGACCGGCCGGGCCGCCGGGTCCCGAGCGTACGGTGTGCGGGGCGCCAGGTGGCGACCAGGGCCGCCGCGAGCAGCAGTTCGGCGATGTCGCCGCCGTAGTACCTGACCTCCGAGAAGTACAGGACCGGGAGGGTGCCGGTGGGCAGCGGCAGGGCGGGCACCGGATGCCCGGGCAGCCGGACCGGACCGCTGCGCAGCACGGTGGCCAGGCGGCGTGCGCGGGGCGCGGGAAGGGCGCGCAGCAGGGGGGTGACCGGCGCGCCGAGCACGAGGGCGCGCGGGGCGTACATCCCGGGGAGCAGGTGCTGGAGCATGTGACCGCGGAAGTCGCGGTGCGCGAAGGACGCGACGGGCGGCAGCAGCCCCACCGCCGACAGGACGACATCGGCGTGGAAGCCGGCGGTCCGCCAGGGGCTCCAGGCCCGCGCCGGATTCCGCGCCGGTCGGTTCCGGCGGCGTCCTACCGGCAGCTACCAGCTCCCCGGCCGCGCCGCCGCCGTGCGCTCGGCCGTCCGCGCGGCACCGGGGGCGAGTGATCCCGGCCGCCGGGGGTACCCCGCCCGCGGGGGACGGGAACCCGGCACGCCCCGGGGCGTGAGGCTCGCCGGCTCAGGCGGAAGGACGGGTCACCCCATGACCGGCACCACGGACGGGCCCGCCGACGACACGGTCGGCCTCCACTTCATCGGCAACGCCACCGTGCTGCTGCGGTACGGGCCGCTGACCCTGCTGACCGACCCGAACTTCCTGCACCGGGGCGAGTACGCCTACCTCGGCCACGGCCTGATCACCCGACGGCTGACGGAGCCCGCCCTCGGCCCCCGGGAACTGCCCCGCCTCGACGGGATCGTGCTGTCCCACCTGCACGGTGACCACTGGGACCGCAGGGCCCGGCGGTCCCTGGACCACGCGATCCCGGTGCTCACCACCCCGCACGCCGCCCGGCGGCTGAGGGTGCTGCACGGCTTCCGGCGGACGGCGGGACTGCGGACCTGGCAGGCGCTCACCCTCCGCCGGGGCGGGGTGCGGGCCACCATCACCTCCCTGCCCGGCCGGCACGCCGGGCATCCGGTGCTGCGCGGACTGCTGCCGCCGGTGATGGGCAGCATGATCGAGTTCGGCCCGGCGGACGGTCCGCCGCGGCTCCGGCTGTACGTCTCCGGCGACACGCTGCCCTACGCGGGCCTGGACGAGATCGGCCGCCGATTCCCCGCCGCCGACCTGGCCGTCCTCCACCTGGGCGGCACCCGGCTCCCCGGCGGCTTCGTGGTCACCATGGACGGGGCGCGGGGCGCGGAGCTGGCCCGGCGCCTGGACCCATGGGCCGTCCTGCCCGTGCACTACGAGGACTACACCGTGATGCGCTCACCCCTGACCGACTTCCTGACGGAGGCCGGACGGCTCGGCCTCGGTGACCGGATCGTGCACTGCCCGCACGGCGGTCACGCGCTCCTTTCCGCCGCGCCCGGGGCGGCCCCGGTGCTGCGCTGACCAGGCACGATGCGGCATGCGACGGGGTCCTCCCGGTACGCGATCACGCTCTGGCACCGGACGAAAGATTGATAAGCCATAACTTGCACGGTTTCACCTGCGTTTCTACAGATGCGGGCGAGTGCCCGCGACCGTATCTGGAAGGACAGGGAAACCGATGAAACGGGTTACCCGAAACAGTGTGATCGCCATCGCCGCCGCCTCGGGCGCGATGGCAGTGGCGGGACCGGTGTACGCCGACGCCGCCGCGGACGGCTCCGCGGGCGGCTCGCCCGGGCTGCTCTCCGGCAACGGCATCCAGCTGCCGGTGCACGTTCCGGTCAACGTCTGCGGGAATACGGCGAACGTGGTGGGTCTGCTCAACCCCGCGATGGGGAACCGCTGCGCCAACCAGGGTGACCACGCCACGGGCCAGGGGGGTTCCGCGACCGCGGGCCAGGCCACGGCCGAGGGCAGGACGCACGGCTCGCCGGGCGTCGTCTCCGGCAACGACATCCAGGTGCCGGTCGACCTGCCCGTGAACCTCAGCGGCAACAGCATCGACGTGGTGGGCATCGGCAACCCCGTCTTCGGCAACACGTCCGCGAACATCTCGCACGACCGGCCGGACGAGCCCATCCGGACGACCCCGCACACGCCGCGGCCGTCCACGCCGACACCGCCGACCAGGGTCACCCCGCCGACGCACCACCGGCCGCCCGTGACCCACCCGGCGCCCGAGCCGCCGCGCACCGTCGTGCCGCCGCGTACGCCCGGCACGCTCGCGCACACCGGAGCGGACGTCCCCTGGACGGCGGCTGCCGCGGGCCTGGCGTCGGTGTTGGGCGGAACGGTGCTCTACCGGCGCTTCCGGACGGGTCCGGCCGGCCGGTAGGACTGAGCCCGGGCGCGGCCACGACCGCCACGGCCCACCGGCACGAGCGGGCCGTGGCCGCGCCCGCGTACCCCTTCGGGGGCTTCCGACGGCGGTGCGGTGCGGGCTTCCGACGGCGGCCGGGGGAGGTCTCCCGGCTGGTGGACCGGGGCGGTTGCCCGGGTGGTGGCCCGGACGGCGGGCCGGGGCGGCCGCCCGAGCAGTGGGCCGGCGCGGTCGCCCGGATGGTGGACCGGGGCGGTCGTCGGGACGGTGGGCCGGGGCGGGCGTACGGACGGCTTGGAAAGGTCGTCCGGGCCGCCCGCCCCGGGTTCACCAGGTGACCGGCAGGCGCAGCGGGAAGCGGCGGATCGTGCCGGTGTCCCACTCGATGTCGTCGGGGGCGACGGCGAGCCGCAGATCCGGGAAGCGGGTCAGCAGGCCGGTGACCGCGGTGTCCAGCTCGGCCCGCGCCAGCGGTGCGGCGAGGCAGTGGTGCCCGCCCCAGCCGAACGTCATGTGCGGGCGCACCGGCCGCTCCAGGTCGAGCGTGTGCGGGTCGGGGAAGACCGCCGGGTCCCGGTTGGCCGCCAGATAGGACACGTGGACGTAGTCCCCGGCCCTGATGGCGACTCCCTCGATCTCCGCGTCCTTCAGCGCGATCCGGGGGATGCCCACGCCCTTGCGGAACGGGATGAACCGCAGCAGTTCCTCCAGCGCGCCGGCGAACCGGTCGGGCTCCTTCACCAGCGCGGCACGCTCCTTCGACCGGGTGAGCAGCAGATACGCGATGTTGCTGATCTGGCAGGTCGCGGTGTCGTTGCCGCTGAGGATGAGCGTCACGGCCAGCACCGCCAGCTCGTCGTCGCTCAGCGGCTCCTCGCCCTCCGGCACCGGGGCCGTGGCCAGCGTGCTCAGCAGGTCGTCGCCCGGCCGGGCCCGCCGCTCGGGGACCAGCCCGGCGAAGTACGCCCGCAGCGACGCCTTGGCGTCCGCCGCGTCCTGCCGGGCGTCCGCGGAGGTGGCCAGCAGCCGCATGGTGCGGTCGCGCAGCTCCTCCCGGTCGGCCTCGGGGACGGCGAGCAGTTCACAGATCGTCAGGTGGGGCAGTGGAACCGAGAGATGGGTGACCAGGTCGGCGGGCGGTCCGGTCTCGGCCATCGCCGTCAGCAGCCCGTCCACCACCTTCTCCACCGCCGGCCGCATCGCGTTGACCCGGTCCCGGGTGAACGCCTGGGCCGCCACGTGCCGCAACCGGGTGGCGTGCGGCGGATCCGTCACGTTGATCGACTCCGGCGACACGATGGGCTCGGGCGTCATCCTCGGATAGTCGCGCCCGACGATCGCCGCCCGGCTGAACCGCGGATCGGTCGTCACCTGACGCACTCCGGCGAAGCTGGTGACGAGCCACGCCTCGGCCTCGCCGTAGGGCAGCCGGATCCGGCTGACCGGTCCCCGCTGCGCCAACGAGTCCAGCTCCGGGTCGAACTCCAGCGCGTCAGCGTAGTCGAAGGGGCAGTCGAGCACTGCCGGGTCGTGGAACGACATACAGCCTCCTTTGTGCGCCGCCGGGCACGTCACCTCCGAGGGCGCCGGTCGGTCCCCCTGCCGCCCGCTCCGTGTCGTCGCGGCGCCCGCGAGGGCCTGCCTTTCGAGGTGCCGCGCACGTCGAGGCCGACGGGGTGACGGCACCGGGACAACGTTGTCCGGCGAGTCACCTCCCCCAATATGCGGGAGGCCGCCGGGCTTCGCACCACAGACACCCCGGCCGGCCGCTCCCGGCGTGCCGTCCGCGCGGGCCCCGGCCGCCGCTCGGGTGACCGGGGGGCCAGGGGTCCACGGGTCCACAGGGGGCAGGGGTTCCAGGGGTTCGGTTTTCCGCACCACCGGTCCGGGGGCGGCCACGATCGACCGGCGGGCCGGACGCGGCCGAGGATGAGGACATGGCTGAGACGGCGAGCAGGACCGGGGAGCGCACCGCCGCCCGGGCGGAGGACCTGCACCGGGAGTACGGACGCGGACAGGCCGCGGTACGGGCGTTGCGCGGGGTGTCGGTGGAACTCGCCCCGGGGACGTTCACGGCGGTGATGGGGCCGTCCGGCTCCGGCAAGACCACCTTGCTGCACTGCCTGGCGGGGATGGACCGCCCCACCCGCGGCTCCGTCTGGTGGGGCGGCACCGAGGTGTCCCGGCTGCCCGAGCGCAGGCTGGCGGAGCTACGGCGCGACCGGGTCGGTTTCGTCTTCCAGGCGTTCAACCTGATGCCGGCGATGACCGTCGCGCAGAACGTCGAGCTGCCCGGCCGGCTGGCCGGGCACCGCCCCGACCGGGACCGGGTGCGGGACGCGCTCGCCCGGGTGGGACTGGCCGGCCGTGAACGGCACCGGCCCGGGCAGCTGTCCGGCGGGCAGCAGCAGCGGGTGGCCATCGCCCGGGCCCTGGTCTCCCGGCCCCGGGTGCTGTTCGCCGACGAGCCGACCGGTGCCCTCGACCGGGCCACCGGTCACGAGATCCTCGCCCTGCTGCGCGCCGGTGTGGACCAGGACGGCCGGACCTGTGTGATGGTGACCCACGATCCGGTGGCCGCCGGGTACGCGGACCGGGTGCTGCTGCTCGCCGACGGCCTGGTGGTCGACGAACTGGACCGGCCCACCGCCGCCCGGGTCGCCGGCCGCCTGAGCCGGCTGGGCGGGTGAGCGCCGTGATCCCCATCGCCCTGGGGCAGCTGCGCCGCCGGCCGGCCGCCTTCGCCGGTCCGGCGGTCGCGCTGTTCCTCGCCGTCGCCACCGTGACGCTCTTCGGCACCCTGTTCGCCGCCGACGTGGCCGCCCCGGCGGGCGTCCGGCGGGCGGACCCCGGGCCCGGACTGAGAGTGATCGCCGGCGCCTTCGGCGAGATCGCGGTCCTGGTCGCCTTCTTCGTCGTGGTCAACGCGCTGGGCTTCGCCGTCCGGCAACAACACCGTGATCTGGCCCTGCTGCGCACCGTCGCGGCGACGCCCCGGCAGACCCGGCGGCTGGTCCGCGGCCAGGTCGTGGCGACCACCGTGCTGGCCGCCGCGCCGGGCTGGGCCGTCGGCGCGGTGGCGGCCCGCCGCTTCCTCGGCGAGCTGAAACGGCGGGGACTGGCGGCGCCGGGCGTACGGGTGCCGGAGACGCCCGTACCGATGCTGGTGGCACTGGCCGCCACACTCGCCGTCGGCCTGGCGGCGTCGGCCGTCGCGGCCCGGCGGATCTCCCGGATCGCGCCCGCGGCCGCCCTCACCGCCGGCTCGACCGAGCACGGACGGACGGGCGTGGCACGCCTGCTCGCCGGAGCCGGCGCGCTGACGGGCGGCGCCCTGCTGCTGCGACTGGCCGCGACCCGGCCGCCGGAGCGGACGGACAAGGCGGGGCAGGCGGCGCTGCTCGGCGCGCTGGTGCTGCTGATCGGCGTCGCCCTGGTGGGGCCGCTCGCGGCGCGCGTCCTGGCGACCGCGCTGGGCGCGCCGGTACGGGTGCCGGCACCCGGCGCGGGATGGCTGGCCGACGCCAATCTGCGCGGGTACGCGCGGCGCCTGTCGTCCGCCGTGGTACCGGTCGCGCTGCTCGTGGGGCTGTCGGGCACCATGACGATCATGACACGAACCGCCGGGCACGCCGCCGGCGCGACAGCGACCGGTGCCACCTCCGCCACGGACGTCTGGCTGCGCCAGGCCGAACTGGCGCTGCTGGTCTGCTTCGCCGCCGTCTCCACCGTCAACACGCTGGTCGCCGTGACCGCCGACCGGCGCCGTGAGTTCGCGCTGCTGCGGCTGGTCGGCGCGACCCGGGTGCAGCTGCTGCGCGTGCTGGCCGGGGAGGCGGTGCTGACCGCGGCGGTGGGCGTCCTGCTCGGCGCGGTGGTCGCGGGCGCCGCGTCGGCGGCGTTCAGCACGGCGGTGACCGGCTCGGCGGTGCCGTCCGTCCCGGTGGCCGCCTGCGGGTGGATCGTCGCGGGCGCGGCCACGCTGACCGTTCCGTGCGTCCTGGCCACGGGCCTGCGGGCGGTACGCGGCCCGGCGGCCGAGCCGGGGGGCGGTGCCCGTGACTGAGCGGAGGCGGGGGTGCCCGTGACCGAACGGACCCTCCGGCCGTCAAAGGAACCGCCCCGGCACCGACCCCCGCGGGTCCGTGTCCCGTGCCGAGCACACCGCCCACCGGCCCGCCCCCGCGATCCGGGACCGGCCGACCGGAGCCGGACATGACCCGGCAAGGGCGCGCCCCCTCTGATCCCGGCCGACGACGGAACCCCCGCGGCGCCGAGCGGCGACCGGACCCCTCCCACGCCGAGCGGCACCCGGCCCCCGCGGACAGACGGCACCGCTCCGTCCCGTGGCGGGTCGAGCGGGTGTTCGCCCTTCGGGGCGGTGAATGGGCCTTCGCCGTCGTCGGCCTGCCGTTCGCGCTGTGCGGCGGTGTCTACGCGCTGGCCGTGCTCTACGCGGGGGCGCTGCTCTCGCTCACCGTGCTCGGCCTGCCGTTCGTGGCCGCCGCCCTGCTGGGCGCGCGCGGTGCCGGCGCGCCGCACCGGTGGCTGGTCGGCCGGTTGCTCGGCGAGCACGTCGAGGCGCCGGCCGCCCCTCCCCGCCCGGCCGGCGCGGTCGCCCGCGGCCGGGCGCTGCTGACCGACCCGGTCGCCTGGCGGACCCTGCTCTACCTGCTGCTGCGGCTGCCGCTGGGCGTGCTCGGGTTCGCCGCCGCCGTCGCGCTCCCCCTCGGCTGCGGCTGGCTGATCGGCTTCCCGCTGTGGGGACGCCTGCTGGAGGCGGGTCCGCCTCCGGCCATCTGGCCAGACGTCGGCTCGCCGTTGCTCGGCCTGGCGCTCCTGGCGACGGTGCCCGGCGCGGTCCGGGCGCTGAGCGGCGCGAACCGGCGGCTTGCCCGGGTGCTGCTCGGTCCGGCCCGCGCCCAGCGGCGTGTCCGGCACCTGGAGGCCGCCCGCGCCACCCTGCTCGCGGAGAACACCGACCGGTTGCGCCGCCTGGAACGCGATCTGCACGACGGCACCCAGGCCCGGCTGGTCGCGCTGGCCGTCACCCTCGCGCTCGTCGACGACGCCCTCCCGCCCGCCCCGGGCCCGGACCTCGGCCGGCTGCGCGCCCTGGTGGACCGCGCGCGCGGTCAGACCGACGACACCATCGCCGAGCTGCGCCGGCTCACCCGGGGCATTCACCCGGCCGCGCTCGACGGCGGGCTCGGCGAGGCGCTGCCGGGACTCGCCGCCACCTCGCCGGTGCCCGTCACCGTCCGCCTGGACCTGCGGGAACGCCCGGACCGTACGGTGGAACGGGCGGTCTACTTCTGCGCCGCCGAGCTGCTCACCAACATCGCCAGGCACAGCGGGGCCCGCTCGGCCGAACTCACGGTCAGCGCGGCCGGCGGCCGGGGCGGTGCGGCGACCGGCGCCGGCACCGGTCTGTCCGGCCTGGCCGAGCGCCTCGCGGCGGTGGACGGCGTACTGCGCCTCGACAGCCCGCCCGGCGGGCCCACCACGGTCACCGCCGAACTGCCCGCGCGTCTGTGAAGGGGGTCAACCGCCGTTCTCCGCGAGGTAGGCGAGGACGGCCTTCACCCGCCGGTTGTCGGTGTCCGTCGCCCGCAGACCGAACTTGGTGAAGACGGCGGCGACATGCTTCTCCACCGCCCGCTCCGACACCACCAGCGACGCGGCGATGGAACGGTTGGAACGGCCCTGCGCCATCAGCTCCAGCACCTCCCGCTCGCGCGGTGTCAGGGTGTCCACCCGGCTCCGCCGTCCGCCCCGCATCAGCCGGTCGACCACCTCCGGGTCCAGCGCCGTACCCCCCCGCGGCGACCCGGTGCAGCGCCTGGACGAACTCCGAGGTACGGGCCACCCGTTCCTTCAGCAGGTAGCCGATGCCCGCCGCGCCGTCCGCCAGCAGCCGGGTGGCCCAGGCGTGCTCGACGTGCTGGGAGAAGACCAGGATGCCGACCCCGGGCGTCCGCGCGCGGATCCGCACGGCGGCACGGATGCCCTCGTCGGTGTGCGTGGGCGGCATCCGGACGTCCACCACGGCGACGTCGGGCCGGTGTTCGGTCACCGCGGCGAGCAACTCGGACTCGGTCCCGGCGGTGGCCACCACCTCGCATCCGCGCACGGCGAGCAACTCGACCATGCCGTCCCGCAGTACGACGGAGTCCTCGGCCAGCACCACGCGCAGTTCCCTGTCGATCACGACACCATTGTCCCGCCCCGCGCGGGCCGCGCGGGCGGGTCACCCGCCGCGCCGCCGCAGCCCGGGCGGCCGGGTGAACGACGCCGTCGACGAAGTCGCCGCGCGTCCGGCACCCCGTCACGGCCACGGTTCCGTGGGCCGGACCGTGTCGAAGGCCAGCCCGCTGGAACCCTCCCCGCTGCCGGGCGCCTTCTCCCGGCGCACCCAGCTGTGCGAGGAGCCGTCGAACCAGCGGGCCAGCACCGGGCTGCGGGTCACGGTCACCCCCTCCCGGGGCACCTCCTCCTCGTGCACCCACAGCCCCTCGGCGATCAGCCGGCCCTCCGGGCGGGAGTCGAGCCCGGGCCCGGTCAGCTCGGTCAGCCGGAACCGGATCGCCCCGGGCCGCAGCGCCTGGGGAACCAGCGGGAACCAGTAGTCGGGCACCACGGTCTGCACCCCGTAGGCGGGCGACCGTCCCGTGGCCGCCGGGCCGGGGGGCTCGCGGCGGGCCCACTGGTCCTCCCGGTCCGTCAGCACGCCCCGGCCGTCGGTGTAGCGGTGCTGCACGGCCCACGCCAGGTTCGCCAGCTCGTCGCGGGCCAGCACGACCCGCTCCGACGACTCTCCCGACTGCCCGCGTTCGGTGGGCAGCACCAGCAGTCCGGACGAGACCGGGCGGTCCGGGTCCGGGCCGTGCAGCGTGAACAGCGACCAGGACGGGTCGTCGCGGCCCGCGCGGCGGACCAGGTGGTACCGGCCGAACACGTCGCGTACCAGCAGGTCGTCCAGGACGGTCAGCGAGGCGGTCGGCACCTCCAGCGGCACCAGGAACCAGTCGTTGCCGTAGACGGTGGCGAAGGAGATCAGCAGCAGCCGGCCGGTGTCCAGCGTGGAGACGTCCGCCGAGCCGAGGTCGACCCGCGCGTCCTCCATCTCCCAGAACCGGTCGGCCGGCAGCCCGCCGTACCGCACCGTCGTGGGCAGCCCCTCGTCGGCGAAGACGTGCGGCGGTCCGGCGGGCGCCGCCGTCACCCCGGGATCGGGGTGCACGTCCAGTCCGTACCAGTCCAGCCCGTCGCCCAGGTACTCCTCGGCACGCAGTACCGAGCCGCCGGTGGACACCTCGGCCGCGTGTTCGAACCGGTGCGGGTCGAAGGTGTCCGGGCCGCGCTCGGCCAGCTGCCCGGCCCACCAGCTCCGCCACCGGGCGGCCACCTCGCCGAGCCCCGGGGCCGCCCCGCCGCCGAAGGTGCCCGCGTCCAGCGCCGCCGCCACCGCCGCCGCGTCCGGCACCCGGCCCTCCAGCAGGGCGACCAGACTCGCGTCGGACTCGCCGGCCGGCAGAGCGTGGGCGGCCAGTGCCGTGGCGGCGGCCCCCAGCAGCCCGGCGTCGTCGCACATCCGCAGCAGCCGGGCGCCGCCCTCGGCGCGCAGCCGCTCGTCGACCCGCACCGGCTCGTCCTCGACCTGGGTGTCCAGCGGCCCCGTGCGCGGGTCGTAGGGCACCCAGTCGGTGGCACCGGCCGGGCGCCAGGCGTCCACCGGCGCACTGCTGCCGGTCATCCGCACCACGGCGGGGGAGCCGGCGTCCTGGGCGGCGAACTCCCCGAACTGCCACTGCCGGGTGAGCAGCCACAGCGGGTCGTGCACCCGCGCGGCCAGCCCCGCCTCCACGTCGTCGGTGCGGTGCCCGGGTTCCAGCCGGAACGGCCCGGCCGGATCGGTTCTCGGCCGGCGGGTCTCGATCCGCGCCAGCGCCCGCCCGGTCGCGCCCTCCTGGGAGACGCGGATCGCGGGCATCAGGTCGTCCAGCAGCGGCAGGTCGGCGACGTCGACGGCGCGCAACTTGGCCAGTTCCAGCGTCTCGCGCAGGACCTGGACCAGGCCGTCGGAGGTCCAGCCGCGCTCCGGATCGGGGGGTACGGCGATGAGCAGGTTGTGCGGGGCCTTGGCGTCCGGGCGGTCGAAGTGGAAGGCGACACCGGTCAGTTCGGTCTCCGGCGCGGCCCCGGCGGGCTGTCCGGGATCGTCGGCCGGACGCAGGCGGTCGGAGCCGGGCAGCAGCTCGATCCACTCGTCCAGCAGCAGACCGGTGACGGCGGCACCGGGCGCGACGTCGGCCGGGGCGTGCCAGACCAGGTGGGCGGTGGCCCGCGGACGCCGCCCGGCCGGGAAGGTGCCGCCGATCCAGGGGTCGCCCCCGGTGTCCGGGGTCTGGGCCGCGCGCAGCCGCTCCACCCGCCCGGCCCGGGCCCCGGCCAGCAGCAGCGTCTCGTGCAGGGCCCGCACCACCGGCCGGACCGCCGCGTTGCGCCGCATCCAGTCCTCGGCGTCCGCGCCGCGCACGTCTCCGCGGCCGGCCGGCGCGGCCCCGGTGAGCGCGGGCAGCAGCGGCAGTTCCACGCCGAGCACCTCGGCCAGCGCGGCCCGGGCCCGGGCGAGCCAGCCCTCCGCCGTGCCCGGCGCGGCCGGCTCCGCCGCCAGCTCGCGCAGCGCGGCGGTCCCGGGGCGGTCGGCGATCAGCGGGTCGGCCGCGAAACGGGCCAGTCGCTCGCGCAGGCCGGCCGTGTCGACCGCGTGGCCGTCCGGCTCCTCGGAGAAGTGCGCCGGCAGCAGCGGCTGCGCGGTCGCCAGCAGCGACCGGACGCGTACGGCCCTGCCGCGCAGCCCGTCCCAGCCGGGACCGGTGAAGGCGACCGCGGTGTCCGGCGCGGCGCCGTGGGCGTCGAGCACCGCACGGCGCAGCAGCGCGGGCTCGGCCCCGGCCGCGTCCAGCACGGTGCTCAGCGCGCCCAGCCCCAGCCGGTCGAGGGTGATCTCGAAGGGCCGGTCACCGCCCGGCGCGGCGCCCGCCCGCCCGCCGAGCACGCCGGCCAGGGTCCAGCCGGCGGCCGGGCCGAGCAGGTGGGCGACCCAGGTCTCCAGGGCCGGTTGCAGCGCGGCCACCGGGTCGGCGGGCCAGCCGGACGGTCCGCCCGGCGCGTCCGGCAGCAGCGCGGCCACCCGCTGGGTCGTCGCACGCGCCCGGTGCGGGGTGCGCAGGACGTGGAAGGTGTCCGGGACGTCCTCACCGCGCCCGAGAGTGTCGGCGGTCAGTCCCGCCCGGATCGGATTGCCCCCCACCAGCTGGTGCACGCTCTCGGCCAGCACCAGGTCGCCCACCGCGTCCAGGGCCTCGGTCAGGTCCGCCAGCAGCGGCGCGACCGCCTGCCGGTCACCGGCGGGCACCACCGGGGCGCCGTCGACGGCACTGGGCAGGTCCCCCGCACCGGCCCCGGCCCGGGCCAGGGCCAGCCCGTCGACCACGTTGCGCGCGGCCACGGCCTCCGCGCTGCGCGCCCACAGCGCCGCGTCGGCCGCCTGCCCCTCGGGCTCCGGCACGACGGGCAGCGGGAACTGACGGCGGAACCGTGCCACGAGGTGGTCCAGCTCCGCGTCGTGCAGGGCCCGCTCGAACCGGTAGCCGAGCAGCGAGCCCAGGTTCTGGCCCCGCCGTACGCCGCCGAGCAGCCAGCGGGCGATCCGGGCGCGGCGGGAGGTGAGGCTGACCGCGTACGCCTGCTCACCGGGGTGGCCGAGGAAGCCCGAGCGCAGCACGGCGGCGGAGGCCGCGTGCTGGAGCGAGGGCGCGTGGATGTAGCCGTCCTGCGCGGACACCTCCACCGTGGTGTCCACGTCGTCCACGACCATGTCGACCTGCTCCCCGGGGACCGGCGGGCGCAGGTTCTCCACCCAGCCGTAGCAGCCGTACCGGACGCCCTCGGCGCCGGACGCCCGCAGCTCGGCCAGCCGCCGCGACGCCAGGGAGGTGACCCAGGCGTCCAGCCGGTGGGAGTAGACGTCGACGACCTCCAGCAGCAGTTCGGGCAGCCGGTCCACCGGTACGGAGACCAGGGTCCGCAGTGCCTGCTCCAGCCGGGGCAGCGCACCGGTGGCCCGGCGCAGGGCCGCGACCCGGTCCGCCCGCTGCCGTTCGGACAGCAGCCCCTCCAGTACGTCGGCGACCAGCTGGTCCACGTCGGAGGTGGCGGCCAGCGCCTGGCGCAGCGGGTCGTCCTCGCCGTCGTCGCCCGCGAAGAACGCCCAGGCGCGCAGGAACAGCAGGGCGTCGAGCACCCCGGAGGCGTCCGGCGGGGCATCCGGCTGCGTTCCGTCCCCGTCAGGCTGCGTCCCGTCCCCGCCCGGTTGTCCGTCCCCGTCCGGCTGTGTCCCGTCCCCGCCCGGCTGTCCGTCCCCGTGCGGTGCCTCGCCGCCCGCGTCCGGCAGGTCGAAGAACGTACGGGGCCGCGGCGGGGTCTCCCGGCCGGAGGACAGCTCCACCGGCCACGCCCGGTCGTAGCCCGCGGCGTCCAGCTCACCGGCCAGGAAGGCGCGCACCGCCCGCAGGTAGTCCGCGGTGGCCGAGGCCCGGGCCGGGAAACCGGCCGGGTCGGGCGTGAGCCGAGCCACGAACGCGGGGACGCCGGTGGCCCGGTCCAGCCCGGTGCCGAGGTCCGTCCACCCGTCGGCGCTCGTTGTCCAGCGCAGGACCCCGTCCGGGGGCAGCCCGGGCACGCCCGGTTGGGTGGGCGGCTGGTCGCGCGCGGTCTTGCCCACGGCGAAGTCCGGGCCGTCCAGCCGGCGCATGGCCAGGGTGGTGGCCACGGGCAGCCGCTGCAACGCGTCCACCGCGACCTGGTCGGCCGCCTGGTCCGGCCGTACCCGGGGGATCGTGTCCGGGGCGCCGACCACCGTGCGCCAGTGCTCCCGCAGCCGCAGCAGCCACGGCGCCAGCAGTGCGTCCACGTCCCCGGCGCGGCGCGCGCGCCAGTCGCCCAGCGAGGTGGCGGGCAGCACCCCGTACGGCTGCCGGCCCACCCGCAGCATGGGCAGCGGCCCGCGACCGCGCACGTGCTCGGCGAGGTGGTCCCGGACCGCGCGCCACGGCCGGGTCGGGTCGGTGGTCCGCACCCGGCGGCTGCCCAGGTCCAGATGGGACGCGGCCGCCTCGGCGAACCCCTGCCCCAGCGTGGGCCACGTCAGCAGGGTCAGCGCGGCGAGGACCCCGGGTTCCGGGTCGGCGGCGCCCGGACAGCCGCGCAGGAAACCGGCGTCCGGCAGGCCGAGGGCGGCGGCCAGGGCGTCGGCCACCGGCCGCTGTCCGGCCGCCGGGTCCGCTTCCGGCCCGGGGAAGGCGGGGGCCGAGGACCAGCCGGAACGGGCGCGCGGGGTGTTGTTGGTCGCGGTGCCGGACGGCAGCAGACCGAGCCCGCCGCCGAAGCGGTGGCCGTGCAGCAGATCGCGCAGCCGGGCGGCCCCGACGGCGGCCGAGTCGCCGCGCACGCCGACGACCAGCAGCTCGTCCAGGTGATCGGTGCCGTCCGGAGGCAGCAGCAGCTCGACCCCCATACCGGCCTTGACCGCCTCGAACCAGTCGGTCTCCCAGCCCTCCTCGTCGGCGCGCAGCAGACCCACCGGCAGCGGGTCGGGCACCGGACGGCCGGGCTTGTCCACCGCCACCCGGCCGTCCACCAGACCGAGGAAGCGCCAGCGTTTCGGCATCGCCACCACGCGCCGGCCCCGTTCGCCCGGGTCGCGGGGGCGCACCACGGGCGGCGGGGCCCCCGGACGGCACGCCTGGACGGCCCAGGCGGCGCGGGCCGGGCGGAGCCGGGTGAGGACCCGCTGCCAGGCGTCCGGGCCCGGCGCCCGCCAGTACTCGGTGCCGGCGTCCGCCTCGGCCGGGGTCAGCTCCGGTTCGAACTGCGACAGCGCGATGTCGTCCGGGTAGACCCGGACCCGCAGCGTGCGCGGCTCCCACCAGATGGTCTCCACCCGCACCGGCAGCAGCGCGATCGGCCCGGCGTTGTCGTCGGGGAACAGCGGGGCGCCGCTGCCCAGCGCCTGCGCCAGCTCCTCCTGCGCGCCGGCGAACAGGCCGGCCTGCTGGTCGGCGGTGCGTTGCAGCTCCGCGTGCGCCGCCTCGGCGGCGGCGAGCAGCTCGGGCGTGGCGTGCTCGTCGTCCCCGGTGCGCAGGGCGTCCTGGAGCCGCCGCACCACGGCCTGCTGCTCGTCCGCGCGAGCCTGCGCGGTGTCGGCCTCGGCGCGGGCCCGCTCCACCTGTGTCCATGCCGCGAACGTGTCGGTCATCTGCGCGAGTCTCCTGTTCTCGGCGCGGTCGTCAGCCGCCCAGCAGCGCGGCGGCCCGGAAGGCCAGCTGGAACGGCCGCTGGAAGGCGATACGGCCCATGTCGGCCGCGTCGCGCCCCCACACCGGGGGATCGGCCGGTGGCGGCCCGGTCGGCGCGCCGGGCGCCGGGCCGAGGCGGACGAAGCCGGCGGCGTCCACCGGGACACCGCTCCAGGTGAGGTCGGCCCAGGCCGTCAGCGGAACGGGCAGCGGACCGGTGTCGAACCCGAACTGGGTGCCGCGCACCGGTTCGCGGAACACGAAGAACCAGTCCTCCGCGCGGGCCCGCCGCGCGTCGAGACCGGCGAACAGGTACAGCACCGTGGACTCGTCCAGCGCCAGCGGGGTGGCCGGCACCCCGCCGAACGCGTCAGGCAGCCTGCCGTTCTCCCCGCGCACGGCGAGCAGCGCGGTGCCCGGGAAACGGTGCAGCAGCTCACCGCGTACCAGCAGCACCAGGCTGCCCGCGCCGCCGGTGCGCAGCCGGCTGCCCAGCGGGACGTCCGGCGGCCAGGTGGCGATCTCGTCGATGTCCGTGCCGTCGGTGGGCCAGAACCGGGCGAAGGGGGTGCCGCGCTGGTCGGTCGGGAACTCCCGCCACAGCAGCTCCCGGTTGAACTCGTGGTTCAGCCCCACCAGCAGGGCGGCGACGAACTCCGGGTTGGTCTCCAGCAGCGTCACCGAGTCCGGCGGCAGCGCGCCGATCCCGGGCAGCGCCCACTCCGGCCAGCGGGTCAGCAGCTCCTCGGCGATCGGCACGGGGAAGGTGGGGTGCGCCATGACCGGTCGCAGCGGACGGGCGTCCGCGTCGGAGCGCCGCTCCCAGAAATCGGCCGGGATGCGGTCGGCCATGCGCAGCCGCTGGAGCCGGTGCGGGCCGAGCGCGGTGCGCAGCTCGGCGGGCAGGCCCGCGCCGTGCCCGTCGATCACCCCCAGCTCGTTCAGCCCCCGCACCAGGACGGGCGCGGACTCCTGGGCGCCGCCCCCGTCGGGGATACGGTCCGTACGGCGGGCCAGCGCGCCGGTGCGGCGGGTCAGCCGGGCGAACGCGGTGCCGGCCGTGCCGCTCAGCACCGGGGACGTGTCCAGCATCGTGGCCAGGGTGGTCGGCGCCGTGATCCGCTCGCTCAGACCGGCGGGCAACGGGGTGCGGTCGCCCACCGGCGCCATGACGGTGACCAGGTCGGCGACGCCCAGCGGACCGAGGTGTTTGTCCTGGGCCCGTTCGGCCGCGGCACCGGCCAGCTCGCTCACGGCCAGCAGCCGGTTCGCCTCCCGGATCTCGCCGACCTGCTCCCACGCCCGGGCCATCAGGAAGTCCTGCTCCAGCTGCGCGTAGCGGGCGCCGAGCGCGGCGGCCACCCTGCGGCGCACCTCCAGGTTGAGCGTGCTCATCCACGAGTCAGGGGCCTCCGGCACGGTCTGCCGGCCGGTGTGGTGGCTGCCGTAGAGGGGCGGGGCGACGGCGGCGGTGTCCCGGTCGTCGTCCGGCTGTCCGTCGCCGGCGGGGGCACCGCCCCCCTCGCGGCGCCGGGCCGGGGCGTCCAGGCGCTGCCGCAGCAGTGCGCGGAACCGGTCCTGTGCCGCGGGGTCCGACCAGACCTCGGGCGCCGCCGTCCCCGGCGCCCGCAGGGCACCGTCCAGGGCGACGGTGACCGGCGACGGGTCCTGCCGCCCGGCCGGCCAGGGCCGGCTGACGTCGATGGTCCGGGTTCCGAGCCCGGCCTCGGCGGCGGGCCGGAACCGCAGCCGGCGGGCCAGCTCCTCGAACGTGCCGGCCGGTCCGGTGCGGAAGCTCCACCAGTGGTAGACGGGCAGGTCGACGGTGCCGGTGCCGCCGGCCGTCCAGGCGTCGGCCGTACCCGGCCCGGCCGGCGGCGGCGCGCCGAGGCCGGCGGCCCGGCCGGCGGCGGTCGCCGGCACCACGGCGGCGATCCACTCCCGGTCCGGGTCCAGCTTCCGCGGGCACAGCAGCCGCCCGACGACGTCGGCCGAGTGACCGCGCACCCCCTGCTCGGCATGGTGCCGGGCGGTCTCCAGGTCGGTGACGCCGTCCGGGAGCCGGGCCTCCACATGGGCCCACGCCCACCGCTCGGCCGGTGGCGGCAGCTTGGCGACCGGGGCGGTGAGCACGGGCAACGGGCTTGCCTCACGCGGCGGGGCCGCCTCGTCGTCCCTCAGCACGATCAGCACGATCCACGGCTGCGGGGTGGGCCCGGACGGCGTCGGGGCGGTCCCGGGGGACAGCAGCCAGGGCAGGTCGGCATGGGCCAGTTCGACACCGGCCAGCACGTCCTCCGCCGCCGAGACCGTGCCGGGCGGCGGCTCCTCGCGCAGCACCATGGACCGGTCGAAGCCGAGGACGTCTCCCGGCCCGAGGAGCGACAGGACGGGCCCGGTCGCGGTCTCCCGGGTGGCCCGGCCGTCGATCCGGCGGTCGAACACCACCGACGTGGGCAGTGCCTGACCCACCGCCGAGGCCGCCGCGCCGACCCGTGCGGAGGAGAAGAACCATCGCGTCGTCATACGCCGCTCCCGCCCGGGCCGCCGGGCCCTGGGGTGTGTGCGTGGTGGGGTGTGGGCCGTGTGCGGGCTGTGGGGGACGGATCGGCGTGGGGTGTGTCGCTTGGGCGGGGGCCGCGGGGTCCAGGGGTGTTCAGGCGGCGGAGTGTGGGGGGTGGTCCCGCGTGGGGTGTGCCGGTTCGGCGGGGGCCGCGGGGCCCAGGGGTGTTCAGGCGGCGGAGTGTGGGGAGTGGCCCCGCGTGGGGTGTGCCGGTTCGGCGGGGTTCGCCGGGCTCCGGGGTGTGTGTGCGGTCGGGCGCCGGGTGGGTGCGGGCCGGGGAGGACGGGTTCACGCGCGTTGCTCCCAGCTCTCGACGAGCCGCACGGAGGCCCTCGGGTCGCCGAGCCGCTCACGCACCGCCTGCCAGGCGTCGGCGGTCGCGTCGACCAGCGACACGTCGTGGAGCAGGGGGCTCATGTCGTGGGCGGCGACCACGCTCAGCGTCGGCGGACGGACCTGGACGGCCACCGCGGGCGTACGCCACCGCAGCAGCCGTTCCGTGGCGGTGCGCCTGAGCACCGCCTCACGGTCGAACAGCCCCGGCCAGCGGGAGACCTGCCGGATGGGCAGGGGAGGTTCGTAACCGGTCTCGTACGCGTCGTCGACCCGGTGCCCCGGGCCGAGCGCGATGCCGTCCGCGCCCACGCGCACCCCGCCGGCGTGGCTGACGAAGGCGGGCGTGGTGAGCTGCTGCTCCTCGGTGAGGTCGAAGAACTCGCCGGGCACGAACCGCTCGGGCAGCGAGGGCAGGCCGTCGGCGGGCCGCGGTGTGCCGAGGGTGACCTCCGCGATCGTCCACTGCTGCACCGGTACGGGCCGGCGCTCGAACCGGGAGATCGGCACCCCCAGCGGGACCACCTCCTGGCTGACCCGCACGGTGGCGTCGGGGTGCACCAGGTCACCCTCGGCCAGCTTCCCGACGGCCGCGGGAGTGAACGCCAGGGGGGTGCGTTCGACCGCCGGACGTTCCGCGACCCAGCACCGCGACCGGGCGAGCGCCTCGCGCAGCGGAACCAGCGGATCACGCCCGGCAGGCGGTGCCACCGAGGGCGGGGAGCCCCAGCGGACGTCGAAGTCCAGCCCGACGTCCCAGAACAGCACCGAGATGCTGCCGGTGCCGAAGGCGTGCCAGGGCGCCGGGCCCTCCAGGGTGAAGTCCAGGGCGACACCGGCCAGTCGGCGGCCGAACGCCCGCACCGCCACACCGGCCCGCACACGCACCGAGAACGCGAACACCGGGTCGAAGACGAACAGCGCGTCCAGACCGAGCCAGCCCTGCACACCGCAGCCGGCGATCGTCGCGTCCAGTTGTACCTGACCGCCGAACATCACCGCGTTCGAGGTGACCGCGAAGTACGCCTCCATGCGCAGCCCGAAATCGTTGCCGGGGGCCAGGTCGACCTGGAGCCGGCGCAGCGCGGGCACCTGGGCGGGCCGGGTGTAGCGCGGGTGGAAGCCGCCCGCGGACAGCACGAACTCCGGCTGCCGGCCGCCGCGCACCAGCAGGTACAGCTCGCCGCGTACGGCCAGCCCCACGATCCACGACCCGGCCAGCGACACCAGCAGCTCGACCACGGGGACGGCCGGGTCGATCCGGCCGAGCACGCTCGCCTGGAGCCGGATCAACGGCACCACCGGATCGGGCAGGCCCACCAGGAGCCGCCCGACCAGCGCCGCGCGCACCGGCGCGGGCAGTTCCAGGATCAGCGCGCCGGACAGCGACACGATGCGTCCGCCCCAGGTGACGCGGACCATCGGCCCGACCAGGAACCGGCCGGGAGCCACCGGGTAGGCCGAGCCCAGCGATCCGACGATCTCCGCGGCGCGTTCGACCACGTGGTCGGGGAACAGCACCCGGTCGGCGTTGCCGTCACCGACGAGCTGCCGGAGCGCGGTGACGTCCACCCGCCGGTTGACGCCGACGAGCCCGCCGACCGCGTCGAGCGCGAAGCCGAGCCCGAGCTGGACGCCGGGCGCCGGGAACGCGGCGGCCAGCAGGACCAGGAAACTGGTCGGGGCGCCGTCGGCGGGGGGCCGGAACAGGGCGACCGCCTGGACCTGGAGCACGCTCAGGTCGACGGAGATCAGTCCGGCGTAGCCCGTGTCGTCCGTGCGCCGGACCACGCCGCCGCCGGAGACGGGCGGGAGGGTGAGTTCGGTGCCGACACCGTCCGGGAACAGCTCGCCGAGCCGGTGCGGGTCGAGGCCCAGCCGCTCCGGCGAGAACACCACCGGCAGCTCGATCCCGGCCCCGTCGAGCGAGGCGCGCAGGGGCAGCCCGGGCAGGGCGGCGGTGACCGACACGGACACGGCCAGCCGGGGCTCGCCGCCGTCCAGGGTCAGCTCCAGCGCGGCACCCCGGGTGCGCACGCCCGGTGCGTCCAGCCGCAGCGGCAGCGCGACGCGCGGTGTGCCGGTGCCGGTGAAGCGCAGCCCGCTGTCGCGATCGGCCCGGGCGGTGACCGTCACGGGCCCGGAACCGCCGTCCAGCGGACTGGACTCACCCGCGCCGACCAGCTTCGCCAGCGCCTTCGGCAGGACGGCGGCGTTCAGGTCGCGCAGTTCGACCTCGGCGGCCGGCGACGCGTCCGGGGCGGCCGTGACGGTCACCGCGAGGCCGTCGACGCTGATGCCGGGTCCGTCGGTCATCCCGGCCGTCAGCCGGCCGGCGCGCTCCAGGCGGATCGTCGCGGTGCCGCCGGGCACCGTCGGCGACGTACCGGGCCCGTACGACGCGTCCCAGCCGCCCGGTGAGGCGATCGCCGCCCGCGCCGTCCACGGCCCGCTCGCCGTCGGCGGCAGGGACAGCGCCGCTCCGGGGGTGACCACGACGTCGAAGACCGGGCCGCCGGGGGTCATCCCGAGCACCGCCCGCCCGGTCGCGGCCCCGGAGGGGTCGGTCAGCACCAGGGCCACTCCGATCGGCGCGTTCGGCGCTCGCCGCCAGCCGTGCAGTCGTACCGGCGAGCCGGCGCCCAGGTCGCCGAGTGCCTCGCGGACCAGCTCCACCAGCGGGTTGCCCGCGGGCAGCCGGTCGTGCACCGCCAGCAGCCGGCCCGCCAGCACGGTTCCGGCCGCTGACGGCTCGTCACCGAGCGTGGGCAACCGCCGGACGAGACCGTCCACCGCGTCCTGGGCCAGGCCGCGCAGCCGGTCGGCGATCTGGTGCAGCAGTTCGTGCGCGTCCATGCCGCCTCACCCGTGGCCCAGTTCACCGTTGTCGATCACGAGGGCGCGGTCGGTGCAGCCGACGCCGAGCCAGCGCCCGTCCGGGCTGAACCCCAGGGCCAGCACCTCGTCGGTGCCCACGGTGTAGTGCTCCTTGCCGTCGAGGTTGAACACCCGCACCACGTTGTCGATGGAGGCGCTGGCCGCCACCTTGCCGTTCGGGGCGAACGCCACATGGGTGACGGCGCCGAACTGCGAGTCGGGCGCACCGGGGTCCAGCTTCGGCGCCCGGCCCCGCTCCACGCCGGTCTCCGCTTCCAGCACCCGGGCGAACCCGTCCGCCCCGCCGACCACGGTCCACCGGCCCTTGGGGTCGAAGGCCAGGCAGTTCGGGGCGGTGGTGTCCTCGTCGGTCTCGTCCTCGGCGGGCCACAGCTGCGACCCGCCCTCCGCCTCGAACATCCGGACGGTGTCGTCGGCGGAGCAGCACAGCACGAGGGAGGCGTCCGGGCTGAACGCGACGGCGAAGACGGCGTTGTCCGGGGTCAGCCGCCCGAGTTCGGCGCCCGTGGCCAGTGTCAGCACCCGCGCGGACCCGGCGAACCGGTGGTCGCCGCCGTGGCGCTCGTCGATGGCCAGCGCGATCCGGGTGCCGTCACGGCTCAGGTCGACACCGGCGATCTGCGGGGTGTCCACGGGGATCCGCCGCCTGGTCGCCCCGGTCGCGCCCTCGAGCACGGCGACCAGTGTGTCGGTGGCGGCGACGACCGTCCCGTCCCGGACGAAGCGCACGGTGTTCACCGAGTTGCCCGGATCCACCGGTCCCTGCCAGACCGCCTGCCCGGTCGAGCCGGAGCGCAGCAGCACCTGTTCCAGGTCGGCAACCGCGAACGCGGTGCCGTCGGGACTGAAGTCGATGCCGGTCACGAAACCCTGGCCGGGCACGTCAAGCGGCGCGCCGACGCCGACGGTCCGCACCCGCACCAGCGTGCCACCACCGCCACTGGCGAACCGGGTGCTGTCCGGAGTGAAGGCGATGGCCTGGACCGAGCCGTCGTGTTCGACGGTGAGTGCCACGGTGCCCGGCTGACTCATGATCCGCTTCTTCCTGTGCCGAAGCGTCGCCACCCGGCGGGCCGGACGACCGGGAGCGGCCGGGGGCCCGCCCTTCGGCGACGGTCGGGTGCTGTCCGCCGGTCGGCCGGTTCGGGGAGACGTCTGACGTCGACGCCATCGCGTCGGTCCCGGCGGTGTGCGGCGCGTACCGGCAGTGCGTACGCGCTCAGGCGGACACGCCTCTCGCTCACTCGGGTGGACACGGCTGTTCGTCGGAACCCGCCGCCGCGGTGCGTGTCCGGCCGCGTTCCTTCGCCGTACGTTCACCAGCCTAGCCGGAATGCCGACGCGCGCCACCTCTCGCGCCCTGCCGCCGTCTCCGCGGGCGGGCGGCGCGTGTGACGGCTCCCGGAGAGCGCCCCGGGCCCGGTCGGCCGAGGTGTCCCGGCCCGACACGATGTCCGGCCGACGAGCGGTCTGAGGGGCCGTCACTTCCGGACGCGGGCACGGCGGTACGGCAGGACGGTGATCCCGGCGCGCTCGGTTACGGGCGCGGCGGGCCACGCCGGTTGCCGCCGGGCAGCCCCGCGGCGACAACCGGGGGGACGGGCCGTGACGGCCTCGCGCGGCTCGCGGCTCCTTGCCGAACCGTCGGCCCGTACGGGACATGGTTCGCGTGTCCGGCCCGCCGAGGATCCGAGTGCCACATCCTCGGCCTTCCAACCCGCCTACGGCCCATGGCCTGCGGCCGCTCGGGAAGGAAGCTCACCAGCCGAGCGGATTCCCCTCGGGGGGCGTGGCCACGGCCGTGCCGGTCGGACGGGCGTCGTGACAGGTGAAGCCGAGACGGGTCAGCGCCCGGCGCATCTCCAGCGTGGTGAAGTCCCGGCGGCTCTGCCGGGTGATCACCTCCCCGACCTGGAGCACGGGGTAGATCCGCTGGCCGATGGTCACGGAGACGCCGGTGACGGGTTCGGGCGTGAGGTCGCCCATCGACTGCTCGACCTCGCTCTTGGTCAGGTCGAAGGGGTAGCGGGCGATGACACAGCGCATGGATGCCTCCACGAGGGCGGAAAAGCGTCGGGGACGTCGGTCGACCGCGCGGCGGTCGGGTGGCGGTCAGGGGGCGGTCAGGGGGCGGGAACGCCGAGGGCGTGGCCCTGTCCGCCGGCCACGGGGGACGCGGGGGACAGGGGGTACATGGGGGACACGGCCGGGGTACCGGGGGCGTGCGTGGCGTCGTGGACGGTCGGACCGGTGCCGTAGGCACGTCCGGCCTGACGCGTCCGGGGCGGGAGGGGCGTCAAGGGCTTCTCCCCTTCGTCGGGTCCGCAGGGTCGTCGGGTCCGTCGGGTCCGTCGGGTCCGTCGGGTCGTCCGGTCCGTAGGGTCATCGGGTCCGTCGGGTCCGTTGGGTTCGTCTGGTCGGGCAGGACGGCCATGGCTCGTCCCGACCGCCGGGGAACGCGTCCCGGCGGGCTAGGCGTCGTTCCTCCGGGCCCTGGGAGCGGTCCGGGCCCGGCGGCTCCGGGCGGCGGACCCGCTGCCCTCGCGTCCCTCGCCGGCCGGTACGGGGAGCGTGACGGGCACGCCGGAGGGGGTCCGGGAGCCGGTGACGCGGTGCAGCTCGGCGTCGCCGGGACGGATCCGGGCGCTGTGCGCGGTGATGCCCGCCTCCGCCATCAGCCGGTCCACCGCGCGCCGTTGGTGCGGCAGAACGAGGGTGACGACGGTGCCCGACTCGCCGGCGCGGGCGGTACGGCCGCCGCGGTGCAGATAGTCCTTGTGGTCGCTGGGCGGGTCGACGTTCACCACGAGGTCGAGGCTGTCGACGTGGATGCCGCGGGCGGCGACGTTGGTGGCCACCAGGACCGTGACGTCGCCGTTCTTGAACTGGGCGAGGGTCCGGTTGCGCTGCGGCTGGGACTTGCCGCCGTGCAGGGCCGAGGCGCGCACCCCGACGGACAGCAGGTGCGTGGTGAGCCGGTCCACCGCGTGCTTGGTGTCCAGGAACATGAGCACGCGGCCGTCACGGGCGGCGATCTCGGTGGTGGCGGTGTCCTTGTCGGCGTCACGCAAGTGCAGCAGATGGTGCTCCATGGTGGTGACCGCTCCCGCGGACGGGTCGACCGAGTGGACGACCGGGTCGTGCAGGTAGCGGCGTACCAGGAGGTCGATGTTGCGGTCCAGGGTGGCCGAGAACAGCAACCGCTGCCCACTGGCGGGGACTTGCCCGAGCAGTGCGGTCACCTGCGGCATGAAGCCCATGTCGGCCATCTGGTCGGCCTCGTCCAGGACGGTGACGGCGACCTGCTCCAGTCGGCAGGCTCCCCGCTCGATGAGGTCCGTGAGGCGGCCCGGTGTCGCGACGACCACCTCGGCGCCGCCGCGCAGCGCACTCGCCTGACGGCCGAGCGGCATGCCGCCCACCACGGTGGCGAGCCGCAGCCGCAGGGCGCGGGCGTAGGGGGTGAGCGCGTCGGTGACCTGCTGGGCCAGTTCCCGGGTGGGGACCAGGACGAGGGCGAGCGGCTGCTGGGGCTGGGCGCGCTGTCCGTCCAGACGGGCGAGCAGGGGCAGGCCGAAGGCGAGCGTCTTGCCCGAGCCGGTACGGCCGCGTCCCAGGACGTCCCGGCCGGCCAGGGCGTTCGGCAGCGTGGCCGCCTGGATCGGGAAGGGCACGGTCAGGCCCTCGGTGCGGAGCGCGGCCAGCAGCCGGTCGGGCATGTCCAGCGCGTCGAACGTCTCGACCGGCGGCAACGGCTCCGTCCGGGTGACCGGCAGGGCGAACTCCTGCCGGCGCGGTGCGGAACGTGCTCCCTGGCGGCCCGCCCCCTGGGTGCGGAAGCGGCCCCAGGAGGCGGAGCCGGTCGAGCGGGTGCCTGCCGAACGGGTGGGGTCGGCCGAGCCCGCGGACCTTCTGTCCGCGCGGAAGCCGCCGGGAGTTCCGGCGGTGCGACGGGTGCGGTTCATCGAAAGAACCTTCCTCGATGCGGCGTATCGAGGAATTCCGGCCAGCGGTGACGACCGCACGGGGATTCGCAAGAATGAGCCGAAGAAAGATAAGAAAGGCCGGGCGTCGGGGCGCTGAGGCCGGAAGGCCGGCGGTCCGGTATATCCGGAGAGCGGGAAAAGCAATGGGCTGGGGCCCGCACCCCAAGAGCGCGGGCCCCAGCCACATGCTGCGCGAGCCACGGGCTCGCGACTGTTCGCGTCAGTGTCAGGCGGGAACGATGTTCTCGGCCTGCGGGCCCTTCTGGCCCTGCGTGACGTCGAAGGTCACCTTCTGGCCTTCCTGAAGCTCACGGAAGCCGGTGGTGGCGATGTTCGAGTAGTGGGCGAACACGTCAGCGCCGCCGCCGTCCTGCTCGATGAAGCCGAAGCCCTTTTCCGCGTTGAACCACTTCACGGTGCCAGATGCCATATTGAATCTCCCTCAGGGGCAGTGCCGGAATCCGCACTTTACGGACCCGGGTCGCCACGATGATCACCCCTCCGGAAAGATCCGGAAAGCTCTACAAAAGAGAAAAATCCCTGGCAACCGAGACTGCAACTGCCATCAAGTTAACACAGGTCGGCTGCCGACGGCCGTACGTTTTCTCACCCGTTCGTGATCCTCACCCCGCCGGGTTCAGTAATCCTGTACCGGCGGGACTAGATATCCGCGCCGCGCTCGGCCAGCTTCCCGGTGATTTCCCGGTTCAGCCGGAGGGCGTCGTCGAGCTGGTCCTCCAGGGTGACGATGCGGCACGCGGCCTCGACGGGCGTGCCCTGGTCGACCAGCTCCCGGGCCCGGGCGGCGATGCGCAACTGGTGACGGGAGTACCGGCGGTGGCCGCCTCCCGAACGCAGCGGAGTGATCAGCCCGGCTTCGCCGACGGCCCGGAGGAAGGCGGGGGTGGTACCGAGAATGTCGGCGGCCCGCCCCATGGTGTACGCGGGATAGTCGTCATCGTCGAGGTTGCCGGCGACGGGGGCGTTCTCAGCGGGCATGGCACCTTCAGTTCGCGGATGTGACGTGGGACCCGGGCGGGCCCGGCGCTCGTCCCCGAGCGATCCGGCACCGTCCGCGTCCTGCGACAACCCTAACTCCGCCGGGTACGCGAATGTGTGCTCGCCGTGACAGATGTCCTCCGCGCGAAACCGTGAGGACATGGGCCTCCGCTGTGCCGCCCGCCGTGGCCGACGTACGTCCCGCCGTCCCGGCGCGGTCGCGGCCTCACCCGTCACCGCGGTCGCGTACGCCCTGGTCCGGCGGACACTGGCGCCGGATGTCGGCGCCGGCGTCGCTGTGGCGGGGGCCGGAGGTTCCGTGCCAGTCCAGGACCATGATGGTGGCGTCGTCCGGCAGGGAGCCGTGACAGACCTCATGGACTGCGCCGATCAGGGCGCGGACCACTTCGCGGGGGTGCTCGTCGCGGGTGTCGTGGAGGACGGCCGGCAGGTCGACGGCGGCGGCGTCGCGCTCGGTCATGCCGTCGGTGAGCAGGATCAGGCGGTCGCCCGGCCGCAGCTCGAGCTGCTGCACCTCGTAGGCGACCGGGAGGGGAACCCCGAACGGCAGGCAGACCCTGACGGCCAGCTCCTGGACCCGCCCCCCGCGCAGCCGCAGCGGCCAGGGGTGGCCGGCGTTGACCAGTGCGCAGGCGCCCGTCTCCAGGGTGACGCACAGCAGCTGACCGGTGGCCATGCCGCGGGCGTGCTCGACGAGCGCCTTGTGGGCGGCATACGCCTGGTCGAGGATGCCGCGCCCGGTGCGGCGTACTCCGCGCAGCGCGTTGACCGTGAGCGTGGCCAGCAGGGCGGAATCGGTGTCGTGTCCCATCGCGTCCGTGATCGACAGGTGGAGTGTGCCCCGGTCCAGGGCGTAGTCGTAGGTGTCACCGCCGATGTCGTCCGCCGGGGCGAGACCGCAGGCCAGGGTGAACTGGGCCGCCTCGCAGCAGGACGCCGACGGCAGCAGCTGGTGCTGGATCTCCGCGGCCAGGCTCACGCTGGTGGTACGCCGTCCCCAGTGGTAGAGGTCGGTGAAGCGGCGGTCGGTGACCACGATGTAGGCGAGCGCGTGCGCGGCCTGCGCCACCGCCTCGCGGACCGTGTCGTCCGCGTACGGCACCGACAGGTCCAGTACGCCGATGCAGTCTCCCCGGTTCGTCACCGGCGCCACCATCCGGTGCCCGTCGGGCTCCTGGTACAGGCGCTGGGTGCGCAGTACGCGGTCGTACACACTGCCGGGCAGAGGAGTCCGCGCCGCCGCGCCCCGGGCCTCGTCCGCGCCATCGGCCCTGGGCAGCCGTACGGCTTCCTGCCCGATCAGGTCGACGAACCAGAACGACACCTCACACGCCGAGAACCGTTCCTCCAGGTTCCGGGCGACCACGTCGACCGACTCCACCGGCGCCGCGTCCTCCGCCGCTCGCAGCACCTCGTCCAGCCCCAATCCCGCACCGGCCACGACGCCACCTCCTCGGCCCACCCCTTGCGGGTTCCCCCAACCAGGCCCCGGACGCGCCGGCCGCCCGCCGCGCCGATGACGGGAGGCGGCGGGCGGCGACGGGGCGCGGACGGCGGCACCGGCGCCCAGGCGGCCGGCCCGCCCCTGACGGGCGCCCGGCAGGCCCGTCCGGGCTCAGCCGCCACGGCGGGCGGAACGGGAGGATCGGGCGAGGGCCGGACGAGGGGGATGCCGGGACAGCGCCGCCGCGATCGGTGCCCACGGGGCGGTGGACCGCGCGGCGACGGGGCGCGGACGGCGGAGGACGCGGCACCGTTTCACGGCGCTCCGCATCCCCGTCCGCGGACCGCTGTACGAACGGGCAATCATCAGCGGCATCGAGGCAGCGGCCCTGGCGCCGTCACCGGTTGTTCGCGCACCCTCCATAACATCGGCTGCCGATCGAGAAGTTGAAGGCGACACACCTCCCCGGCCCCTCTTGAAAGGGACCCCATGCAGTTCCGTACGAACCGCACGTTCGCCGTCCTCCTGCCCCTGGCCACCGAGGTCACCGTGGCCCGCTGTGCGGCACCGCCCGTGGGTGGGCGTCACTCGTAGCAGGTCTCACGGCCGGTCGGAACAAAGGAGTTCCCGGCCAAGGAGTTCCCGGTCGTTCTCGCCCGGTTCCGTATCGTCCGGAAAAAGCGGACACATCTTCCCGGCCGATGTCGTGTCCATCCGCCGCTTCCCCCGCCAGAAATCGATGATTACCCCATGTTCGGGTGGGGAAGCCTCACCTGCGGTCGCGGAGATCAGGCTTGACGCCTGCCGGTATCGCGCCCGATGATTCCTCGAATTCCGTAACCTGCCGTCCTGCCGTCCCGTGTGTTTCCGGAGGGTGACGTGATATCTCGTCTGCTGGCAAGAATGGCCGACCGCGGTGACACCGACGCAATGGTCCACCGAAACCGTACGTACAGTTACCGGGACATCCTGGAACTCGTCGATGAATGGCGCCTTTTCCTGGATTCCCACCGGGTCGGCGGAGGGCAGGTGGTGACGTTGGAGGGAGACTGTTCGCCGCAGGCCGTCGCGGGTCTGCTGGCCCTGGCCGAACGTGCCGCGATCGTGGTTCCGTTACGGGCGCCGACCGGCCTCAAGCGGGAGGAATACCTCACGGTCGCCGAGGCCGAGGTGACCGTCGGGGTCGGCGCGGACGGCGGTCTCCGGGCGGCCCGCACCGGCCGCACGGCGAGGCACGCGCTGTACGCCCGGTTGCGCGACGAAGGACGCGCGGGCCTCGTCCTGTTCAGTTCGGGGACCACCGGACGCAGCAAGGGATCGGTGCTGGACGTGGGGAGGATGCTCGGCCGCTACCAAGCGGGAGGCACCGCTCGCAGAATCGTTTCTTTCCTGAGTCTGGACCACATCGGCGGCCTCAACACGGTGTGGCACACGCTCAGTACCGGAGGCACCCTGATCTCCGTGCCGGAGCGCGCTCCGGACACGGTGTTCTCCGCGGTGGCGGACCACCGGGCCGAGGTGCTGCCCACCACCCCCACCTTCCTCAACATGGCTCTGATCGCCGATGTCGCCAGGCGGTACGAGACGCCCTCCCTGCGCCTGATCACCTACGGCACGGAACCCATGCCGCAGAGCACCCTGGAACGACTGCGCCGGGACTTCCCGCACGTACGCCTCAAGCAGACGTACGGGCTGTCCGAACTCGGCATCCTCCCCACCAGATCCCGGAGCGACGGGGAACTGTGGTTGAAACTCGGGGGTCAGGGATTCGCCTACAAAATCGTCGACGACGTGCTGTGGATACGCTCGGAGATGGCCATGCTGGGATATCTCAACGCACCCGCTCCCTTCGACGACGAGGGATTCTTCAACACCCAGGACGTGGTGGTGTGCGACGAGGAATGGGTCCGGGTCCTCGGACGCCGCTCGGAAATCATCAACGTGGGCGGCGAGAAGGTCTATCCCAGCGAGGTCGAGAACGTACTGCTGGAGATGCCCGGCATAGCCGAGGCCACGGTCAGCGGCCGGCCGAGCCCGGTGACCGGCATGGTGGTCAAGGCGACCGTGCTGCTCACCCGGGAGGAGGATGAACGCACCGTCGCCCGGCGGGTGCGAGAGCACTGCGGGAAGCGGCTGGAGCCGTTCAAGGTGCCCGCCGTGGTGGAGGTGTCCACGGCCCGCCAGTACTCCGACCGCTACAAGAAGATCCGGGGCGCCGCCTCATGACACGCCCGGAGACGTCCGGTGATCCGGTGGCGGTCGTCAGCGGAGGCAGCCGGGGCCTGGGCCGGCTCGCGGTCGAGCGGCTTCTCGGCGAGGGCTGGCGGGTCGCGGCCTTCAGCCGGTCCGCGAACGCGTTCGTCCAGGACACCCTCGCCGGGCACCCGGACCGCTTCTGGTGGCAGCCCGTCGACCTGGCCGACCACGACCGCACACGGGCCTTCGCCGCGGCGGCGGCCGAGCGGTTCGGCCGGATCGACCTGCTGCTCAACAACGCCGGCCTGCTCGGCAGGCCGGAACTGCTGCTCACCACCGCGGTCAGCCGCACCGAGGAGCTGATCGCCGCGAACCTGACCGGACCGATCATCCTGACCCAGGCGTGCGCCAAGGTGATGGCCCGGCGGAAAAGCGGCACGATCCTGAACGTCTCCTCCGTCAACGCGGTACGGGGCTACCGCGGCGCGGCGGTGTACGCGGCCGCCAAGGCCGGACTCGACGGCTTCAGCCGGAGTCTGGCACGCGAACTCGGACCCTTGGGCATCCGGGTCAATTCCATCGTGCCCGGTTTCTTCGAAAGCGACATGACGACCGACGTCACGGAGGAGAGCCGGGAGCGGATCAGACGGCGCACCCCGCTCGGCCGGCTGGCGGACCTGGCGGAGATCGCCGACGCCATCTCCTTCCTCGCCTCGCCCCGGTCGTCCTTCATCACCGGCCAGACACTCATCGTCGACGGAGGCATCACATGCTGAACACGACCGGCGACTTCGCTACCCCGGTCCACGAGACGATCAACGACATCCTGCGGGACGCCGAGTTCGACCCCCTGGAGCTCACCGGGGCGGAGCGGCTCGCCGACATCGGCTTCACTTCCCTCCTGCTCGCCCGGTTGATCATCCACCTGGAGACGGTCTTCGGGGTCGACCCCTTCGAGGAGAGGTTCGTCGTCTCCGACATCCGCACCGTCGACGAACTGACGGCCGCCTACCGGCAGACAGTCGAAGCATCCGCGTGAGGACACCTACGACGTGAGGAACGACTTCGCCATGCCGCACGACGTCCTGGTGGTGGTGGGGGACCAGTTCACGGACTTCCGGACCAACCGAGGCACGGTGGGCGCCTCCGACCTCCTCGACCGGCTGAGCGCCGGTTCCGTCCCGTATCCGCTGCACGTCTCCATCGGCCAGGGGCTGCTCACCGGGCAGCTCTCCGCCTTGCGGACCCACGCCGTCCCGGGGCGGGGCCCGCTCGTCCTCCACCAGGACGACGTGCCCGTACCCGCCGAGCACCGCGTCGTCCGGCCGCGGCAGCCCCGGACGGCGCTGATCGGGCCGGTCGAACGCGTCACCGAGGAGCGCTTCGTCGCCCCCCTGCTGCTCGACGAACGGATCGAGCCGCTCCAGGACCGGCTGAGCAGCCAGCACATCTCGGCCGTCACCCTGCTCGAGGCGGCCCGGCAGACGTGGAACCTGGTCACCGACCAGTTCCTGCTCGACGCCGAGCGACGGACGCGGGACGTGATCAGCGAGGTGCGCGACATCAGGGCGGTGTACCACCGCTATCTCTTCCCGCTGCCGGCGACCGTCGAGTTCCTCCTGAGGGAGCGGGATACCGGCCCGGCCGGAGAGACCGTCGAGTTCACCGTGTCCTTCCGGCAGAACGGCCGGCTCACCACCGAGATATTCACGACCATCCGCGTCCTGCCCGAGCCCCTGGCCCGGAAACAGGAAGCCCTGGCCGCCCGCCAGGCCCTCCACGACGAACTGGAGCGCACCCGGCGGGGCGCCACCGATGCCGACCGGACCAACGTGTCGACGGGAGAGAACCAGTGAGACTGCGCCGTTACGAACTCACCCCGCAGATGCAGCAGTACGACGACTTCGACGACCCCGGGATGACGCGTCATCTGCCGTACCTCATGTACTTCCACCGTGCCGACTACCGGTCCGAGGTGCTGAACACCGACCGGCTGGGCTTCCGCATCTCGCGGGGCGCCACCGGACACGCGTCGGCCGACCGGCCGCCAGAGGGTCCGGTCAGGCTGTTCGTCGGCAGCTCCACCGCGTTCGGCATCGGGGCCACCGGCGACGCCACGACCATCCCCTCCCGGCTGTGGAGCCGCTACGCGCCCTCGGTCCCCTGGCTCAACTTCGGCGGGCGCAGCTACAACTCCACCCAGGAGCTGCTCCTCTTCACCCTGCACCAGCACCTGTTGCCGCCGGTCGAGGACATCGTGATCATGTCCGGTTTCAACAACCTGGCCCTCAGCCGGCTGCCCGCCGCCCAGCAGGGCGAGCACGGGGCGTTCTTCTACTGCGGGGAGTACTACGAGCAGATGGCGGAGCTGCGCCGCCGCCACCGCAAGGTCCGGCCCGGCTTCGGACGCCGGGCCGGCGACAAGCAGCCGACCGGTGAGGACGCGGGGTCCGCCGTTCCCGGCACACCGGAACTGATCTCCCGGGCCGTCGAGCTCACCGCGCGCCACCTCGCGGTGTGGCGCCGGCTCGCCACCGCCACCGGCGCACGGGTCTCCTTCGTCCTCCAGCCCCTCGCCACCTGGGTCCGGGAGGAGCCCGCCGAGCAGGAAGCGGCCCTCTTCAAGGAACTCGACAAGATGTCCAGGCTCGGCATCTTCGAGGACCTCTTCGGCGACATCGTGACCATGGAGACCGGACGGGCGTACGCCGATGCGCTGCGCGTCGCCTGCGAGAAGCAGGACGTGGCCTTCGTCGACCTCAATCCGGCACTCGCCGGGGCCGCCACCACCAAGGACTGGCTCTACGTGGACCGCGCGCACTGCACCGACCACGGCTACGACCTGACCGCCCGGCTCCTCGCCGACCACCTGGACCTGCGCTGAACCCCTGCAAACCCGACCGGAGAACCACAGGAAGCGAGGCGGACCACCATGGCGACCGTACGGAAGATCCTGGCCCGGCTGTTCGGACGCAAGCGAGGCCGCGCGAAGCAGGACGCGTCCATCTACCCCATGTTCTGAACACCCCGCGTACCGGCACCAGGGCACAGGAGGCACGAGGTGCACACATGTTGACGTCGCCGGCCACGAGACCGGGCCGTGGTTCCGGCACACCCGACGGAGCCCGGGCGCTCTACGTCTCCGCGTCCGACCCGGAGGGGTGTTTCCCGCCGGGCGGCTTCGTCGCGGAACTCCGGCACGAGTGGGACCGCGGGGCGGGACCGCCACCGGCCCCCGGGGGGCTCGGCGCGCTCGAACTCGAGGCCGCCTCCTGGGCCGCGCGGGAGACCCGGCGCCATCACGCCCTGTACGACTCGGCCCCCGGCGACGCGCGGAAGGTCCTCGTGGACCGGGCGGTTCTGGCCTGCGCACCGCTCGCGTTGGTGTCCGGCGCCTGGCTCCAGTGGCTGAGCGATCCGGGGAACGCGGACAGCGCGCACACGCTGCGCTCGCTGGCCCTGTACGCGGGGGACGTCGGTGTCGGCCGTCCACGGGCGTCACGGGGCAGCGCCTATCTGGAGCTGCTCCGCCGGCTGGAGCTGTGCGAGAACGCCGTGCCGGTCGCCCGGCTCGCCCTCGAACGACGCGTCCGGGACCGGGATTTCCACCTGCCGGCCCTGTTGCTGGCGGCGAGCCGGTACCCCCGAGAGTTCCGGGAGGAGATACTCGGCGCCGACTTGTGCCTGCGCACCGTGGGACTGCCGCCGGCGCTCGGCTTCGTGCGGGACGCGCTGGGCGCCGGGACCGACTGGAGCGCTGTCGACCCGAGCACCGGCCGGCACGGGGACCGGTCGGCCCGCCGTCAGTGCCGGGACGCGGTCGATGAGCTGATCAGCGAGCAGGGGCCCGGCGCCGAGGCCCGGATCGCCCGGGGTTTCTCCTGGGCGCTGGCCGCGGTGCGGGGGTGGAGCGACGCCCTGTACGAGGAACTCGCGGCCTCCGTCGACCCCGCTCACGACATGCGTGAACTCCTGCGGCGCCGGGCCCGGGCGGGCGGCGTCTACCACCACGGTTTCGCCCTCGCGGACCGGCCGCTGTCGGAATGGCTGACGGAGTGCCGAACCGATCCCGGCCCCCTGCTGGACGCGCTGGCCGCCAGCCGCCTGGTCAAGCCGGGCCGGCCCGGATCGAGCCCGCTGGTCACCGGGCTGGTCGGCGAGGACGGACCCATGTTCCGCGTGTTCCCGCCGGAGGACCTGGCCGTCATCCGCCGCTGGATCGCCTCGCTCCCCGCCACCCCGGCCGACCGTGCCAAGCCCGCGGGGCACCGCGTCACGTTCTCGGTCCCCCCGGTGCCGGAGCCCCGCGCCGACGGGGCCGGACCCACCGGGCTGAGGGAGGCGTACCACCGGCTCCAGAGCCGCGACGGCACCGAGGCGCTGCGCCGCTTCGCCCTGGGATACGCCCGCCGCTGGCTCGGCAGGTCACGGTGGGGGATCGACCGGTGCGCCCTGCCGTTGCCGGACCGGTGGCCCGAAGAGGGCCTGCGCCCCTGGCTGCTGGAACAGCACGACCGCCATGGCACCGGGTTCGAGGAGTCGGCGGACGCCCCGGTGCCCGCGCGGGAGGAGCTGATCGACTCCACGGTGCAACTGGCCCCGCTGACCCTGATCGACGGCAGCTGGCTCAGCGGATTCACGGACTACGCGTACGCGTCGTCCGACGTCGGGCACTTCCTCTTCGAGACCTACTGGGACGAACTCGGAAACGGCGAGCCGAGGCTGAACCATCCGCTCCTCTACCGGCAGCTCCTGGAGCAGATGGGCGTGGACGTACCACCGACCGGGACCCGCGCGTTCGCCGAATGGCCCGGGTTCGAGGACACCTCGTTCGAGCTTCCGGTGTACTGGCTGAGCATCGGCCGATTCCCGCGGTCGTTCCGGCCGGAGATACTCGGACTGAATCTCGCCATGGAACTCTCCGGGGTGGGCGGAGCGTACCGGCACGGCCACATCGCGCTGGAAGCGCATGGGTTCAGTACGCGCTTCGTGGACATCCACAACACGATCGACAATGTCGAGACCGGCCATTCGGCCTGGGCCGCCGACGCCGTCGACGCCCATATGTCCGCCCTCCCCCGGTCCGGCCCGGGTGACGCCCGGCGCGAGGCATGGGACCGCGTCCGCACCGGATACCGGTCGCTGAATCCCCCGAACGGAATCCTGGCGCGCTGGTCAGGGCGCCTCACCCGGTACTCCTGAACGTCACGACCAGCCGAGGAGTGGATCCATGAGCGACCTGGTGTTGGGCATCTCGGCCTACTACCACGACAGCGCCGCCGCGCTCGTCGCCGACGGACGCGTCGTCGCCGCCGCGCAGGAGGAACGCTTCAGCCGACGTCGTCACGACCCGTCCTTTCCCGCGAAGGCGGTCGCATACTGCTTGCGCGAGGCCGGAGCGGACCTGCGCGATGTGTCCGCGGTGGCCTACTACGAGGACTCCGCACTGAAATTCCGCCGGGTCCTGGCCACGTACGCGGGAACCGCGCCCCGCGGTTTCGGCTTCTTCCGCGACACGTTTCCGGCCTGGCTCGACTGGAAACTCGACGTCACCAAGACCGTGCGGCACCAGCTCGCCGGACTCGGCCTGGGCCCGGTGCCCGAGGTCCGGCGCCGCCGCCACCACGAGTCGCACGCGGCCTCGGCCTTCCTCCCCAGTCCGTACGAATCCGCGGCCGTGCTCTGTGTCGACGGAGTGGGGGAGTGGGCCACCACCACCTTGTGGCACGGGCAGGGGAACGACCTGCGCGCCCTCGCCGAACTGCGCTTCCCCCACTCGCTCGGACTGCTGTACTCCGCCTTCACCTACTTCTGCGGCTTCAAGGTCGACTCGGGCGAGTACAAACTCATGGGCCTCGCCCCCTACGGCGTCCCCCGCTACGCCGCCCTGATCCGCGAGAAGCTGATCGACATCAAGGCCGACGGCTCCTTCCGCCTGAATCTGCGGTACTTCTCCTACTTGCGGGGACGGGCCATGACGGGGGCCGCCTTCGAGCGGCTCTTCGACGGCCCGCGCCGGCTGCCCGAAGGCCCCCTCACGGAGCGGGAGTTCGACCTGGCGGCATCCGTGCAGGCCGTCACCGAGGAAGTGATGGTCCGGCTCGCCCGGACCGCTCGGCGCATGACGGGGGAGGCCCGGCTCTGCCTGGCCGGCGGCGTGGCACTCAACTGTGTGGCCAACGGCCGGATCATCGACGAGCAGATCTTCGACGAGGTGTGGATCCAGCCCGCCGCGGGTGACGCGGGAGGCGCGCTCGGAGCCGCTCTGAGCGTCGCCGTGGCGCGCGGCGCCGAGCGGGCCCGACCGGGGAGCGGGCAGGACGCCATGTCGGGTTCGCTGCTCGGACCGTCCTATTCCGCGGAGGAGATCGAGGCGTTCCTCACCGCCCGGTCCATCCCGCACACCCGGCTCGAACCCGATCCTCTCGCCCGTGCCGTCGCCGACCGACTCGCCGACGGAGCCGTCGTCGGCTGGTTCCAGGGCAGGATGGAGTTCGGCCCGCGGGCCCTCGGCGCCCGGTCGATCCTCGGCGACCCCCGGAATCCGTCCATGCAGTCCGAGATGAACCTGAAGATCAAGTTCCGGGAGTCCTTCCGGCCGTTCGCGCCGTCGGTGCTCGCCACCGATGCCAAGGACTACTTCGCGCTGCCCCAGGAGAGCCCGTACATGCTGGTGGTCAGCCAGGTCGCCGACGCCCGGCTGACGGAGGCCGGGAGAACGGGCGGCGCCTCCCGGCGCGACCTGCGCGTGCCCAGGTCCACCATTCCCGCGGTCACCCATGTCGACTGCTCCGCCCGGGTGCAGACGGTGGGCGAGGACACCAACCCCGCCTACCACCGACTGCTGTCCGCGTTCAAGGAGGCCACCGGCTGCCCGGTGCTGATCAACACCTCGTTCAACGTGCGCGGTGAACCGATCGTCGAGTCACCAGAGCACGCCTACACCTGCTTCATGCGGACCGACATGGACGTGCTCGTCCTCGGTGACTTCCTGCTGGAGAAGAGCGCCCAGCCGCCGTGGCGCGAGGAAGGCGACTGGCGCGAGGACATCCCGCTGGACTGACACCGGACGGATGCCGGACGGAAGGTCCGACGCCGGACCGACGCCTCCGGAAGGCGCCCCCTCCAAGGAAGGACCCCTCCCTCATGCGCACCCTCCTGCTCTTCCTCGCCTACGTCCTGCTGATCGCACCCGTCGGCCTGCTGCTGCGGCTCTTCCACGACCCGTTGGCCCGCCGGTGGCGACCGGCAGCCGACAGCTACTGGACGGCAGCCGTGCCCGGCGGACCTCTCGACAACGGTTCCGGCGCTTCCCCGGGGCAGCGCACCCTTCCCCGGGGCTTCAACGGCATCACCGGCAGCTCGGACGGGGGGAGCGGCCCCGCGTCGTAGACCTTCACCTCCCCCAAGCGGGACCCCGCGTCAATCGCCGGCCGGCGTCGAGGCGGTTTCGTGGCCGGCGGCCGGACTATTCGACGCGACCGAGGAAGCCCAGTATCCGTTCGGTGACCTGAGGTGCGGAGTGTTCGTCATGCGACGGCAGACTGCTGTCGGTGAACAGGTGGCTGTCGCCGGGGTAGAGGAACAGTTCGGCGTCCGCCACCGTGTCGACGAGCGCCCGGGCCGCCTCCAGGTCCCCTTCCCCGGCGAAGAACGGATCGGCGTCCATGCCGTGGACCTGGACCGGGACCTCGTGAGGCCAGGCGCCGCCGAACTCCGCGACCGGGACGCATGCCTCCAGCAGCAGCGCACCCTTTGCCCGGGGGCAGGTCTGGGCCAGCTTCTGCGCCGGCAGCACGCCGAGCGAGAACCCGAGGTAGACGAGTTCCGCGGGCAGCCCCTCGGCGGCGGCGGTTCCGCGCGCGATGACGGTGCCGATCCCGATGTTCTCGGCGTAAGCCATGCCCTCCTCAAGGTTGTCGAACACGTGCCCCTCATACAGGTCCGGGACGTGGACGGTGTGTCCGGCCTGTTCCAGACGCCCGGCGAACTCACGGATGCCGGCGGTCAGCCCGTACCCGTGGTGGAAAACCAGCACCTCAGCCATGTCACTCCTCTCGCGCGGTGCCCGAGCGGCGCCGCGACCCGAGTATGGCTCGCACCACTGACACCGCCGGGTCCGCCCGGACGCGATCAGATCGTCGAAGCCGGATCGGCGAGGCGGGTTTCGAGGTCGGTGACGCGCCGGTTCCGGAAGCGGCACCCGGAGTCGACCTCGAAGAGATGACACGAACGTCCAGGCCGGCCCCATGCTGGGTCAGCCGGGCTTGACCGCCCGCGTCGCGAAATAGTTCGACATGTATGCGGCGGACGCGTTGGATTGGTGCGGGGCTTCCGTGAAGCCGGTGAGGACGAACCCCGCGGCGAGTTGCCCGCCGATCTGGTCGGTGAGGGTGTGGCTGTATTCAAGAGCGGCATCCGCGCCGAACTTCGTGGCGCGTTCCTCGGCGGAGTACTCCGTGACATCGCTGTAGGGCAGCTTGTGCACGACGATCAGCTCGCCGCGCTCGTCGAGTGCCTCGTGGTCGAACAAGTACACATCAGGATTGAGGAAGCCCGCGAGCAGAGTTCCGCCCGGTCGCAGGACGCGGAAGCACTCACGCCACACCGGTGCCAAGTCCGGTACGAACAGGTTGGAGACCGGATGGAATACGACGTCGAAAGTCGCGTCGCCGAAGGCGTTGAGGTCGCGCATGTCGCCCAGGACGGTGCGCAGCTCGAGTCCGTCGCGCGCCGCCACCATCCGGTCCTGGCCGAGCTGGCGGGGTGAGTTGTCGAACACGGTGACCCGCGCCCCTGCGGCAGCGAGGATCGGACCCTGCTGGCCACCGCCGGAGGCGAGGCACAACACGTCCTTGCCGGTCAGATCCGCCGGCAGCCAGGAGCGGTCGACCGGCTCACGCCCGACGAGAACAATCGACCAGTCGCCCATGCGGGCGCGCTCGACATCCTCAGTACTCACCGGCCTCGACCACTCGTTGCCCTCTTGGACGTACTTGTCCCAGGCTGCCCGGTTATGGGCAACGGGATCGACAGCAATGTCCTGCACGTTCAACTCCCTGCTACAGGCAGGCGGACACCTGCGGTACCGACAGTTCGAAGCCGCCAGCCAACACGATCGCGGGGCGCGGGCTCAACGAAATTTGCGGATCGGCCGCACAGGGCCGGTGAGCGCGCTGGGATGGTCAGGACGACCGGGTGCCTGGTCCGGCCCGCCGGACACCGTCAACTCGTGGTGCGACTATTCACTCCTGCGGACGATGCGCCCGACGTATCGATCATCACTTCCCGGCCATTCACGTTGCGGCAGTCGGTAGCACCCGGGCATCTGTGGTCCGAGTGAAATGAAGATGGGTCGGACCGAGCCGGCGCTCCGCCGCGTATCGGGCAAGTGCCTGATAAACCGGCGTCGCTGAATTGGCCGGGAGAAGCGATCGGCCGCTTTCCCCGATCAGACGCATGCGCTGTGATGTCCTCCCGCCGGAGGCGTCCCGGGCGGCTCCGAGCAGATCGTCAGCCTCGGCGGCGTGCCTCTGACGACCGTCTTCCAGATCCAGCTCAACCGTGTTCCTGGGCGGCAGGCACCCCACCCACCACCCACGCCATACGCGCGCCGCGTGACCGGTGACCGGGCAGACCGTCGCGTCCTCGCTCGCTCGCTCGCACGCACGCACGCACGGTCGGCTCGTGCCACCCGCCACCAGGGAGCCGCCACCCCTCACTCTTCCCCCAAGGGAGTTCGCATGCCACAACCGTCCTTCTCCTCGCGGCTGGCCGCCCTGTGGCCCCGTCAGCGACGGCGGCCGGGCCCTGCGCACCACACCGCGGACCGAAACGCCCTCACCGACCGGGGCCGAAGCGCACGTGCCCTCGCCCGTGGGCTGGTTCCCGCAGTGCTGGGCCTTCTCCTGTCCGGCACTCCCCTCGCCACACCCCAGGCGAGTGCCGCCGCGTCCCCCGTCTGCCTGAGCGGATCCCTGGTGTTCGACCACCGCGACGCCGAGGCCGGGACCGCCAAGCCCTGGGTCACCTCACCGGCCCGCAACGCCAACTGGGAGCTGTGGGGCCAGACGTCCCCCGGTACCGCCTCGCGCCTGCTGGCATCCGGACTCACCGGTGTGGACGGCGGAACGTTCAACGCCTGCTACCAGGCCCCCGGGTCCCTGCCCGAGCTCCATATGAAATTCCTCTCCGCCAGCACACGGACGTGGCGCGTCATCCCGGACCGCCGGTCGACCACCCCGTACTCGTTCACCACCGCGTCACTGACCGACGTCGCCACCAGCCGGAACCTGGGCACGGTCAAGGTACCCAGCTCGATCCAGGGTGCCTGGAACGTGGAGGACACCCTCAACCTGCTGTACTGGAACCGCGCCAACCCTGACTCCGGCTGCTGGACCAGCCATCAGGCCAACGGGGCCTGCGACCAGCTCACCGTGGTCTGGGACCCGGGTGCCGGCGACGGCGGTTACTGGGACTACGGCAACACCAACTACGTCATCCTCGCCGGAGACATGCCCGACTCCCACCACCTGGTCCTGCACGAGGCGGGCCACTGGTGGCAGTGGCAGCTGTACAACCACTGGTTCCCGCGGGTGACCAACTGCAACCCGCACTACATCAACAGGAGCAGCTCCACCACCTGCGCCTGGACCGAGGGATTCGCTGACGCGGTGGCCGCCTACGTCCTGGGTGACTACCGCTTCGTCTATCCCGACGGCACCTCGTACAGCTTCGCCAACGGGCGTTCCACCCCCGGCTGGGACGCCGGTGACACGGTCCAGGGCAGGGTCGGCAGTTCCCTGCTCGATCTGTGGGCGGCGAACGGACCCGACGGCGGCAACTGGAACCGCACCATCCGCCTGATGACCTACAACGCCGGCACCGACTTCCGTGAGTACTTCATGACCGACCGGCCCACCGCCTCACCTCCCCTGAGCACCACGGGGACAGCCAGAAGCATCATCGCGGGCCACACCATCGACTACTGAGGCGGTGACCGACCGTTCAACCGCGAAAGACCGCTCCCGGCCACCACTCCCGGCCATCCGGCGGGAATCCGGCAGGAGTAGGCAGGGCGTGACTTCTGCTGGTGGAACTTCCTGGTCACACGCGAGCGCGGCGGGTTGGCTGTACGACGTCAGGAGGCAGGACCGAAAGTACGTACCTTCGTGGGGGACACCGTCGTGAACAAGTTCAGGGCCGCCGTTGTCACGGTCGCCGCCGTGGCGGGCCTCGCCGTGGCCGTCCCGCCGGCCGCGCAGGCCGCGAACGGCTGCAAGACCGGCGGCCGGTCCTACATGTGCGAGTTCGGCATCACCACCAAGAAGCTGCCGGACGGGACCAAGCAGGTCTTCGTGGTGAGTGTCGACCGGTCGGTGTGGACGCGCTGGACCGACTCGGACGGCGACTGGAGCGAGTGGGAGTCGATGGGCGGGGTGGCGGTGAGCGCCGTGGTGATAACGGACGAAGCGCCCTGGCGGTTCGCCATCCACGTCATCATGCCCGACGGCTTCGGGTGGTACCGCCTGCGCGACGTGAACGGGTACTGGACCGACTGGGCCCGCAACCCGGACCCGAAGTAGCCGATCCACGGCCGCGTGACGGTCACACCTACACCTTCCAGCCGACGGCACTTCCCCTGCCCGGAGGGCCGGCTCGGAACCTCTCGCTTCTCAGGAGACATCATGCAACGACGCTCGTTCCTCACCGGCACCCTGCTGGGCGCCGCCGCGCTGGCCTCCGTCCCGGCCCTGTCGTCCGGCGCGTCGGCGGCCACGGTGACCGTGGGTTCCCTGGCCGGCCTCCAGAGCGCGATCGACGCGGCGAAGCCCGGCGACCGGATCGTCCTGGCCGACGGTACGTACACCGTTCCCTCGAACAACCCGATCAGCGTTTCCGGCAAGGCAGGCACCGCCGACGCGCCGATCACCATCGTCGCGCAGTCCCGTGGCGGAGCGGTGCTCCAGGGCGGGCAGAGCTTCGTCCTCAGCGACTCCAGCAACATCACCATCAGCGGGTTCGCCTTCCGGCAGAGCACCACCCTGGAGATTCCGGCGAGCTGTACGGGGATCCGGCTGACCCGCAACGACTTCCGGTTCGCCGACGTCAGCGGACTCGACTGGGTGGTCGTGCGGGGCGACGACACCAAGATCGACCGCAACCGTTTCCACGACAAGACGACCATGGGCATCTTCGTCATCGTCGACGGTCCGGGCTCGACCGCCATGGCCCAGAACCTGCACATCTTCAAGAACCACTTCTCCGACCACAGCTACGCCGGCGACAACGGTGGCGAGCCCATCCGGCTCGGCGTCAGCGGCCGCGCGCTGTCCAGCGCCAACGCCGTCGTGGAGTACAACCTGTTCGAACGGTGCGACGGAGACCCCGAGACCGTTTCCGTGAAGTCGTCCGGGAACACCATCCGGTACAACACCATCCGCGACAGCCGTGGCGGCATCGTGCTGCGGCACGGCAACGAGTCCACGGTGGAGGCCAACTACCTGCTCGACGGCACCGACGGTGTGCGCCTCTACGGCAACGACCACACGGTGGTCAACAACTACTTCGGCCGCCTGTCGGGCCGGGCCATGGTGATCGGCAGCGGCACCACCCGCGACCACCACTCGGGCGAGACGACCGAGGAGAGGCGGGGCAACGACGCGTGCGACCGCGCGCTCATCACGCACAACACCTTCGTCGACAGCGCCAGACCGATCTCGGGCGAGGACCGGACCTACGCGCCGCAGGACGCGGTCATCGCCGACAACCTCCTGGTCGGCAGTACCGGCAACCTGGTCGCCATGGGGGAGACCAGCGGCTTCCGTTGGCAGGGCAACATCCTGTGGGGTGCGGCGTCCAACGGAACCATACCGTCCGGCGGTTACCGCCGGGTCGACCCGCTCCTCCGACAGGATTCCGACGGAATCCTCCGGCTGTCGGCGGGCAGCCCCGCGATCGACGCGGCGACGCTGGGAACCATGTTCCCGGGCGAGGACATCGACGGCCACCCGCGCGGCGGCACCCGTGACGTCGGCGCCGACGAGTACTCGGCCCAGGCCCCGGTCCGCCGCCCCCTGACCGTGTCCGACGTGGGCCCGAACGCGGCGTGAGCGACCTCGTCGGCAGGCCGCCGAAGCCGGGGGACCGACGGGCCCCCGGCTTCGGCGGACGAGGCCGGGCTCGTCACAGCGCCACGGGCCGGATCCGGGCGGCGAGACGACCACGACCCGGGTGAAGCTGACACACTCGCACCGGCCGACACCATGACCGCCGAGGGGCGATCCACCTCATTGCGTCAGCCGCTGTGCGCACATGCCACGTCGTCCCCACCGGACCCTGTCGACCAACGTGGAAAACCCGGATCGAGATATGCCGGGGCCGGCGTCTCCACACAGCGTCCCCATTCCGTGCCTTGGCCGATTGCGACGCTCTTTGTCAGGGGATGTCGGTATCGTGCTTCGTGCACGGCCACGCGCAGGCCCGGTCCGGCCTCGACCCGTGACGGGGGGCGATTGTGGAGAAGGTTTTCGACAGCGACGACTTCCCGGCAGAGGATGCCTTTTCCGCGTGGGAGAAGGCGACCGCGGATGCGGTGATGCCGACATCCTTCAAGCTGATCGGTACGGATGTCTTCCGTGGACGGGTCAGCACGATGTCGCTGGGAGCGGTCCAGGTATCGGCGATGGCGTACTCGTCCTACCTCACCCGGAGGACACCGAAGCTGATCCGCGTCTCGGACCCGGAGATCTTTGCCTTCGGTGTCACGGGCTCCGGCTCGCATGTGATCGAGCAGAATCGCCATCGTGCAGCGGTCCGACCGGGTGAACTCCTGTTCTTCGAAAGCTCGCGCCCCTTCGAGACCCACGCCGACGGCGAATGCATCCTCATCCAGTTCCCCCGTACGCTGCTTCCCCTGCCGAACCGCCACGTCACTCGGCTCATCTGCCAGGCCCTTCCCGGAGACCAGGGCATGGGACGGCTGCTCACAGCCTTCCTCACCCACCTGGCGGAAGACAGCACGAGCTACACGCCGGGTGACGCCGCGCGACTCGGCACCGTGGGCCTGGACTTGGTCACCGCCACACTGGCGCACTTCCTGGAGCGCGAGGACGACATGCCCTCCGACTCCCGTCAACGCGTCCTGTACATGCGGATCACCTCCTTCATCGAGCGTCACCTCGCCGACTCGCGCCTTACCGCGGCTGAGGTAGCAGCAGCGCACCACATCTCTGTTCGTTCACTGCACAGGATTTTCCAGCAGCACGGAGTGACTGTCCGTTCCTGGATACGCGGCCGACGGCTCGAACGCTGCCGTCGCGACCTGGCCGACCCGTTGAAGCGTCACGTGCCCATTCACGCCATCGCGGCACGCTGGGGATTCCCCCAGCCCGCGGACTTCACCCGTGCCTTCCGAACCGCGCACGGCATCACCCCCAGCGACTACCGCAACCACGTACACCGCCACGGCTCCCGAACTGGCACACAAAGCCAAGTACCTGGCGCACCCGGCCAAGGCTCCGCGGACGCCTTTTGGCGATGATCGAGTGACCGCGGCCGATTCAGGCACACCTTCGCCCTATGGGATACCGAGCGGCGGGTGTGCCGGCCACCAGCCGGGCGGTCCGAGCCGCCGTGCCGCGACACCAACGGGAGGAAGCATCGTGCGGATCAAGAGCATCGCCGTCGCAGCAGCCGGAGCCGTCCTGGCCGGGGGCCTGGGCGCACTGCCCGCGGCCGCGGCCCCCACGGTCGCACCCGCGGCGGCCCACCGCTGCGCGCAGAAGGCCGCGTGGCAGGACACGCGCACGGGCCTCTCCCTCGACGCCAGGAGCGGAGGAGGCAAGACCTGCGACGAGCGCCGGGACCAACGCCTCGCCTCGGCACCGGTGTCCGACGTGTCGGCCGCCGCGGTGAAGAAGATCCGCGTGAAGGGTACGCACGTGGCCCTGCGGGAGTGCCCGCGCACGAGCTGCGGGGTCGCCGTCAGGGTGTCCAATGCGACGCTCCGGGCGTACTGCCAGACGGACCGGCACACCAGCAAGGTCTCGGGAAACAAGTGGTGGACGAAGGTCTCCCTGCTGTCCGGCAGCGACCCGGCCTGGGTGAGCAACCACTATGTGCGCGGAGCCGCACCGAAGGTGCCCCACCTGAAGACCTGTTGACAGCCGCTTGCTCCACCGTCGGCTGCACCTGCGACCTGGCGAGGAACCCATGCCGTCCGCGGGATGCGGGCGGCGTGCCGGCCTACCAGGTGACGGGAAGCCGGGTGACGCCGTAGACGGACATCTGCTGCCGGAAGGGCACGGCGTCGAAGGGGATGGCGAGTTTCAGGTGGGGGAGGCGTCGCAGCAGTGCGGGTATCGCCACCTGGAGTTCCATCCGGGCGAGGTTCTGTCCCAGGCACTGGTGAACACCGAAGCCGAAGGCCAGGTGGGCGCGGGAGTTGTGGGTGAGGTCGAGGACGTCGGGCCGGTCGGGCAGCAGGGCGGTGTCGCGGTTGCCGGCCGGGAGGCTGACGATGATGCCGTCGCCGGCCCGGATTTCCTGTCCCGCGATGGTGAGGTCCTCGGCGGCGACCCGGACGACGACGTTCTCGACGACTGACAGGTAGCGCAGCAGTTCCTCGACGGCCCGGCCGACGACGGCCGGGTCCTCGGTGTCGCGCAGCAGGGCGAGTTGCCGGGGATGGCGGAGCAGGGCGAGGGTGCCCAGGGCGATCGTGTTGGCGGTCGTCTCGTGCCCGGCGATCAGCATGAGCAGGGCCATGGAGGTCAGCTGCCGGCGGGTGAGGTCACCGGTGTCGACGCGTTCGGTGAGGAGTCGGCTGAGCAGGTCGTCGCCGGGGTCGGTCGCCTTCTTGGCGATCAGCTCGTGCAGGTAGGCGCTGAAGTGTTCGCTGGTCTCCCTGACCTGGTCGGAGGGCAGCGACATGTCGAGGAGCGTGTTGCTGCACTGCTGGAAAAAGGCGTGGTCCTCGTAGGGGACGCCGAGCAGTACCGCGATGACGCGGGAGGGCACGGGGAGGGCGAAGTCGGTGACGAGGTCCGCCGGTGGGCCCTTGACGATCATCTCGTCGAGCGCGTCGTCGACGAGCGCCTGCACCTGGGGTCGGAGTGCCGCGGCGCGTTTGGCAGTGAAGTCCGCGGTGAGCATGCGGCGTTGCCGGGCGTGTTCGGGGTCGTCCAGGCGGACGAAGGGCGGTTCCGCGCCGGTCTGGTCCTGGCCGGCCGCGGAGAGCCGGGGCAGACCGGGGTTGCGGCCGTCAGCGCTGATGCGCGGGTCGCTCAGGACGGCGCGGATGTCTTCGAACCGGGTCACCACCCAGGCGGTCGAGCCGTTCCACAAGGTGACGCGCTGCATCCCTTCGCGCAGGCGCCAGTCCCGGTAGTCCTCGGGCGGGTCGAACGGGCAGGACGCAGGCCGGGCCTGGGGAAAGCGAGGGTGTACGGCGGCGTGGTCGTGGGGGGTCGTCATGGATTCTCCGTTCATCGAGCGGGTGTTGGAGCGGATATGGCGTCGGCCCATTCGGTGCGGCGGGCAAGCGCGGTGCGCCAGGGGCGGACGGCTTTGAAGGGCATGTCGACCGCGAGCACACCGGACAGCCGGCGTCCCCGTCGGTAGCCGATCAGTGCCCGACCGTCGGTCAGGTCACCGTCGAGGAGGACGGTCTCCTCGTGTCCGCGTAGGTAGCCGTAGGCCTGGATCTTCAAGTGGTACTGGTCGGTCCAGAAGTAGGGCACGGGCGCGAACGGGCGCGGAGAGGCGGGACGCAGGATGTTGTGGGCGGTGGTGACTCCCTGCTCGGAGGCGGTCGTGCGGTGTTCGACACGCATGGCGAAGCCGAAGAGAGGGTTGTACCAGCGGGCCACGTCGCCGACCGCGTGGATGCCGGGTGCGCTGCGGCTGTAGGCGTCGCAGAGCACGCCGTCGCCGATGTCGAGTCCGCTGTCCCGCAGCCAGTCGACGTTGGGCAGGGAGCCGGTGGCGATCAGCACGGTGTCGGCGGGCAGGCGCATCCCGTCGTCCAGCCGGATGCCGGTGACGGCGCCACCGGACGTGTCGAGGGCCGTGGCTCTCGCCCCGGTATGGATACGCACACCGTTGCTGCGGTGCACCTCGGTGAGGAAGCGGCCGGCGTCATCACCGATGCTGCGGGCCAAAGGCACGGGCCCGGGTTCCACCAGGGTGACATCGACGTCGCGTTGCCGGGAGGCGGCGGCGACCTCCGTGCCCACGAATCCACCGCCGACGATGACCAGGCGGAGGCCGGGTCGCAGGCGCTCCCGCAGTGCGAGGGCGTCCTCCTGAGTGCGCAGGACATGTACGCCGGCCGTGTTCGCGCCGCCTGGTAGGGAACGGGGGCGTACGCCGGTGGCGATGACCAACTCGTCGTAGGGCACGGTGCTGCCGTCGGCCAGGGTGACGGTGCCGTGACGCGGAGCGAGGGAGGTCGCGGCAGTGCCGAGCCGGAGGTCGAGGTCGAGTGCGTCGAGCTCCGGCTCGGAGCGCAGCAGAAGCTGTTCGGGTTCCCATTGGCCGGTGAGGAGTTGCTTGGACAGGGGCGGGCGGTCGTAGGGGAGATGCGGTTCGTCGCCGATCAGGGTGATGCGTCCGTCGAAGCCCTGTTGGCGCAGCGAGCCGGCTACGGCGAGTCCGCCGGCCGCGGCTCCGACTATGACCACTCGGTTCATGAGTCTTCCAGGCGGATGGCGGCGGCCGGGCAGATGACGACTGCTTCCCGCACGTCGTTGCTCCTCGCGGCGGGCGGTGAGGCGTTGAGCAGGACGGCGACGCCGTCCTCGTCCCGCTGGTCGAAGACGTCCGGGGCGGCCAGGACACACTGTCCGCTGGCCACGCACTTGTGCTCGTCGATCTGGATTCTCATGGGCGTGTCTTCCTTCGCTGGTTACCGCAGTTCGTGCCGCACGCCGAAGTCGCGTGCGCCGGACGTGCGCAGTGGCGGGTCAGTCCCCGTCCGCGGCCTCGGGGGAGCGCGACGCGATGCCTGAGGGCGTCCCGGAGGACAGGTCGGGGACGGCATGCCGTCTCGCGCGGCCCCCTTGCCGTGACCTTGCCGCGGCAGGCCGGATCAAGGCGACACCGGTGACGGGTCCGACGGTGGCCGTATTCGTGAGGTGCCTCACGAACGCTAGCATAATGTGTGGTACCTCATTAAGTGCCCGGCGGCTTCCCCGGACTGATGGCCCGCCTGGAGCGTCCGTACGGTCGCGGAAGACGGTGAAGTGGGCGTAGCCGATCACCACCCCGGACCCGGCATGGGTGCCGGAGCCCGTGCGCCGGAGGCCACGTGGACGAACGATGACGCGGCGGTGACGGCGCACTGGGCCTCAGTCGGCCGCGCGGGCGGCGAGGAAGGCCACGGTCTCGTCCCACAACTCCTGCTGCGCGAGCGGGGACCGGCCGGGCTCGGGGCATGGCAGCGGGCGGGCGTCGCGCACGGAGAAGTAGCCCCCGGAGGTCCCGGCGAGCGCCGGGTCGGTGGCGAGTCGCGTGATGATGCCGGCCCCCTTGCGGGGATCGCCGATCTTCAGGAAGTTCAGCACCCGTCGCAGCCCGGCGGAGCCGGGCAGGTCTCGGCCCAGGCCGGTGGCGTTGAAGCCGGGATCGCAGCAATTCACCGTGACCTTGTCCGGGTCCAGACGCCGGGCGAGCTCCTGCGTCCACATGATCGTCATCAGCTTGGTGCGCCCGTACAGGGACATCGACTCCCGGCGGGTGTATGCGTCGGTACGCCGCAGGTCCACGGCCGGTGTGATGGTCTTCGCCTGCCGGGCGGCCTCGGAGGCGACATTGACGATCCGGGCCGGCGCCGAGGCGCCGAGCTTGCCCATGAGTGCCTCTGTCAGGACGAACGGGCCCAGATAGTTCACCGCCGTCATCTCTGCGAGGCCCTCGGAGGTGATGCGCTGCGCGAAGGCGTGGAGGCCGGCGTTGTTGACCAGGACGTCCAGGTGAGGGTAGTGCGCGGCGATCTCCCCGCCCACGCGACGTGCGTCGGAAATCAGGCCGAGGTCGGCGTAGAAGACGTCGACGGGCTCGTCCGTCACCGCCCCGAGCTCGTCGACAAGGGTTTCGGCCTTGCCGCGCGAGCGGGCAACGGTGCCGATGCGGTAGCCCTGCCGGGCCAGCTCGAAGGCGGTGATGCGACCCAGCCCGGAGGTGGCTCCGGTGATCACGGCGACGGGACGGTCCATTTCGTCACTCCATTCGTGAGGTACCTCATGATTACACTGTGGGAGGATACCTGAACCATGGAGCAGCACGAACCAACGGCCACGGCCGGCACACCGGAGCAGGTGGGCCTGTCCTTCCTCACCCTCGCTCGCAGCGTGCGCGAACAAGTCGACCGACACATGACGGCGACCGCAGGACTGTCTCTGTCCCGCACCAAGGTCCTCCAGGCGCTGGCCGGCCGCGGCGCGCTGCACCAGGCCGAACTCGCCGCCGTCCTCGGACAGGCGCCGCGCTCCGTCACCCAGATCGTGGAGGGCCTGGAAAGCCTCGGACTGGTCAGCCGCACCGGCCACCCCGAGGACCGCCGCCGCAAGACCGTCGCGCTGACGCACGCGGGCCGTACGACCCTGGCAGCCGCGGAAGAGGCGGGATCGCGCGTACTTCACCAGCTCTTCGGCTCGCTGGCACCACGGCAGTTGGCCGACCTCGACGCGTCGCTCGCCCTCGTGAGGGCTGCCCTGGCCGGTGACGAGGCCGGCTGACGCGCACCGCGCCCCCAGTCTCGCTCCTGCCCGCGGGTTTCTCATCCGAGGCGGCCAGGGTCAGATTCGCGGGCCGTGGTGGTAGACCCCGCCCGGCCGAGTTCCTCCGCGGTCGGCGAACATCTCGGGGACGGTGCTATGTCCCGGGCCGCGCCGTCGACTTCGGACCGGATCCTGGCGGAGGAGGCGGCTGTCAGGTGCGGATGGGTGACGGTGTGGTCGCCGATCGCGTCACTGTCGTGCAGCTCGCGTTGGACCACTGAATGTCGCGACTGCGTGGTGCGCCTCCAGCAGCTTCAGGACGGACGGCGTGTACCGGGTGGGGCCGTCGTCGAAAGTCAACGCCACGCACCTGACCGCCGCGGAGTCGGGAGCGGGAGCGGCGACCGCGGAGTTCGCAGCCGGCACTACCGGAACCGCGAGCTGGAACACCACGAGAGCTGCCCAGACGCCCCGGCCCGCCGCAGGGCGTTGTGGGCGGCGAGGGCTGACCCGCATAACGCAAAGCCAACCCGCCGGCGGTAGCCCCACCTCCCCTGGGGCAGCTGGGGCAGCGCCGGTGCCCGGGACGGTCAGGGATGGGCCCGGCGCTGGATCCGGGTGTGTTTCCCCGGCCTCACCCCGGTTCAAAGGGGCGCGGGCATGACATCGATGGTCACCGATCGCCCATCAGCGCAGTCAGCGCACTCGTCGGGACGGATGAACGCTGCTGGATGCGGTCAACCGCCACATGTTGAGCCCCACGCACCGTGTTGTCACACGTCGTTCCGGGTGAGGGCCAGACGGACGCCGAGGCCGACCATCACCGTCCCGGACACTGCGCCAATCGCGGACAGGCGGCGGGGCGAGCCGAGGAACCAGCCACGCGCCGTTCCGGCGAGGAGCCCCCAGGCCGAGTCGGAAACCAGAGCGACAGCGGCGCAGACGACGCCGAGGAGCAGGAGTTGCAGCGTCACGTGCCCCGCCGAGCGGTCGACGAACTGGGGCAGCACGGCCGAGAAGATCAGGAAGCCCTTCGGATTGCTCACTCCGACGACGAAACCCTGCCGGACGATGCGCCGCACGTTCGTGGGTGGCCGCTGCTGCGCGTCCGGAACGGCCAGTTCCCCGCGATGCCGCCACGTCTGGACGCCGAGATAGACCAGATACAGCGCGCCTGCGAACTTCAGTACCGAGAACACCACGATCGACCGCGCGACGACTGCTCCCAACCCGAAGGCCACCAGCACGGCCTGGATCAGCACCCCGCCGTTGTTGCCCACCGCCGTGGCCAGCGCCGCCCGACGCCCGAGTGCCACCCCGCGCCCGACCACGAACACCACGCTCGGCCCCGGCACGGCGATCAGCACAGCGACCACGCCAAGGAAGCCCCAGAAGTGCCCGATACCCAGCATGCCGTCAGGCTAGGAGTCCGGGTTGGTACGCGACAACCCCGCGTGGGCCCGGGGATCATTCATCCCCCTGTCAGGGCGGAGGTGCCGGTTCAGGTTCATGGTGGCATCGGGCACCGAATCCACGCCCCTGGCGGCCTCCAGAACTCCAGTCGTTTCCGCCGCCTTTCGCTCGACATGCCGTGCAGCGCAAGCGGGGCTAGCCTTTATGAGCGAAAGCCGCAGTGAACGACGCGGCCTGTGTCTATCGCTCACAGGCTTCCCGGACTCCCGGCCACAGAACTGATCAAGCGAATGACGCGTAGATGGGCCCTCGAGAGACCGGTGAAGAGGTCGTTCCCGAAATCTCGCTGCGGCGACACCTGAAGACCGCGCCGTACCGAGCGCGCCAGCCTGAAGGAGTCGGTGCATGCGGATCGTCGTGGACCTGAATCGTTGCCAGGGATACGCCCAATGCGTGTACCTGGCGCACGAAGTCTTCCGGTTGAGTGGTCAGGAGGCCCTCACCTATGAGCCGAACCCCGATGACGCGCGGCGCCTGCAGGTGGAGCGAGCGGCTGCGGCCTGCCCCGTGCAGGCGATCATGATCGGCCGCGTGGACGGTGCGGAGCGGGGCGAGACGTCATGAGCCTGCCGGCAACGGTCGCGGAGCTGGTGCGCGAGTTCAGGGCCGGCGGCCGGATCGTCATCGTGGGGGCCTCCCTGGCGGGGCTCCGGGCGGCGGAGACACTGCGCGAGGAGGGCTTCACCGGTTCCCTGACCATCATCGGGGACGAGCCGTACGAGCCCTACGACCGTCCGCCGCTGTCCAAGCAGGTGCTCAAGGGCTGGGTGCCGGCCGACCACACCGAGCTGCCCCGTATGCGGGAAGTGGATGCGCACTGGCGGCTCGGGGTGGCCGCCGTCGGGCTGGACCGGGCCACCAAGCGGGTGCGTCTGGCCGACGGTGAGCAGGTGCCGTACGACCGGTTGCTGATCGCCACCGGCACCCGCGCGCGGCAGTGGCCGAACCCGGCCGAGGCGGCGCTGCACGGGGTCCACACGATTCGCTCGCGTGACGACGCCGCACAGTTGCAGAAGGAGCTGGCAGGGTCGCCGTCGCGGGTCGTGGTCATCGGTGCCGGCTTCATCGGTTCGGAAGTGGCTTCTGTGTGCCGGGAGCTCGACATCCCGGTGACCGTCGTCGAGCGGGGGTCGGCCCCGTTGGTCGGCGCGTTGGGCGGGGTGGTCGGGGAGATCGCCGCGCAGATGCAGCGCGACCACGGCGTGGACCTGCGCTGCGGGCTGGGTGTGTCGTCATTGGAGGGCGACTCGGGCGGGCAGGTGCGGCGTGCGCACCTGTCCGATGGAACGGTCGTCGAGACCGACGTGGTGGTGGCCTCGCTGGGGTCGATCCGCAACGTGGAGTGGCTGGAGGGCTCCGGGCTGGCGGCCGGATTCTGGGGCGTCGGGTGCGACGCCGGTGGACGGGCCTTCGACATCAACGGAGTGGTCACCGACAGCATCTTCGTGGCAGGCGATGTGGCGCGGGCGCCGCATGTGCTGTACGAGTACCAGTTCCTGGCGATGGAGCACTGGGACAACGCCGTCTTCGGCGCCGAGGTCGCGGCGCACAACATGGTGAACCTCGAGCCCCACTACCGGCCGCATCTGCTGCTGCCCGGCTTCTGGTCCGGGCAGTTCGGCGTCAATATCAAGTCCGTCGGCGTGCCTCCCTTCGGTGACGAGATCGTCTTCACCCAAGGGTCCATGGCGGACCGGCGTTTCGCCGCCGCTTACGGGCGCCGGGGCCGCATCGTCGCGGCCGTGACCTTCGACCACGGAAAGTGGCTGGAGTACTACGGGAAGCTGATCGAGCGGTCCGGTCCGTTCCCGCCTCCGCCGCCGGGCTGGGACCAGCCGGCCGACACCAAGCCGATGCCGGCCGAGTTCCCGGACCCGAGGGTCCCGACGGCGATCCCCGACGTCGTCCTGACCGGCCACGCCCCGAGCGAGCGGACGGCCGAGTTCCGGCCCCGGCGCCACTGATGCGTCCCGCCGGGGCGAGCGTGCAAGCGGACAGCACCGACAGGAGGAAGGAGGGGAGCCTCGTGGTCGAGGAAACCCCCTGGCAACAGGCCCTCCGCTACGCCAACCGCGCCAACCCGTACCCCTTCTACGAGGAACTCCGCAAGACACCGGTGGCACGTCAGCCGGACGGAACCTACGTCGTCAGCACGTACAGGGAAGTCGTCACGCTGCTGCACGATCCCCGGGTCAGTTCCGATCCACGAAAGTGCCCCGCCCCGGCCGCGGCCCACGCGGAGGGCTCGGGAGAGCAGGCGGCAGAGCCGATCAGGGAGGTGCTGACCGAGCCGAACATCATCACCTGCGATCCTCCCGAGCACGACCGGGACCGCCGGCTGATGATGCCGCACTTCGTCGGCCCGCCCCATGCTCCCCACCTGATCTCCGACCTGGAGCCCGACATCCGCCGCATCGTCGACGGCCTCCTGGACGACATGAAGGGGAAGAACCGGATCGACGCCGTCGACGACTTCGCCTACCCCCTGCCGGTGACCGTGATCTGCAAGGTGCTGGGCGTGCCGATGGAGGACGAGCCACGCTTCCACCACTGGGTCGAGACGGCCCTGGACGCCCTGGACTTCGGCCCCGAGGCAGCCTCCGAGGAGATCCGCAGCCGACAGGCCGGAGGGCGGCAGGCCGTGCAGGAGTTCGCACGGTTCGCGGACGAGCTGCTCGACCGGTACACCCGGCAGCCCGGCCCGGGCATGCTCTCCGCGATGGCGAACGAGAACGGCCCGGAAGGGCGGATGTCCAAGGGCGTGCTCGCCAGCAACGCCCTGCTCCTGATCTTCGCGGGACACGAAACCACGGTCAACCTCATCGCCCACAGCGTCCTCACCCTGCTGCGCCACCCCGACGCGCTGGAGAAGCTGCGCCGCCGGCCCGAGCTGATCGTGCCCGCGGTGGAGGAGCTGCTGCGCTTCGAGTCGTCGGTGCAGTTCTGGCACACCCGTTCCGCCATGGAGGACATCGACATCGCCGGCACCACCATCCCGAAAGGCGCACCGATCTTCCTGGCGTACGGCTCGGCGAACCGCGACCCTGAACGCTTCACCGACCCCGACCGACTCAACCTCGAACGCCGGGACAACGAACACCTCGGATTCAGCCAGGGCATCCACTTCTGCTTCGGCGCCCCGCTCGCCCGGCTCGAGGTCCAGATCGCGGTCGGTGAATTCGTCCGCCGCGTGCAGAATCCCCGGCTGGTCGAGGACCCGCCGCCGTACCGGCACAACCAGATCTTCCGCGGTCCGCGACACGTCCTCGTCGACATCGACGGCATCCGCGACTGACCAGCGTCGCGCAAAGGATCGCCATGCGGGCTTCCCGGCTCGTCGGCCGGCGGCAACCGCCCGACCCGCGCGAGGTGCCGGTACCCGAGCCCGGCCCGCCCCTGCAACGCGCCAATGCGCCAACGAGGCTCACCAGCTCCTGCACGACGGCGGGATCCAGGGACGCGCCGTCATCACCCCCACGCGTGAACGCCGTCGTCAACCCGGACGGGACACCACCACACGACTGCGCCCGGCCGCCGCCATCGGGCGGTCCGGCGGAACGCACCCCGACTCCCGCAGGACGGAGGAACTTGCCCGCCATACCTCATGCCCACGGCCCCTGCCCTTCCCGCCGAGCGACATGAGGCCGATCGGGTGACGATGAACATGTAGTGACGTGACCACGCTGCTCACACTAGGAGGTAGGTGCCATGACATCTCCTGCCGATTCCCCCGGTGCCGTTCCGCCACGCGGCGCCGAGCCACCAAAGGGGCCCGCGGCCGAAGGCATCGCCGCCCTGGCGAACGCGGGCTGGCAGATCCTGCTCACCATGGGCCTCGCCACCATCGCCCTGGGCGTCATCGCCCTGGTCTGGCCGGGCGAGACGCTCCGCGTCGTCGGCGTGCTCTTCGGTGTCTACCTGCTGGCCACCGGTGTCTTCCAACTCGCCGCCGCCTTCGGCACCCACGTCCCCCGGCATCTTCGCGTCCTGCACTTCATCAGCGGCGCGGCCTCCGTCCTGTTGGGACTGGTCTGCTTCCGGGGCCCCCTGGAGTCGGTCTTCCTGCTCGCCCTGTGGATCGGCTTCAGCTGGCTGCTCCGGGGCACCTTGGAGACGGTCGCGGCGGCCTCGGACCAGACCATGCCGGCGCGCGGCTGGCACGTGGCCTTCGGCATCATCGGCACCATGGCCGGCATCGTGATGATCGTCATGCCGTTCGCCTCCATCGCGACACTCACGCTGGTGGCGGGCGTCATGGCCATTGTCGTCGGGTTGACCGAAGTGGTCCGCGCCATCAGGACACGCGTCGAGATCGGCCATCTGGCTGCCGGCACGGCCCCCCAGCGGCGCTCCCTGTTCCACGCACGTCCGCACGCTCAGCACTGACCGGCGGAGCCGGACCGTACGGATGCTCCGGCCGTCGGCTGCGCGCGTGGGCGCGGCAGACCTGCTCTCGTCAGTGAGGGGTGCTCGGCTGATGGATGCCGCGTCAGGGTACGCGCCGTGACCGAGAACGCGCCGCGGCCGACAACCGGCGCGCGGCGGCCCTGTCTGATCGTGAATCCGCGTTCGGGGGGAGGAAAGGCGAGCCGCTTCCGGATCGCGGAACGCGCCCGCATGCTCGGAGCCCAGGTGGTCCTGATCGATCCTTCCCTGCCGCAGGACCTGGCGACGGTCGCCCGACGCTCGGTGGACGACGGTGCGGATCTGCTGGGCGTGGCCGGCGGAGACGGTACACAAGCGCTTGTCGCCGAGGTGGCCGCGGAGAGCGGCCTGCCCCTCGTGGTCGTTCCGGCGGGTACCCGCAACCACTTCGCCATGGATCTCGGCCTGGACCGGGAGGACCCTGCGGCCGCGCTGGAGGCTCTCACGGACGGCGTCGAGCTGCCTGTGGACCTCGGATACGCAGGCGAGCGGGCGTTCGTCAACAACGTCTCGTTCGGTGCTTATGCCGCCCTGGTGCACGACCCGGCCTATCGGGACGACAAGCTTGGCACGGCAGCGCGCGTACTTCCGGAATTCCTGGCCCGCCACGAGGGCCCGGAGCTGGTGGTCCGCACCGGGCTGCTCACCGTTGACGGGCCGGATGCCGTGCTGGTGAGCAACAATCCCTACCAGTCCGACGAGCCGGTCGGGCTCAGCAGGCGGGCGCACCTCGACTCCGGTCTGCTGGGAGTACTGGCCGCCAGGGCGGAGACGCCCGCCGAGACCGCCACGAGGCTGCGCAGCGGGCAACCGCACGGTCTCACCCGTCTCGCCACGCCCGGCGACGTCGTCGTCTACGCCGACGTCCCGGCTCTCCCCGCCGGGCTGGACGGCGAAGCCGTCAGCCTGCCGACCCCCGTGAGGTGCCGCATCAGTCCTCGGGCGTTGCGGGTATGGGTTCCCCGGCGTCGTCGCGGCGCCGGACCCGCCTGGCGACCGCCGGGCTGAGCCGCCTTCCGCCAGGCGGTCCGAGCCTCCTGGCGGCCACACCGAATCCCCGGACCATTCGGCGCCCATCTGGCAAACTCGGCCATCATGGTCGCCCCAGGCGGAGGTAGGGCAGTGGGCATGAACCATGCGTGCCAGCATCACCCCGGGTCAGCGCGCCCTTCCGCGTGGCTTCAGCGGCATCTGTGACAGCTCCGGCGCGGGCAGCGGGCCCCCGTCGTAGCCCTTCACCTCGCCGAAACGCGTCCCCTTCATCCAATCCTCGCGGGCCTGGGCGATCTCCTCCCGGGTGCGGGCGACGAAGTTCCACCACATGATCAACTCCTCGGCGAACGGCTCGCCGCCCAGCAGCATGATCCCGGCGTCCGACTCGGCGCGCAGGGGGAGCCGGGACCGGCCGCAGCCGAGGTAGAGCAGCGAACCGGGCAGCACCGGGACCCCGTCCACGTGCACCTCGCCGGACATGGCCAGGACGCCGTACTCGAAGTCGGGCTCCAGCGGCAGGCACGCCTCGGCGCCCCGGCTCAGGGTGAGGTCGGCGCCGACGATCGGGGTGTACGTCGTACCGGGCGAGGCGGAGCCGTCGAGGTCGCCGAGGAGCACCGTGGCGGACAGGCCGGGCGCGGTGACCGTGGGCAGGTCCGGGTGGTACTCGAAGGCCGGCTCCGTGCCGCGGTGCTCGTCGGGCAGGGCGATCCAGAGCTGGGCGCCGTGCAGGAGGCGGGCGTGCGGGCGCGGGCTCTCCTCGGAGTGGCTGATCGCGCGCCCCGAGGTCATCAGCCCCAGCTGCCGGGGGCCGATGGTCTGCCGGCTGCCCGTCGAGTCGCGGTGCAGCACCTCGCCCTCGTGCAGCCAGCTCACCGTCTGCAAGCCCATGTGCGGGTGCGGCGGCACCCGCATGCCCGGCTCGTCGGCGATGTCGTCCGGACCGTAGTGGTCGACGAAGGCCCACGCGCCGATCATGCGCCGGCCGAGGTTGGGCAGCAGCCGGCGCACCTCCGTCGAGCCGCCGAGCTTGACGCGGCGCGGACTCAGCAGTTCGCGGACGGGTTCGGCGACGACGAATCCACGGCCACCGCAGACACCGGGCACGGGCGCGCGGTCAAGGTTGCTCATGCCGCCCAACCTAGCGGCGCGGAAGCCGGACCGGGGGCGCGGAGACCCGGATGTCACCCGGTCCGGCCCCCGGTCGTGGCGGCGGTCCCGCCGGGCGTGCCCGGTCAGCCCGGTCCGGTGCCGGCGACCGGACGCGCCCGCCCGGTGCGTCTCAGCCCAGCCGCTTCAGCAGTTCCTCGGCGACCGGCGCCGAGGAGGCCGGGTTCTGACCGGTGACCAGGTTGCGGTCCACCACCACGTGCGGCGCCCACGGCTCGGCCGTGCGGACGTCGACGCCGGCCTCGGTCAGCCGGTCCTCAAGCAGCCACCGGGCCCGTCCGGCGAGACCGCCCTGGGTCTCCTCCTCGTTGGTGAAGGCAGCGGCGCGGTAGCCGGCGAAGGCGTTGGTGCCGTCCGGCCGGACCGCGGCGAGCAGCGCGGCCGGGCCGTGGCACACCACGGCCAGCGGCCTGCCCGAGTCCAGGGCCGCGACCAGCAGCCTGCCCGACTCGGCGTCCACGGCCAGGTCCTCCATGGGGCCGTGGCCGCCCGGGTAGAAGACGGCGGCGAAGTCGTCGAGGTCCACCTCCGTGAGCTTGACCGGCGTCCGCAGCTCGGTCATCTCCTCCAGTGCTCGGGCGATCTCGTCCGCCTTGTCCTGGCCGCCGTTGACCTCGGCGGCCAGGCTGGCCCGGTCGACCGGCGGCAGCACGCCGCCCGGCGTGGCGACGACGATCTCGTGCCCCGCGGCCTTCAGTGCGCGGTAGGGCACCACGGCCTCCTCGGCCCAGAAGCCGGTCGGGTGCGCGGTGCCGTCGGCGAGCGTCCAATGATCGGCGCCGGTCAGCACGAAGAGGATCTTCGACATGGGTTCACTCCAGGGGAAGGGGCGGGGTCCCGGGAAGCCGGGGTCTGCGAACGAACGTAAGCGAGACGACCCACGGCCAGCCAATGAAGGACCTGATGTCCGGCATAGGAACTCCTATGGGTGACGGGGGAGGGGCGGCGCGATACTCGGACCCGTGGAGACCGCTTCGCTCGACCTCAACCTGCTGCGCACGTTCCTCGCGGTGTACCGCTCCGGTTCCTTCACCGGCGCCGCCCGTCTGCTCGGGCTGTCGCAGCCGACGGTGACGGCGCAGATGCGCGCGCTGGAGCGGCAGACCGGCCGGGAGCTGTTCGAGCGGCTGCCGCGCGGGGTCACGCCGACCCTGGTGGCCGACGAGCTGGCGGCCCGGATCGCCGCGCCCCTGGACGAGCTGGCCACCGTCGCCGGGCCCGCCCCGGCGGCCGGGACACGCGCCGAGCCCGTGCATCTGGCCGGGCCGGCGGAACTGCTGTGCACCACCGTCCTGCCGGCCCTGGCCCCGCTGGTCGCCGAGGGGGTACGGCTGCGGGTGTCGACCGGGCTGACCGATCCGCTGCTGGACGAGCTGCGCGCCGGCCGGCACGACCTGGTGATCGCGACCACCCGACCACGCGGCCGCACCCTGCACGCCGTTCCGCTCACCGACGAGGAGTTCGTCCTCGTGGCCGCCCCGGTCTGGGCCGAGCGACTGACGGGACCGCGGCGCGAACGCGGGACGGAGGAGGAAGAGGAGGGAGGAGCCCAGGGAGGGGAGCCCGCCGCGGAGGACGCGGACGAGCGTCGGCCGCGGCCCGCGATACGGGGGCGGCGGCGGGAGCCGGAGGCCGACGGCCGGGCCGCGCGGGACACCGACGCGCGGCCCATCGGGCGGGGACCCGCGACCGACGGCCCCGCCGTCCCCGGCACGGAGGCCGAAGGCTTCGCCGTCGTGGAGCCGGAGGGCGTGGAGCCGACGGGCGCGGGGGTGCGGGGGCCGCGGTCGGAGGGAGGACGGGGGCGGGCGGTGCCCGGTTTCGCGGAAGGCCCGCTGGAGCCCGCCGCTCTGCACGGGGTGCCGCTCATCACCTACGCCGAGGATCTCCCGATCGCCCGCCGCTACTGGCGGCACGTCTTCGGCCGGCGTCTGACCCGTACCGCCGCAGTGACCGTGCCCGACCTGCGCGGGGTTCTCGCGGCCGTGGTCGCGGGCGCCGGATTCGGCGTGCTGCCCCGGTACCTCTGCCGGGAGCCGCTGGAGTCCGGCGCGCTCGTGGCACTGCTGGAACCGGAGGACCCGCCGATCAACACCGGCTTCCTGGTCCAGCGCCCGGGTGCCTCCGACAACCCCGACGTGGCGCGCGTCCGCACCTTCCTGCTGCGGGCGGCGCGCACCTGGTAGGCGCTGCCGGTCCCCGCCTGGTGGCGAGCCAGGGGCACCGGGCCGACGATGGTCTCGTGGGTACGGCCTCCGTCCCCCGGCGGCCGGCCCCGGCCGCGGTCAGCGGCCGGAAGGGAGGCACCGTCATGTTGGAAGTGAAGACGGTCGACAAGCCGGACGAACGGCGTGACTTCCCCCGCGGCCACCTCGAAGCGTTCCACCTGACCGGGCTCGACTTCGCGGTGGGTACCTTCGAACCGGGCTGGCGCTGGTCGGAGTCCGTGGCACCGATCGCGGGGACCGACAGCTGCATGGTCCACCACAACGGATTCGTGGCGCGGGGACGGATGCGTCTGCGCATGGACGACGGCGGCGAGGTCGAGGTCGGCCCCGGCGACATCTTCGTGTGCCCGCCGGGCCACGACGCCTGGGTGGTCGGCGAGGAACAGGTGGTGGTCTACGACTTCGCGGGGACCATGGCCAACGAGTACGCGAAGGGCTGAGCCCTCTCGTCACCGGCCGGGCCCTGGCGCCACCGGCTGATCCCCGTCGGCACCGGCCGATTCCTGTCGTCACCCCTCGAAGGCCGCCGTCTCCTCCTCCGCGAAGCCGATCGCCGCCGGGTGGCCGAACAGACCGGGCAGGCCGCCGGTGTGGACGAAGAGCGTCCGCTCGCCGGGGCGGATGTCCCCGTCCCGGACGGCCGCGCGCAGGCCCGCCATGGCCCGGCCCGTGTAGATCGGGTCGAGGACCAGGCCCTCGGTGCGGGCGGCCAGCCGGAGCGCCTCCGCCACCGGCCCGGTCAGCGCGGCGTAGCCCGCGCCCACCTGGTCCCGGCGTACCCGCAGCCCCTCCGCCGTGATCCGCTCCGCCGTGAGCGGTGTGGCGAACTCCACGACGGCGGCGGCCGGGTCGGGCAGCGCGCCCACGTCGACGCCGAGCACCGAACCGCTGCCCAGGGCGGCGACCAGCCCCGCCATGGTGCCGCCCGAGCCGAGCGCGACCACCGCCGTGCGCAGGTCCGGGAGCTGCTCGCGCAGTTCCGCGCCACAGCTCACGTACCCCTGCGCGGCCGGCGTGCTGGAACCGCCGAACGGGATCAGCGCCGGCCGGGCGCCGCGGGCCCGCAGCCGTGCGCCGACCTCGGCCGCCGCAGCGTCCAGGCCGGCCCGGTCCACCTCGCCGGCCCAGGCGAGCCGCGCCCCGAACAGCCCGTTCAGCGCCAGGTTGCCGGAGCGTGAGGCGCCCGGGGAGCCGCGCAGCACGAGGACGACGTCCAGTCCGAGCCGGGCGCCCGCGGCGGCGGTCAGCCGGGCGTGGTTGCTCTGCGGGGCACCGGTCGTCACCAGCGTGTCCGCGCCCTCGGCGAGGGCGGCACCCACCGTCCACTCCAGCTTGCGGATCTTGTTCCCGCCGCCGCCCAGGCCGGTCAGGTCGTCCCGCTTCACCCACAGGTCGTCGGGGCCGAGCCCGAGCGCGGCGGCCAGCCGGGGCGCCGGTTCGACGGGGGTGGGAAAGGTGCCCAGCGGCACGGGCGGGTGCTGGCTCATGGGGACGTCCTCGGCTCGGTGGTCGGCTGGGGGCGGCCGACGGGGTACGGCCGGCGCCGTGCCCAGTCGATCACGGCGGCCTCCTCGACGTCACCCATGCCACGACCACCCCGGCGCCTTCGGAGTACGGCCGTCCCGCCCCCGTGCCCCCGTGCCCCCGTCACACCGGAAGCAGGCGGGAGATCAGCGCGCCGAGTTGCCGGGCCGTGCGGCACTCGTGCATCTCGACCACGCCGGCGTAGGCGGGCGCGGCGGAGTCGCCGGTGCCCCAGCGGTCGCGCGGCTCCGGGTTCAGCCAGTAGACGTGCCGGGCCCGCCGGGCGATGTCGCGTACGGCGGGGAGGTTCGGGTCGCTCATGTTCGTCCGGGCGTCGCCGAGGACGAACACCGTCGTCCGCGGCCCGACCGCACCGCCGTACCGCTCGGCGAACTCGCCCAGCGCCATCCCGTAGTCGCTGCTGCCGTGCCAGCCGGTGAGCGTCGCCTCGGCGCGGATGCGGGCGCCGAGCCCGTCCGGGTCGGCGCGGCCGTGGCCGAGGAGGCCGGTCACCTCGTCGAGCCGGTTGACGAAGGCGAACACGCGCACCTTGGCGAACTGGTCGTGCAGGGCCCGCACGAGGAGCATGGTGAAGTCGGAGAAGCCGGACACCGAGCCGGAGACATCGCACAGGAGCACCAGTTCGGGGCGGACCGGGCGGCGCCGGCGCAGCACCGGCCGCATCGGCACACCGCCCGTGGACAGCGAGGAGCGCAGGGTGCGGCGCAGGTCGACCGTGCCGCGCGCGGCCCGGCGGCGGCGCGCGGTGAGCCGGGTCGCCAGCTTGCGCGCCAGCGGCTCGACCGTCCGGCGCAGCTCGGCCAGTTGGTCACGGCCGGCGGACAGGAAGTCGACCCGGTCGGCGGTCGGCCGGACGGCCCGCCGCGCGATCTCGTCCCGCCCGCGCCGCTCCGCCACCCGGCGCCGCGCCTCCGCTCCGACCATCAGCCGGAACTCCTCGATCCGGCGCCGGATCTCGTCGTCCAGCAGCCGGTCGGCGAAGGTGGCACCGCCCCCGTCCCGGCCCCGGACGTCGGCCCGCACCCGGGCCAACAGCGTCTGCGGGCGCAGCCGTTCCAGGGTCTGGTACGCCGACCAGCCGTCCGAGCCCGGTGAACTCCCGTACCCGCCGAGCCCGTCCACCGCCTCGGCCGCCAACCGGGCCAGCAGCGCCCGGTCGTCGGCGGCCAGCGCCTCGGCGAGCCGGTCGCGCAGCCCCTCCCGGTCCGGGGCAGCGCCCTCGGGGCCGCCGACGCCGCGCGGGAAGTAGAGGTCGAAGACCGAGTCGAAAAGAGCCCGTTGACCCGGACCGTGCAGCAGCGTCGCGGCCAGCCCCTCGCGCAGCAGCGCCCGGTCCGCGAGCCCCAGCGCCTCGGCCGCGCGCGCCGCGTCCACCGTCTCGCCGGTGCCGATCCGCACCCCGTGCGCGCGCAGCGCCCCGACCAGGCCGGTGATCCGGTCGGCGACGGCGGTCACAGCGCGTCCAGGTCGAGTTTGGCCGCCGCCTTCTGGATGTCGTCCTGGTGCTTGAGGATCACCCCGAGGGTGTCCCGCACCACGGTCTCGTCCAGGGTGCCGGCACCCAGGGCCAGCAGGGTGCGCGCCCAGTCGACGGTCTCGGCGACGGACGGCGCCTTGCGCAGGTCCATCGCGCGCAGCGCCCCGACCACCCGGACCAGCGACTCGGTCAGTGCCGGGCCGAGGCCCGGCACCTTCAGCCGTACGATCCGCCGCTCCAGTTCCTCCTCCGGGAACCCGATGTGCAGGAACAGGCAGCGGCGGCGCAGCGCCTCGGACAGCTCCCGGCCGGCGTTGGAGGTGAGGACGACGAAGGGGCGGCGGGTGGCGGTGACTGTGCCCAGTTCGGGGACGGTGATCTGGAAGTCGCTGAGCACCTCCAGCAGCAGTCCCTCCATCTCGACGTCGGCCTTGTCGGTCTCGTCGATCAGCAGCACGGTCGGCTCGTCACCGCGGATGGCGGTCAGCAGCGGGCGGGGGAGCAGGAACTCCTCGCCGAAGATGTCGGTGCGGGTCTCGTCCCAGTCCTCGCCGCGGCCCGCGCTGATCCGCAGCAGCTGCTTGGCGTGGTTCCACTCGTACAGGGCGCGGGACTCGTCCACGCCCTCGTAGCACTGGAGCCGCACCAGCCGGGCCCCGGCCACCTGGGCGACGGCCTTGGCCAGCTCGGTCTTGCCGACTCCGGCGGGTCCCTCCACCAGCAGCGGCTTGCCCAGCCGGGCGGCGAGGAACACGGTCGTGGCGACGGCGGGCGAGGCGAGGTAACCGGTGTCGGCGAGGCGGGCGGCGACGTCGTCGACGGACGTGAACAACGGGGCCTCCGGCGGGTCGGGAACGAAGTCCTGGGGCGAGCAAGCGATTCCGGGCCCTATCTAAGCGCTTGTTCAGTTCCCGCGCCACGATATACACCGATCGGTTTCACCACGGCCGCGCCACGGTACCCTTCGCTCTATGGCCACCACGGACAAGGCGCCGGAGAAGACGCCGGAGACAGTGCCGGAGAAGACGCCGAAGGCAGTGCCGGAGAAGACGCCTGAGAAGGCGTCGACGACGGCGGCACCCCGGAAGGCGTCACCGCGCGACCGGCTGCTCGACGCCGCCGGCCGGCTCTCCTACCGCGACGGCGTCTCCGTCGGCATCGAGGCGCTGTGCCGGGCGGCGGGCGTGTCCAAGCGGTCGATGTACCAGCTGTTCGACAGCAAGGACGCGATGCTGGCCGCCAGTCTGGAGCGGCGCGTCCCGTGGTACGTCGCCCAGCTCACCCACCCCGACCCGGACTCCGCGACCCCGCGCGAACGCATCCTGTACGTCTTCGAGCGGCTGGTGGCGGCCTCCGTGGACGCCGACTACCACGGCTGCCCCTACCTGGCCGTGCTGGTGGAGCTGAAGGACCCCGGCCATCCGGCGAGCGTGGTCGCCCGCGGGGTGAAGGAGGCCCTGGCGGCACGGCTGCGTGCCGACGCGGAGCAGGGCGGTGCCCGCGATCCCGGGCTGCTCGCCCGCCAGCTGCTGCTGGTCTTCGACGGCGCCAGCGCCCGGGCCGGCGCCGGGGTGGAGCGCCTGGACGACGGCCTCGTCACGACCACGGTGTCCGCGCTGCTGGACGCGGCCGGCCTGCGCCCGGCCCCGGCCGCCTGAACCCGCCGCCCGGGGCGCCGCCGGGCCACGGCGGACGAAAGCAGACGGAACGGACCCGGACGGCGTGGACCCGGACAGCGCAGACCCGGACAGATCGGGTGGACGTGGACGTGGACGGCGCGGCGCCGGACGGACAGGGCGGAAGCGGACGGTGCGGGGCCGGACGGAACCTTCCGGAACCGGCGGACGGCACGGCCCCGGAAGAAACCGGCGGACGCGCACCGCACGCGGCCGGCCGGATCGAGCGGGCAACGGGCCGGCCCCCCCCGGTACGAGGGTGACGGGCCGGCACCCCCCGTACGGGTCACCCCGACGCGCGTACCCCCTCCTCCGGCCGGTGCAATGGACCCGTGACCGCGCCTCCGGACGACTGCCTCGCGCGCAACGAATGGATCTGCGGCGCCTATCTGACCACCCGCCGGCAGATCCTGCTCGACGCGGTGCTCCAGCACCTCCAGCTGACCTTCCTGTCCGTCCTGACCGGCCTGGTCGTCGCGCTGCCGCTCGCGGTGCTGGCCCGGCGCCGGGGCTGGGCGGCCGGACCGGTCCTCGCCGTGACGACGATCCTCTACACCATTCCGTCGCTCGCCATGTTCTCCCTGCTCCTGCCCCTCTACGGCCTCTCGCCCACCCTGGTCGTCGCCGGGCTGGCGCTGTACTCGCTCACCCTGCTCGTACGGAACATCCTCGCCGGCCTGCGCGCGGTGCCGGAGGAGACCCGGCAGGCCGCGCGCGGCCTCGGCTACGGCCCCGTCCGCCTCCTGCTCACCGTGGAACTGCCCCTCGCCCTGCCCGCCGCGATGGCGGGCCTGCGCATCGCCACCGTCTCGGCGGTCTCCCTGGCCACGGTCGGCGCGATCGTCGGTTACGGCGGCCTCGGCAACCTCATCTACGCGGGCATGAACACCTACTTCAAGGCCCAGGTGCTCACCGCGTCCGTGCTGTGCGTACTGATCGCGGTCGCCGCGGACCTGCTCCTGCTGGGCGTGCAGCGGCTGCTCACCCCCTGGACCAGGGCGGCCCCCGGATGAGCACCCTCACCGCGGCCTGGGACTGGCTCACCGACCCCGCGCACTGGCCGGGCGAGGACGGCATCCGGCACCGGCTGCTCCAGCACCTGGCGCTCACCGCCGTCTGCCTGCTCCTCAGCTGTCTGATCGCGCTGCCCGTCGCGCTCGTCCTCGGCCATCTCGGCAAGGGCGGCGCACTCGCCGTGAACCTCGCCAACGTCGGCCGTGCCGTGCCCACCTTCGCCGTCCTCGTCCTGCTCCTGCTGACCCCCGTCGGGACGTGGGGCGAGGGCCCCACCGTGGTCGCGCTGGTGCTGTTCGCCGTACCGCCGCTGCTCACCAACGCCTACGTCGGCATGCGCGAGGTGGACCGGGACGTCGTACGGGCCGCCCGCGGCATGGGGATGACCGGTCGGCAACTGCTGTTCCACGTGGAACTGCCCCTGGCGCTCCCGCTGCTGCTGAACGGGGTCCGGATCGCCGCCGTCCAGCTGGTCGCCACCGCCACCATCGCCGCGCTCGCGGGCGGCGGCGGCCTGGGCCGGATCATCACGGCGGGCTTCAACCTGGCCGACACCCCCCAGGTGGTCGCGGGCGCCCTGCTGGTGGCCGGGTTCGCCCTCGTGGTGGAGGGCGTCTTCGAGACCGCCGAACGGCTGGCGCCGGCCTGGGCCGGGGGCGGCCGATGAGGGGCGGCCGGGCCGCGGTGACGGCGGTCGCGCTGCTCGCCCTCACCGCCTGCGCCACCGGCCCCTCCCTGGAGAACCGCGGCCGGGTCACGGGGCCGCCCGGCGACAGCCGCCACCTGACCATCGGCTCGGCCGGATTCACCGAGAGCGACGTGCTCGCCCAGCTGTACGCCCAGCTCCTCCAGCAGGCCGGCTACCGGACGTCCGTCCTCACCGTCGCCAACCGGGAACTGTACGAACCGGCCCTGGAATCCGGGCAGATCGACGTCGTCCCCGAGTACGCGGCCACCCTCGCCGACTGGCTCAACGCCAAGACCCACGGCGCCGCCGCGCGGCCCGTCGGCTCGCCCGACCTCGAGGTCACGATGAATGCCCTGCGCGCCCTCGCCGCGCCCCGCGGCCTGACCGTGCTCCCGCCGGGCCGGGCCGTCGACCAGAACGCCTTCGCGGTACGGGCCGCCTACGCCCGGCGGCACCGCCTGCGGACCCTCGGCGACCTCGGCGCCGCGAAACTGCCGGTACGGCTCGCGGCGGGCGACGAGTGCGTGCGCCGGCCGTACTGCGCCCCGGGGCTGCGGAGGGTGTACGGCATCGACATCACCGGGATCGACCCCCTGGGCGTCGGCACTACCCAGGCCAAGCGGGCCGTTCAGGACGGCCGGGACCAGATGGTGCTGACCACCACCACCGACGCCACCCTCGACCGGTTCGGCCTGGTCCTGCTCGCCGACGACAGGCACCTCCAGAACGCCGACCACGTCGTCCCGGTCGTCAACCGCTCCCGGGCCGGCGGCGCACGCGTGGCGCGCGCCCTGGGCAGGCTCGACGCCGTGCTCACCACCGGCGACCTGGCCGCCATGAACCGGCTGGTCGACAGCGCGCGCCGGCTGCCCGCCGCCGTGGCCCGCGCCTACCTGGAGGACAAGGGCCTGGCCGACTGAGCCCGTGCGCCCGACCCCCTCAGGCGCCCGCCACGGAGTCGAACGGCACCTGCCCGCGCGGCACCCCGCGCGCCTCCGCGTCGACCGAGCGGCGCAGCGCCTCGTGCAGCTTCGCCGGGGTCAGCACGCCGAGGAACCGCGCCCCGTCCAGCACGGCGACCCACCCGGCGTCGTACTGGAGCATCACCCCGAACGCCTGCTTCAGCGACGCGCCGACCGGCACCCAGGCGGTCATCCGGTGGGCGAGACCGGCGACCGTGCCGCCCGCCGCCAGCTCCTCGACGCCGACCCAGCCGTGCAGTCCACCGTTCCGGTCCAGGACCACCGCCCACCGCGCGCCCGCGGACCGCAGCCGCCCAAGGGCCCGGGCGGCGGGCTCGTCGGGGCGGGCCACGGGCGGCTGCTCCAGGTCCGCCGGCTCGACCGCGGTGACCGACAGCCGCTTCAGCCCGCGGTCGGCGCCCACGAAGGAGGCGACGTACGGCGTCGCGGGCGCGCCGAGTACCGCGCCGGGCGTGTCGAACTGCTCGACGCGGCCCTGTCCGTACACGGCGATGCGGTCGCCGAGCCGTACGGCCTCCTCGATGTCGTGCGTCACCAGCAGCACCGTCTTGCGCACCGCGGCCCGCATGCGCAGGAACTCCTCCTGGAGCTGCTCGCGGACCACCGGGTCGACCGCGCCGAACGGCTCGTCCATCAGCAGCACCGGCGGGTCCGCGGCCAGCGCCCGGGCCACGCCGACCCGCTGCCGCTGCCCGCCGGACAACTGCGGCGGATAGCGCGGTCCGTACGTCTTCGGGTCGAGGCCCACCAGCTCCAGCAGCTCGGCCGCCCGGGCCCGGGCCCGGGCCCGCTTCCAGCCGAGCAGCGCGGGCACGGTCGCGGTGTTGTCCAGGACGGTGCGGTGCGGGAAGAGGCCCACCTGCTGGATGACGTACCCGATGCGGCGGCGCAGCCGTACCGGGTCGACGGCCGCGATGTCCTCGCCGTCGACCAGGATGCGGCCGGTGGTCGGCTCGACGAGCCGGTTCACCATCATCAGGGTCGTCGTCTTGCCGCACCCGGACGGCCCGACGAGCGTCACCAGTTCCCCCTCGGACACCTCCAAGGAGAGGTCGTCCACGGCGGTCGTACCGTCCGGGAACCGCTTGGTGACGTGCTCGAACCGGATCATTCCCTCACATTACGGCAGGGCGCCCGGGGCCTCATCCCGCCGTGCCCCGCCCGGCGGACCCCCACAGGACCACTTCCAGCTTCCGGGGCCCGTGCACGCCCTCCACCCGGTCCAGTTCGATGTCGCTGGTGGCCGACGGGCCCGAGATCCAGGTCAGCGGGCGGGCCGGGTCCAGGCGTTCGAGGGCCTGCGGGACGGACGCGACGACCTGGTCCGGGACGCGGACCACGCAGATGTGGTGGTCCGGGACGAGCGAGATACGGCGCCGGCCCTGGTCCGGGGAGCCGTCCAGCACGATCGTGCCGGTCTCGGCGATCGCCACGGCGCACCCGGTCACCACGCTGTCCACCCGGTCCAGCCGCGCCGCGGTGTCCGCCGTCCGGTCCGGGATCCGGACGGCGTCGGCGGCTGCCAGCCACCCGGACGGCAGCCCGGGCGGGACCAGCACCTCCCGGGAGCCGTGTGCGGCCAGCAGCCGCGCGACGAGGTCCGGCACCTCGTCCCCGGCGCAGCGGTGCACCACCGCCCGGTAGTCCGCGAGGTTCCCGGCCAGCAGCTCCACCGTCTGTTCGACCGTTCGCTCCCCGTGCCGGCGCAGGTACTCCCGGGGCACCGACTCCTCGTACGGCCGCTCGTCCGGCGGCACGTCCGCGAGCGCCCGTCGCACCCGGCCCAGGATCCGCTCCCTGCTGCTCATTCGGCGCCCTCCTGTCCGCCGCGCGTGCGCTGCCACCAGTCCCGGAACGGCTCCGGCGGCAGGGCCGGCAGGTCCCGGGTGTCCGTCCACGCGCCGGCCGGGCCCGGCAGCGTGCGCGGGTGCAGCCGGCGTGTCCGGGAGGCCAGCCGCTGGCCCGCGCGCAGGGCGCCCGGACGGCTGAACGCCCAGCGGGCCGCCCGCATCGCCGCCCGCTCCGCCGCGTGCCCCTTGGCCGGCCGCAGCACCACCCGGTTGCCCCGGCGCACCGCCGGGCCGCCCTCGACCACTCGTTCCCGCAGGTGGACCAGTACCTCGGGGATGTCGATGGCGACCGGGCAGACCTCGTAGCAGGCCCCGCACAACGACGACGCGTACGGCAGGGAGGCGTCGATGTCGTCGGTGACGCCCCGCAGTTGCGGACTGAGGATGGCGCCGATCGGACCCGGGTAGACCGAGCCGTAGGCGTGCCCGCCCGCCCGCTCGTAGACGGGGCAGACGTTCAGACAGGCGGAGCAGCGGATGCAGCGCAGGGCCTGGCGGCCGACCTCGTCGGCGAGGGTGTCGGTGCGGCCGTTGTCGAGCAGCACCAGGTGGAAGGTGCGCGGGCCGTCGCCGTCCGTGGTGCCGGTCCACATGCTGGTGTACGGGTTCATCCGCTCGGCGGTGGAGGAGCGGGGGAGGGTCTGGAGGAAGACCTCCAGGTCCCGCCAGGTCGGCACCACCTTCTCGATGCCGACCACCGAGATCAGCGTCTCGGGCAGGGTCAGGCACATCCGGCCGTTGCCCTCGGACTCCACGACGACCAGCGTGCCGGTCTCGGCGACCATGAAGTTGGCGCCGGAGACACCGACCTTCGCCCGCAGGAACTTCTCCCGCAGGTGCAGCCGGGCCGCCTCGGCGAGTTCGGCGGGGGCGTCCGACAGGCCGTCCGGGGCCGGGCGGCCCCACGCGCCCATCTCCGAGCGGAAGATGTCCCGGATCTCGCCCCGGTTGCGGTGGATGGCCGGGACCAGGATGTGCGAGGGGCGGTCGTGCCCCAACTGCACGATCAGCTCCGCCAGATCGGTCTCGTACGCCCGGATGCCCTCGGCCGCCAGCGCCTCGTTGAGCCCGGTCTCCTGCGTGGCCATCGACTTGACCTTGACGACCTCCGACTCGCCGGTCTCCTTCACCAGGTCGGCCACGATCCGGTTCGCCTCGTCGGCGTCCGCCGCCCAGTGGACCGTGCCGCCGGCCGCCGTGACCGACTCCTCCAGCCGCACCAGGTACCGGTCGAGATGGCGCAGGGTGTGGTCCTTGATCCGCCGGCCCGCCTCGCGCAGCTCCGCCCAGTCGGACAACTCCGCCACGGCCCGGGCCCGTTTGGCGCGGATGGTGTGCGTGGCGTGCCGCAGGTTGCCGCGCAGGGTCGCGTCGCGCACCGCCTCGCGCGCGGCCTCCGGGAAGGCGGGCATGCCCACGAACGTTCCGCTCATACCGCCGGTTCCTCCTCCGTGCTCGCCAGGATCTCCGCGATGTGCACCGGCCGCAGGCCCGTGCGCAGCCGGCTCATCGTCCCGCCGAGGTGCATCAGGCAGGAGTTGTCGGCCGCGCACAGCACCTCGGCGCCGGTCGACTCGGCGTTGCGCACCTTGTCCACGCCCATCGCCGCCGACACGTCGGGGTTCTTCAGCGCGAACGTGCCGCCGAACCCGCAGCACTCCTCGGCACCCGGCAGCTCGACCAGTTCCAGGCCCTTCACGGCCGCGAGCAGCCGGCGCGGCCGGTCGCCGAGCCCGAGTCCGCGCAGGCCGTGGCAGGTCGGGTGATAGGTGACCTTGTGCGGGTAGCAGGCGCCGACGTCGGTCACCCCGAGCACGTCCACCAGGAACTCCGTCAGCTCGTACGTCTTCGGCACCACCGGCGCCAGCGTCCGGGCGAGCGCGTCCCCGCGTCCCTCGGCGCGGGCCCGCTCACCCAGCCGCGGATACAGCTCGCGCACCATCGCCGCGCACGACCCGGACGGGGTGACGATCGCCTCGTACTCCGCGAAGACATCGGAGAAGTGCCGGGCCAGCGGCTCCGCCTCGTGCCGGTAACCGGTGTTGTAGTGCGCCTGCCCGCAACAGGTCTGGGCCGCCGGGAAGTCGACCTCGACCCCCAGTCTGGACAGCAGCCTCACCACGGCCCGGCCGGTGTCCGGATACAGCGTGTCGTTGACACAGGTCAGGAACAGGGCGACGCGCATCGCGCCTCCTCGGCGTCGGTCGTCGGACGAGCGCGGGTCATGGCCGCTCGCCTGGGTCAAGCCGGATCCAGGGAAGACCTTAGTCGGCGGCTCCCGGCGAGGGCAGACCGCGGCCCTCGGTGCGGCGAGCCGCGCCCGGGGCCGGGCGTGCCGGGCGGTGATCCCCGGGGCGCGGCCCGTGCCGGGGCATGTGCTGAACTGGGACGCGTCCGTACCGCCCGTCCCGGGAGCCCCGTTGAGCAACAGTTACCGCCAGCCCGGTGTCGTCCTCACCGACCGCCGCTTCACCGTGCCTCTCGACCACGCCGACCCGGACGGCGAGACCATCGAGCTGTACGCCCGCGAGGCGGTGGCGAGCGACAAGGCCGGGCAGGACCTGCCCTGGCTCCTGTACCTCCAGGGCGGCCCCGGGTTCGGGGCGACTCGTTTCGTCGGACGGCAGTCCTGGCTCGACCGGGCCCTGAAGGAGTACCGCGTCCTGCTGCTCGACCAGCGGGGCACCGGACGCTCCACGCCCGCCACCCGGCAGACGCTCCCGCTGCGCGGCGGCCCCGCCGCACAGGCCGACTACCTCACCCGCTTCCGCGCCGACTCGATCGTCCGCGACTGCGAGGCCATCCGCCCCCGGCTCACCGGCGGCGCCCCGTGGACCGTGCTCGGCCAGAGCTTCGGCGGCTTCTGCACGGTGTCGTACCTCTCCCTCGCCCCCGAGGGCGTGCACACCGCGATCGTCACCGGCGGCCTGCCCTCCCTGGACGCCCACGCCGACGACGTCTACCGCGCCGCCTACCCGCGCATCGAGCGCAAGGTAGCCGCCCACTACGACCGCTACCCGCAGGACGTGGAGCGGGCCCGGCGGATCGCCGACCACCTCCTCGGCCACGACGTGGTCCTGCCGAACGGCTACCGCTTCACGGTGGAGGCCTTCCAGTCCCTGGGCCTGATGCTCGGCACCGCCGACGGCAGTCACCGCCTGCACCACCTGCTGGAGGACGCCTTCGTCCGCACGCCGGCCGGCGTCGAACTGTCCGACGCCTTCCAGGAGCAGGCGCAGTCCCTGCTGTCGTACGCCGCCAACCCGCTCTACGCCCTCGTCCACGAGTCGATCTACGGCCAGGACGCGCGCCCCACCGCCTGGGCCGCCGAACGGGTCCGGGCCGAGTTCCCGCAGTTCGACGCGGCCAAGGCGCTCACCGGTGACGGCCCGGTGCTCTTCACCGGCGAGACCGTCCATCCCTGGATGTTCGAGACCGACCCGGCGCTGCGGCCGCTGCGCGAGACGGCCGGACTGCTCGCCGCCCGCACCGACTGGCGCCCGCTGTACGACCCCGCCCGCCTCGCCGCCAACGAGGTCCCCGTCGCCGCCGCGGTCTACCACGACGACATGTACGTCGACACCGCCCACTCGCTCACGACCGCCCGCGCCGTCCGGGGCCTGCGCACCTGGGTCACCGACGAGTTCGAGCACGACGGCCTGCGCGTGGGCGCGCCCCGGGTCCTGGACCGGCTGCTGGCGCTCGTCCGCGACGAGGTCTGAGCGGTGCGGGCGGCCGGGCGCGGCGTCCGGTGCGGGCGAGCGGGGGGCCGGGACAGCGGTGCACGCGGTGGACCCGCGGGTCAGTAGGCTGGTCGGCATGCCGGACCAGACGACCGACCTCGCCGACCTGCGCGGCGACTGCGCGCAGTGCTTCGGGCTGTGCTGCGTTGCCCTGCCCTTCGCCCGCTCGGCCGACTTCGCGCTGAACAAGCCCGCGGGTCAGCCGTGCCCCAACCTCGGCGCCGACCACCGCTGCGGCATCCACGCCGACCTGCGGCGCAAGGGCTTCACCGGGTGCACGGTCTACGACTGCTTCGGCGCCGGCCAGAGGGTCTCCCAGGTGACCTTCGGGGGCCAGAACCGGCGTACCGGCCCGGCGGGGCGGACGCGTCTGATGTCCGACGTGTTCCCGGTCGTCCGGCAGCTGCACGAGCTGCTGTGGTACCTGACCGAGGCGCTGGGCCTGCCCGCCGCCCGGCCCGTCCACCCCGAGCTGCGGCAGGCGCTGGAGCAGACCGAGCGGCTCGCCTCGGGGACCCCCGAGGAGCTGGCCGCGCTGGACGTGGCCGCGCACCGGCAGGAGGTCAACGTGCTCCTGCTGCGCACCAGCGAGCTGGCCCGGGCCGGCGCCGGCGGCAAGGGGAAGGGCAAGGGCAGGGGGAAGGACCGGCGGGGCGCGGACCTCATGGGGGCCCGGCTCAGGGGCGCGGACCTGCGCGGGGCGAGCCTGCGCGGCGCCTATCTGATCGCGGCCGACCTCACCGGCGCCGATCTGCGCGGCGCGGACCTGATCGGCGCCGATCTGCGCGACGCCGACCTGACCGACGCGGATCTCACCGGCGCCTTCTTCCTCACCCAGCCGCAGCTCGACGCGGCTCGGGGCGGTGCGGGCACCCGGTTGCCGGGGACGGTTACCCGTCCGGCGCACTGGACGGCGGCTCGCTGACGCCGGGTGCGTGCCGCGCCGCAGCCGTCATCCGTCCCTCGTGGGCGGTCAGTCGTCGGCGGACTGGCCGCGGCGGGCCGTGCCCGCGGGGCGGAGCGTGGGGCCGGCACCGTCCCGCGCTCCTCGGCGGCGGTCCTCGCCGGTCGCGACCGGCGGTACCGGCCGCCGTTCCAGCCGTAGCCGCAGCCCCTCGGGCATCAGCGTCAGCCGCTCGGCGACGGTCAGCCGGTAGCCGGGGTCGGCGTGCAGCTCGTAGCGGCGCAGCAGCAGGCCGAGGACCAGCGTCGCCTCGTGCAGGGCGAACTGGCGGCCGATGCAGGCCCGCGCGCCGGTGCCGAACGGCTTGAAGGAGTGCGGGGGCCGGGCCCGGACGGCCGCCGGGGTGAAACGGTCCGGGTCGAACCGCTCGGGGTCCTCGCCCCACACCTCCGGCTCCCGGTGCAGCATCGGCGTCAGCACCAGGGTCCACGCGCCCCGGCGCATCGGATGCCGCCCGGCGAGCACGGTGTCCTGCCGGGCCTCGCGGGCGAAGGCGGGCGCGGTCGGCCACAGCCGCAGCGACTCGTCCAGCACCCGGCGGACGTAGCGCAGCTTGGCGACCCGGTCGTAGTCGGGCAGCGGGGCGTCGCCCCAGACGGCGTCCACCTCGGCGCGGGCCCGGGCGGCGATCCCGGGGTGCCGGGCGAGGTGGTACAGGGCGAAGGAGAGCGCGCCCGACGTGGTCTCGTGACCCGCCACCAGGAAGGTGATCACCTGTTTGCGGACGTTCTCCGCGGACAGCTTCTCGCCGGTCACCGGGTGCGCGGTGGCCAGCATGCGGTCCAGCAGGTCCCCCTCGCCGCCCCCGGACCGGCGCCGGGCCGCGACCAGCTCGTCCACCGTGCGGTCGAGGTGGGCGATGTCGGCGGCGTTGCGCCGGGCGGCGGCGCGCAGCAGCAGCGGGGCCAGCGGGCCGGGCACGCTGTTCAGCCGCTGGGCGTAGCCGAGCGTGCCCACCATCGCCGTGACGAACGGGTGCGGCCGGTCCCGTTCGAAGGAGCCGAAGTCGTGTCCGAAGCCGGTCCGCGCGATGGTCTCCAGGGTCAGCCGGGTCATGTCGCCGGGCACGTCGACCGTCCGTCCGGCCGCGAGCCGCCGGTCCCAGTGGTCGGTGAGCCGACCGGCGACGGCCAGCATCATCGCGTGGTAGCCCTCCATGGCCTCCCGGCTGAACCCGGGCGCCAGGACGTCGTGCGCCAGCTGCCAGTTGGGCTCGTGGTTGTAGGCGGTGAACAGGCCGTCGCCGGCCACCGGCCGCAGGTTGGCGACGCCCAGCCCGACGTGCTTGGCGAACCGGGCCTCGTCGGCGAGGTCGGCGACCAGCGGCGCTCCCCACACGAACACGAACTCCTTGCCGAAGACCCGGCGCCGGAAGATCGGGCCCAGCTCGCGGGCGAAGCGCATCGAGTCCTGGACCGGGGTGCGCCGGTCGACACCGAGCACATCGCCGAGCAGCGGCAGCCGGCGCGGCGGGTGCGGGATGCGGTGCAGCTCGGGCCAGCCCTGCCCGGCGCTCCGGAAACCCTTCGGCAGTGCGTTCCCGGTGGTCTCCGTCGTCCCCGCCATGGCGCGATCTCCCTTGATCAAGCGGCTGGTTGAGGCTGCACAGCATGTGTTGTACGTGAGTTCAATAGCGTGTCCCAGTGTGATCCCGCCGTTGAACCGACGTCAAGTAAAGTGACGCCATGCCCGCGAACCAGGGGGAACGCGCCCGGCGCCGCCTCAGCACCGGGGAACGCCGAGAGCAACTGCTGTCGGTGGGCGCGAAGCTGTTCTCGGAGAGCCCCTACGACGACGTGTGGATCGAGCAGGTCGCCGAGATCGCCGGGGTGTCGCGCGGCCTGCTGTACCACTACTTCCCGACCAAGCGGGACTTCTTCGCCGCGGTCGTGGAGCGCGAGAGCGAGCGGATGCTGCGCATGACGGCGGCCGTACCGGGGGTGCCGGTGCGCGAACAGCTCACCACCGGCCTCGACACCTACCTCGGCCATGTGGAGGCCCACGCCCACGGCTTCCGCGCCTTCCATCGCGCCGACGCGGCCGGTGACCGGGCCGTGCGCCGCGTCTACCGGCAGGCGCTGGCCGCCCAGGAGACGCAGATCCTGGCCGCCCTCGCCGCCGACCCCGAGTTCGGGCCGGCCCACGAGGCCGCTCCCGAGGTGCGCCTGGCGGTGCGCGGCTGGCTCGCCTTCACCACCGCCGTCTGCCTGGAGTGGCTGCGCGGGGAGGGCGGGCTGAGCCGCGAGCAGGTGCGCGACCTGTGCGCCCGCGCGCTGCTGGGCGTCCTCGCGTAACCCCGTGCGCCGGTACGGCGTGGTTGGCGCACACCCCGATCTCCGATAGGTTAGGTAAGGCTTACCTTAAGGAGGGCCCGGGATGGGTGACACGCAGGACTGGACGGCCGCCCCCGGCGCGGCGGAACGGGCGCGCTCGGTGCTGGCCGCGGCGTGGTCGTGCGCGGTGACCGCGGACGGCGTCCGCGAGGAGTACGCCGGCGCGCACACCGTGACCGAGGACGGCCGGGTCCGGCTGACGGTCCCCGACGACAGCGGACTGCTCGCCGCGGTCCTGTGCGCACCGCGCCAGGAGCCCTCCGCCCTGCTGGAGTTCGCCGACGCGGCCCCCGTACCCGTGCGCGGCCGCATCCGGGCCCGGCTCTGGCTCTCCGGCTGGTTCGCCCCGTCCGGGGGCGCCCTGGTCCTGCACCCCACCCGGATCGTCCTGAGGCAGTCCTCCGGGCCCGTGGTGGTCGACCCGGAGGAGTTCACCGCCGCCCGGCCCGACCCGCTCACCGAGGCCGAGCCCCGGCTGCTCACCCACCTGGCCGACGCCCACCCGGACGCCGTCGAGCGCCTCACCCGCCTGGTCCGGCCGGAGAGCCTGCACGCCGCGACCCGGGTGGTGCCGCTCGCCGTCGACCGGCACGGACTGACCCTGCGCATCGAACGCGCCCGCGCCCACGGTGACGTACGGCTGCCCTTCCACGCGCCCGCCGACGACGTCGCCCGGCTCACCGAGCGCATGCACGCCCTGCTGGCACAGGCCGCGGCCGCCGGCTGCCCGCGCGCGCTACAGCGGCAGCGCGCAGACGGCGACGGGTGACCGGAACGGCTCACCGGTCCGCCGCAGTCCGCCGCCGTCCGCGTCGACCTCGAAGACGGTGACCGTGCCGGAGCGCTGGTTCGCCGCGAACAGCAGCCGGCCGTCCGGCGAGAACGCGATCTGCCGCGGGAAGTCCCCGCCCGCCGGCACCGTGCCGAGCAGCCGAAGCCGGGCCCCGTCGGCCTCCACGGCGTACCGCGCGAGGCTGTTGTGCCCCCGGTTGGCGAGGAACGCGTACCGGCCGTTCGCCGTCACCAGGAACTGCGCCGGGTAGTTCGTGCCGCCGTCCGACCCCGTCGGCTGCGGCGCGCCGACGCTCAGCCGCCCGGACGGCGGGTCGTAGGCGCAGACGGCCACGGTGTCGTCCACCTCGTTGGCCAGGTAGGCGTACCGGCCGCCCGGGTGGAAGGCCAGGTGGCGCGGCCCGGCACCGGACCGGGTTTGGGCCCGCGCCACCTCCGTGAGCGTGCCCCGCGCCTGGTCGAGGCGGTAGGTGTACACGGTGTCGGTGCCGAGGTCGACGGCGAGGACGTGCCCGCCGTCGGGGCTGGTCAGGAACTGGTGGGCGTGCGGGCCCTGCCGGCCGGGCCCGGGCGGCGGGGAGGTGTGCGCGACGAGGTCCGTGCGCTCGCCCAAGGCGCCCGAGGCGCCGATCGGGTGCACGGCGACACTGCCGGAGGTGTAGTTCGCGCTGAGCAGCCAGCGTCCGCCGGGATGCACCGACAGGTGGCAGGGTCCCGCGCCGCCCGTGCTCCGGGTGCCGAGCACACGCCGGTCGGCCAGGCGCACGGCCGTCACCCCGCCGTCCTGCCGCTCGTCCACCGCGTACAGGGTGCGGCCGTCCGGGTGCACCGCGAGATACGACGGGTCGGGGACCCCGGTGACCGTGCCCGCCCCGGTGATCCGGCCCGACTCCGGGTCGTACGACGCCAGGCCGATGCCGGTCCCGCCGCCCTCGGCGGAGGTGTAGGTGCCCACGTACAGCGGGCGCGGTCCGGACCGCGCCCGCTGTACG